>NZ_JBEPAP010000032.1:65534-99276 GCF_040298665.1 Streptomyces sp. NPDC001508
TCGCGACGGGCGCCGTCCGCGGGTTCGGGACGGGCGGCGGGGGCGGATTGCAGGATGGCGTGGGCGTTGGTGCCGCCCATGCCGAAGCTGCTGAGCCCGGCGACGGTGGGTCCGGCGGGCAGCCGCAGCGGTGCCTTCAGCAGCCGCAGCCCGTGGTCGCGCAGCTTGAGCTGCTTGCTCTCCTTGGCCGCGTACCGGCTGGCGGGGACCACCCGGTGGTGCAGGGACAGGGCGACCTTGATCAGGCCCGCGATGCCAGCGGCGCCCTCGGTGTGGCCGAGGTTGCCCTTGACCGAGCCGAGCGCCATGGGTGTGCCGGCGCGGCCGGCGTGATGGTGGCCGAGCGCCTTGGCCTCCATCATGTCGCCGAGGGTGGTGCCGGTGCCGTGGGCCTCGGTGAAGACCACGTCGCGGGGCTCGATCCCGGCCCTGCGGTAGGCGGCGCCCAGCACCTCCTGCTGGGCCCACCGGTTGGGCGCGGTCAGCCCGTTGCTGCGGCCGTCCTGGTTGACGGCGCTGCCCCGGATGACGGCGTACACACGCTGGCCGTCGGCGATCGCGTCCCGCAGCCTGCGCAGCACGACCGTGCCGACGCCCTCGCCGCGGCCGATGCCGTTCGCCTCGCTGCTGAACGGCTTGCAGCGTCCGTCGGGGGCGGAGAGCCCGGCCTGGGTGTAGAAGATCGACAGGGCCGGGGTGAGGGCCACGTTGACGCCGGCGACGAGCGCGTGGTCGCACTCCTCGGCCAGCAGGGCGTTGACGGCGAGGTGCGCGGCGACCAGCGAGGAGGAACAGGCGGTGTCGACGGCGAGGCTCGGGCCCTTCAGATCGAGGTGGTACGAGATCCGGTTGGCGGTCATGCAGTAGCCGTTGCCGGAGCCGACCTGGGCGGTGACGTTGGCGTAGTCGGTCAGGTGCAGGTGCGCCCACTCGTTGCCCATGATGCCGACGAACACCCCGGTGGGGGTGCCGGCGAGGTTCCGCGGCGCGATCCCCGCGTCCTCGACCGCACGCCACGCGGACTGCAGCAGCAGCCGCTGCTGGGGGTCCATGGCGGCGGCCTCCCGCGGGGAGATGGTGAAGAACTCGTTGTCGAAGGCGTCCGGGTCGGCGATGAAGCCGCCCTCGGTGGTGTTGGTGCGTCCTTCCTCCCCGGTCGGCGAGTGGAACTCCTTGGCGTCCCACCGCTGCCGGGGCACCTCCCCCACCCCGTCTGCGCCGCGCATCAGCAGGTCCCAGTAGGCACCAGTGTCGGGCGCCCCCGGGAATCTGCAGTCGATGCCGACGATGGCCACGGGTTCCATCAAGCGCCGCCCTGCGCGGTGTCCGCGGCCAGCTCCTCCAGCAGATGGCCGGCGAGCGCGTGCACGGTCGGGTAGTCCCAGGCGACCGTCGGCTCCATCACGACGTCGAAGTCGTCCTCGATGTCGCCGCACAGGCTGAGCGCGGCGACGGAGTCGAGACCGTACTCGGCGAGCGGCACGTCCGGGTCGATGTCGGCGGGCCGCCGCTTGAGGTAGAGGGCGATGCGCTCGGCCAACCACGTGGTCAAAGACTCGGTGGTGTGTCCGGTGGTCGGAACGGGCATGGGGCACTCCTCGGCGGGGTGAGCGGTGGTGGCGTGCTGTCGCGGTGCCGTCCGGCGGCCGTCTGGACGTCCAGGGTCCGTTGCGGGCCGACCGGCGTCGGTCAGCCGGTCAGCGGGGTGTCGTACAGGTCGTAGCTGGTGCGCGCGTGGAATCTGCGCAGCACCTCGTCGTGCATCCGGGCGTCCACGGACGCCGGGAGCGCGGCGGGCCGCCGGCCGAGCCGACGGGCGAGCCGGTGCAGTGCGGCGGCGAGCCAGGCGGGGTCGGCGAGGAACGGGTCGCCGCCGTCGCGCACCGCCTG
This sequence comes from Streptomyces sp. NPDC001508, assembly GCF_040298665.1. NCBI lineage: Bacteria > Bacillati > Actinomycetota > Actinomycetes > Kitasatosporales > Streptomycetaceae > Streptomyces > Streptomyces sp. NPDC001508. Next base: position 67,425 of record NZ_JBEPAP010000032.1, read on the forward strand.
CTGCCGGACGCCGATCGCCGCGCCGGCCGCGAGCAGCACGGCGTACCGGTCGGCGAGGGCGAACGCGGCGGGACCGGCGAGCGCCGTACGGTCCTCGGGTGCGAGCGTCCGGCCGGCCTGCTGGACCTGCCGCAGCTCGTCCGCCAGTTGCCGGGTGAGCCCTTGGACGGCCCGTTCCTCGGGCGTCGTGCCGGGCGGCGTGTCCGCGGCGGCGACCAGGGTGGCGCCGAGTCCGTCCCGTCCGCCGGCCAGGGTGAGCCGGTCGAAGGGCAGGTCCGGCAGATCGGCGCGCGGCCGGAAGAGGTCCGCGGGTGCCGGTCGGTCGCGGAACCAGGAGTGCCGGGCGAGCCGGGACAGCTGGGGGATGATCGTGGCCTGGCAGGCCGCGGAACCGGCGTGGCCGAGGCTGAGCACCGGCAGGTCACGGATGTGTTTCTGGAAGATGCCGTGCTCGCCGTCGCGGAGGTAGAAGCGGGCGCCGAGCACGATGGACAGCTCGTGCATGGTGTCGGTGAGCAGCTTCGGCAGAAGGTATTTGGTGGCGGCGGCGAGGACGCTGGTCTGCTCGGGCAGCAGATGCACCGCCCGGGTCGCGGCCAGCGAGAGGCTGTCGCAGGTCAGCAGGTCGGTGAAGGCCCCGGACAGGGTGGCCCGTGCGTGCGGGATGTCCAGGACGGACCTGCGGTAGAGCCGGCGGCCCAGGGCGAAGCGTACGACGGTGCGCAGGGCTGTGTCGGTGGTGCCGACGGCCATGCCGGGGAGCGCGGCCCTGGTGATCTGGAAGGCGCGCAGGGCGGTTTCGACTCCTGTTCCGCTCGCGCCGACCAGGGTCGAGGAGGGCACGGGTGTGTTGTCGAAGCGCAGTCCGGACAGGTGGCAGCCGCGTACGCCGACGGCGTCGTAGCGGGGCAGCACCCGCCAGGTGTCCGTCTCGAGTGCCGCGCGCTCGACGAACAGCACGCTGTGGCTGCGGCTGCCCGGTGCGGGGCTGGTGCGGCTGAACAGCACCCAGGCGTCCGCCCGGTCAGCGTTGTTGATGACCTGCTTGGCGCCGTTCAGCAGGTAGCCGCCGCCCGGCGCGGGGCGGGCCGCGAACTCGTTGCGTACGAAGTCGTTGCCGTGCGCGAGTTCGTGGTAGGCGACGGAGACCTTGCCGCCGCCGGTGAGGATCCGGGCGAGGCGGGCGCGTTGCGCGGCGTCGCCTGAGGTCCAGACGTTCACACCGGCCATGAAGGAGGTCACGCCGTAGCCGAGGCCGAGGGCGACGTCGCGGCGGAACACCTGGCGCATGACGCGCACCAGGGTGTCGAGCCGTTCCAGGCGACCGCCTTCGGCGCCCGGCACGAAGTCGGCGCCGAGGCGCAGTTCGTCCAGGGCGCGCTCGCCGGCCGCGGACAGTTCACCGGCCTCGTCGGCCTCGATCAGCCGGGCGTAGCACAGTTCCCCCGACTCGTCGGTGGGGTCGCCGAGCCGCCGGTCCAGTTCGGCGACGCGTGCCGCGGCCCGTGCTTCCTGTCCCGGCGCCCCGTGGCCGTCTCCGGCGGTGGTGGTCGCCGGGTGCGGCTCCGGGGCCTCGGTAGCGATCAGCATGACGTCCTCTTCCTCTCGCCGGCGGCCGTGTCGGGCGCCGCGGGCCGCCGCTCGGGGCCCCGCTGCGGCAGCAGCGAGAACAGCCGGCCCGAGGAGCGGGCCGCCCGCAGGGCGCCGAGCAGTTCTTCATAGGTCTCCGGTCCGGCCGCCGCCGGTTCGCCGAGGCGGACCAGGAGCCGGTCGAGAGCGGTGTGCAGCCACAGACCGTCGCGCCACAGCGCCCCGGTGGCGGAGTCGTCGGGGTCGTCAGGGGCACCGGCCTCACCGGGGCCGCCGGGGCCGCCGGGGAAACGGTCGGCGCTGTGTGTCCACAGGCCGAGGCAGGCCGCCCCGGCCCAGCACAGCGTGTAGCGGCGGGCGGTCTCGAAGGCGGCGGGCGGCACCTCGGTGAGCGCCCCCTGGTACTCCGCCATCTCGGTGTGCACCTCGGTGGTGACGGCGAGCAGCCGCCGCGCGGCCTCGGCGACCGGGCCGAGCGCCGGGTGCGGGCCTGCACGCCGGGTGACCTCCTCGACCGAGGCGGCGAGCCCCGCCATGAGTCCGCTGCCGTGCCGGGCGAGAAGCGACAGCTTCGTCGCATCCAGCGGCGGCAGCGGTGCGCCGAGGTCGCAGGCGGTGGCGCCGCCCGCCGTGTCGCCGGTGCCGCGCCGAAAGCCGCGTACCAGTGAACGGAACTGATTCACCAAGGAGTTGAGGTTGACCAGGGTGTTGCCGTCGAAGAGCCCGACGATGCGGTGGTCACGCTGGAGCTTGGCGAACCGGCCGTCGGCGTGCACGCCCTTGAGGAAGGCGCGGGCGCCGAGCAGCCCGGTCAGGTCGGCGATGACCTGGTCGGTGCCGGTGGGCAGCAGATACTTGGTGACGGCCGAGGTGACGCCGAGTTCCGCCGTCTGGCTCTGCACGGCGCGGGCGGCGACCAGGGCGACCGCCTCGTGCAGCAGGATGTCGGCGGCGGCGCCGGTGAGCAGGTGCCGGGCCTGTGGCAGGTCGATCAGCCGCCGCCCGTACAGCTCGCGTTCCTCGGCGAAGTCCAGGCCGAGCCGCAGCGCGTGGTCGCCGGCGCCGAGCGAGAGCGCCGCGCACATGGTGCGGGTGAGCTGGAGTGCCTTCAGTACGATCTCCAGTCCGGCACCCTCGGCGCCGACGAGCGCGTCGCGCGGCACACGGGCACCGTCGAAGGCGATACCGGAGATGTCGGCGCCGCGGATGCCGTGGGTGCGGATCTTCGGGAGGTGGCGGTAACTGCCCTCGTCGAGTTCGCGTTTGTCGACGAGGAGGACGCTGAAGCCGCGCGGGCCTGCCTCCGGGCGGGTGCGGGTCAGCAGCGACAGCACCGACCCCCGGGTGGCGTTGTTGATCAGCCACTTCTCGCCGCTGACCAGCCAGTGGTCCGCGCCGCCGGACGCCGCGCCGCCGGACGCCGTGCCGCCGGACGCCGTGCCGCCGGACGCCGTGCCGTCGGTGCGCACCTCGCCGGCGAGCAGGTCGCTGCCGTGGGCGCGTTCGGTGAGCCCGAGGGAGACCGGGACCCCGGCCATGATGTCGGCGCCGAGCCGGGCGCCCTGTTCGGCGGAGCCCGCCACCCAGACGCAGACCCCGCCGAGGTAGGTCTTGCCGTGGCCGATGGCACAGGTCAGATCCCGGCGGGCGACGGCGCGGACGAGCTGGAGGACCTGCTCGTAGTCACGCAGCCGGCCGCCGTGCTCGACGGGTACGTACTGCTCGGGCAGGCCCCACTCCTCGAAGCGGCGGCAGATGTCGGCGGGGAACTCCTCCTTGTCGTCGAGTTCCGCGCAGCGCGCGTAGGAGAAGACCTCACCGGGGTCGTCGGGGTCGCCGAGGAAGCGGTCGAACTCCTCCGCGAGCCGGTAGGGCGGATGTTCCACGTCAGACCACCGATTCCAGGGACGGGGCGGCGGTGGCGTCGGCGTCCGGGCTGGCCCCGGCGGGTGCGATCAGTTCCCGCACGGCCGGTTCCAGGGCCTCGTACAGCGCGCTGATCCGGCCCTCCAGGAACAGCCGGCGCATCAGGGTCCGCTGGATCTTGCCGCTGGTGGTCCTGCGTACGGTTCCGGGGCGGACCAGCAGGATGTTGCCGGCCGGGACGCTGAACTCCTTGCTGATGAAGCTCTGCACACCGGACGCGAGGGTGTGCAGGTCGCCGGCGACCGCGCCGGGGCGGACCTCCTGGATCGCCACCAGGTGTTCGCGGTCGGTCTCGACGGCGAAGACGGCACCCGCGCCGGTGCCGAAGGACTTGTCCACGGACTGCACGGCGCGTTCGACGTCCTGCGGGTAGAGGTTGCGGCCCGCGAGGATGACCATCTCCTTGAGCCGGCCGGTGACATAGAGCTGTCCGTCCCGCAGGACGCCCATGTCCCCGGTGCGCAGCCAGCCGCCGCCCTCGCCGGCGGCGTCGCGGATCGCCGCGTCGAAGATCTCCTGGTTGGTCCCCGGCCGCTTCCAGTAGCCGCAGGCGACGCTGTCACCCTTGAGCCAGATCTCGCCGACGCCTCCCGCGGGCCGCTCGACACGGGTCTTGGGGTCGACGACGCGGACCTCGAAGTCCCGCACGATCCCGCTGCTGACGAGGGAACGGGTGGGGTGGTCCGCGCGCGGATCGGCGAGTTCGCCGCGCTCCAGGGCCTCGGCGTCGACGTCGAGCACGCGGGGGGCGGCGCCGCGCGGGATACCGGAGACCAGCAGGGTCGTCTCGGCCATCCCGTAGCAGGGGAAGAACGCCTCGGGCCTGAAGCCCGCGGGCGCGAAACGCTCGGTGAAGGCGCGGACGGTCTCGGCCCGGACCGGTTCGGCGCCGTTGCAGGCGGTCGTCCAGGAGGACAGGTCGAGCGTCTGAAGCTGTGCGTCGGTGACCCTGCGCACACACAGGTCGTACGCGAAGTTGGGGCCGCCGCCGGTGGTGACCCCGTAGTCGCCGACCATCTTCAGCCAGCGCACGGGGCGCTTGAGGAAGGTGAAGGGCGCCATCAGGACGGCGGGGATGCCGAGATAGAGCGGATGGAGGATGTGCCCGATCAGGCCCATGTCGTGGTAGAAGGGCAGCCAGCCGCCGCACACGGTCCCCGGGCCGGTGCCGATCGACCGCTGGATCGCCGCCTCGTTGGCGAGCAGGTTGCGGTGCGAGACCACGACGCCCTTGGGGTCGCTGGTCGAACCGGAGGTGTACTGGAGGAAGGCGAGGCTGTCCGGGGTGAGCGTGGGGGCGCGCCAGGCGTCCGCGGCGCCCTGCGCCGGATCGTCGGTGGCCAGGCACGGCACATCGGTGAAGCCCTCCGCGGTGAGCCAGGCGGAGATCTCGGGGGCGTGCGCCGAGTCGGTGAGCACGGCGCACGCCTCGGCGTCACGCAGAATGCCGGACACCCGGGAGAAGTGCCGGCCCTGCTCGGTGGGCAGCGGTCCGGGCACGGCGACGGCACCGGCGTACAGGCAGGCGGTGAACGCCTTGATGAAGTCCAGGCTCGCCGGGTAGAGCAGCAGGACCTGGCGGTTCGCGGCCCCGCGCTCCTGGAGCCAGGAGGCGACCCGGCGCGCCTCCTGGTCGAGCCCGGCGAAGCTCAGGTGCCGCGGCATCGAGCCGCGGGCGTCGTCGGGCAGGAAGATGAAGGCATCCGCGGCGCTGCGGGCTTCGGTGCGTTCCAGAACCAGTTCCGTGAAGGTCCGGAAGTTCGTCAACGTCTTTCTCCGACCTCTGCGAGTTCCGCTGGCGTGGCGCCGGCACGGGTTGCTCCGACATCACGATCGTCGTCCGGGGCACTAAGGAGACGCTTGTGCGTTCGGGTCATCCGGGGCCGGCCCGGAAGTCCGCGTCGAGACGCACATGCCCGGGTACGTCCGGCAGTTCGGTCAGCGGGTGCCTGAACTCGGCGGTGCCGTCCGGCGATTCGGCGGCCCGTTCGAAGCCGAGCGACGGGTAGAAGTCGCGCACCTTGTGGTTCTTGGCGGTGGGCCGGTAGCCGGCGCGTACCTCGGCCGCGCCCGCCTCCACGGCGTGCGCCAGCAGCGCGGCGACGGCGGCCTGCTCGATACCGCGGGCGAACACCCGGCAGCTGAGCAGCAGGTTGTCGATGCGCAGGGCCGCGTCCTCCCGGTGTGCGAACAGGGCGCCGACGACCCCGTTGTCGCCGAAGCGGTCGCGGGAGCGCACGGCCAGCACCAGATGGTCCGGCGAGTCGAGCCGTTCGCGGACGTCGGGCGCCTGGAGCCGGCGGGTGGTGAGGTTGAACTGGTTGGTGCGCAGGGTGATCTGGGCGATCCGGGCCACCTCGTGCTCGCGTACCGGGGTCACCTCGACCCGTACGTCGAGGGCGCGCAGATACTCCTCCATCGAGCCGGTGGCCTGCCGGAGGTCCTGCCGTTCCGCCTCCTGGCGGTACTGCGCGGCACGGCCCCGGTCCTCGGCGGTCAGCTCCCGCACGTCGAACCAGCCGTCGGCGAGCAGCCGGTCGATGTGCAGCACCGGTTCCTCGTCCAGCGCGATCACCGCGACCTCGGGGAGCGTGGCGGCGACGAGTCCGCGTTCGAAGGGCGAGTCGTCGGCGAAGACGAAGCTGTCGGTGCCCAGGTTGAGGTGGGCAGCGATGGCGCGGATGGCGCCGTCCTTGGGTTCCCAGTCGGCGCTGATCCGCACGAAGTCGGCCTCGCGCAGGGTCATGTCGGGATGGTCGCGGAGCACGTCGAGCACCGGCTCGCGGTCGTTCTTGCTGCACACCGCGAGCAGCACGCCCTGGCTGCCGATCTGCTTGACCACCCGCTGGAAGCGGCCGAAGGCCGCGCCGCGGTAGGTGGTGGCGGCGGCGATGCCGTCGGGTCCGTCGTCGCCGAGGATGCCGTCCCACAGGGTGTTGTCGAGGTCCAGGACGAGCACCTTCCTGGCTCTGCCGCGCAGGGTGCGCAGCAGGTGGCCCGTGTGCCGCGCGTATCGGGCGAGCACCTCCTCGCCCAGGTGCACCTGGGCGTAGGCGGCGAGCCGCGGGTCGCGTACCGGTCCGCCGTCGGCGATCAGCGGCTCCAGGTCGACGATGTGCAGCCGCGGGTGTGCGGCGGCCAGCCGCAGCAGGCCGACATTGAACTCCCGCCAGACGATGGACAGGTGGGTGCGGGAGCGGTGGTCGACCAGTTGCCGGGTGTGCTGGGACAGCAGGGGCAGGGTGTTCAGTACGAGGGTGCCGGTGCCGTGTTCGTCGTAGCGGGCGGCGAGCCGGTCGAGGAGCCGGAGTGTGCCGGCGGTGGCCTCGGCGACGTCCTCCACCCGCCAGGGCAGCGGCAGTTCGTCGAAGACGAGCTGGGCGTCGAGCAGACACAGGGCGAGTTCGGTGCCGGGCGCGTACAGGTGGCTGCCGGTGTCCCGCAGATCGCGCAGCCAGGCGTCGTGGTCGGCGGCGCTCAGCCGCAACGGGATGCCGTGGCGGGCGAGTTCCGCGGTGAGCGGTGCCGTCAGCGCGTCCAGGGTGCCGTGTCCGGTCACGGCGACGGTGGCGGGCACCACGCCGGGGTGCGCCGCCACGATGTCCTCGCAGGCGACCTTGGCGAGCAGCCGGCCGGCGCGGGACAGCCGGGCGAATCCGTCGTCCGGCTGCGCGAGTTCGGCGAGCAGTCCGGGCACCGCCGGGTACTCGGCGGCGAGCCGACGCTCGCCGTACAGGGCGCGCAGCCGGTCGAGGGGGCTCGCGGGGCCGGTGCGCTCCGGATCGGACGTCGTCACTGCTGTGCTCACGGTCGGTTCGCCTCTCTGCGGGGGCGGGCGGGCGCTTGGGAGCTTGTGCCCCGGCCCTAAAGACGGGCTTGCGCGCCGGGTGCGCCCGGGCACGGGCGGGTCCGCGCGTGGCGCCCGCAAGAGCTGCTTTAGGCGGGCTGCGGACCATCGGTGGAGGATGACTCCTTCGGAAAGGCAGCACCGATGACGACAACTGAGCTGACCGCAGAAGTGTGCGTGGTCGGAGGGGGTCCGGCGGGGCTCACCCTGGCCGTGGAACTCGCCAGGCGTTCGGTCTCCGTCGTGGTGGTGGAGCAGAGCGCTCACTTCGACCGGTCGTTCCGGGGCGAGTCGGTCTCCCCCGACTCGGTGTGGCTGCTCGACAGGCTGGGCGTCCTCGGCCGGCTGGGCGGCGCCTACCAGCAGATGCACAGAATGGAGATCGTCGACTCCGGCAGCACGGTGCTGCGCGCCGACTTCCGCCGCTTCCCGTACCCGCACCCCTATCCGGTGGAGCTGCCCCAGCCCGCGCTGCTGTCGGCCCTGGCGGCGCTCGGGCAGGAGGAGCACCCGGAGCACTTCACCCTGGTACGCCGGGCGACCGCCACCCGGCTGCTGCGCGCGGACGGCGAGCGCGGCCCGGTCACGGGGATGACGGCGCGCACCCCGGAGGGCGAGCTGACGGTGCGCGCGGCGCTCACGGTGGCGGCGGACGGCCGGTTCAGCAAGGTCCGCGAGATGTCCGGGCTGTCGTACACGAAGCTGCCGCTCGACCGTGACGTGGTGTGGCTGAAGCTGCCGTTCCCCACCGAGTGGGACGACCGTACGTACCGGATCCGGATCCGCGGCGACCAGCACGGGCTGTTCATCCCGACCCACCCGGACAGTGTGCGCGTCGGCTTCAACATACCCAAGGGCGGGCTTAAGGAGCTGCGCGCCGAGGGTCTGCCCGCGCTGTACGAGCGGCTGGACCGGCTCGCTCCGGAGCTGGCCGGGGCGGTGCGCTCGGAGATCCGGTCCTGGTCCGACACCTCGATGCTGGACATCTTCACCACGGTGGTGCCGCGCTGGTCCATGCCGGGTCTTGTGCTGATCGGCGACGCGGCGCACACGCTGACGCCGATCCTCGGGCAGGGTGTCAATCACGCGATCATCGACGGGGTGACGCTGGCCCCGCTGCTGCGCGAGGCGTTCGACGCGGGCGGGGGCGAGGGCGCGCTGCTGGAGGCGGGCGCCCGGTTCCAGCGGGCGCGGGAGGAGTCGGTGGCCACGTCGCGCGGGCTGCAACTGCGCCAGGAGCGGCTGTTCGCGCTGCACGGCGCCGGCGGTGTGGTGCGCCGCTCGCTGTACCGGGTGGTCGACCGCAGCCAGAAGCTGAAGGAACGGGTACTGGGAGGCGCGTACTTCCAGTTGCAGCGACCGGGACCGCACGCCGTGCAGCCGCAGTCCCCGACCGCCCGGGTCTGACCCACGGCCCGGCAACTGCTCGGAGTCTGGGGGAGGTTCTAAAGGCATCATCGTGCTGCCCCCGGAGCACGAGGTCGGCACGGACGCCATCGAACTGCTCCAGCTGGTCGACGAGGTCCTCGGCATCGCGGGGACACCCGACCGCGGCTACTGCCTGTCCCTGCGCGGCGTCGCCCGCGAGGCGGCGACCGCCCACGGCCTGCCGCTGCGCGACCCGGCGCTGCTCGACGGCGGTGAGGTCGGTGAGCATCAGGCCGGCGGTCGCCTCCAGTTCCACGGGCGCCGGCCGGCTGCCCGGACCCGTTCCCCACACGCCAAGGCCCCGGCCCGTACGAAGCGCACGGACCGGGCCCGCCAGCCTGCCCACCCACCACAACCGACCGAGTGCCAAGCCCGACCGCGTGCCAAGCCCGGGCACGGGCCAAGACCGGGCACAGGCCAAGACCGGGCACAGGCCAAGACCGGGCACAGGCCAAGACCGGGCACAGGCCAAGACCGGGCACAGGCCAAGACCGGGCCGTCAACGCATCGAACCAGCGGGGCGAACCACCACCACGGCCTCCACACCAGCGGACCGAGCCACCACCACACCCCGACCGACAAGCCGAACACGCCACCCGCCCACCACACCCGCCCCGCCGGACCGAGCCACCGCCCGGACACCACCCCACCCAGCCACCACCACACCGGACCAGCCGACCGGGCCACCAACCAAACGCCACCACACCGGACCAGCGGAGCCGAACGTCGGCCGGACACCACCTACACCCCGCCCGGCAGACCGAGGCGTCGCCCGGCCGCCACCACACCGGACCCGCGAGCCGAATCGCCGCCCGGCCACCACCACACCCCGACCCGCGGAGCCGAACATCGGCCGGACACCACCTACACCCCGCCCGGCAGACCGAGGCGTCGCCCGGCCGCCACCACACCGGACCCGCGAGCCGAATCGCCGCCCGGCCGCCACCACACCCCGACCCGCGGGGCCGAACATCGGCCGGACACCACCACACCGGACCAGCCGACCGGGCACGCGCCCAGCCACCACCGCACCAGGACCCACGAGCCGAACCGCCACCCGCCCACCACCGCACCGGGACCCGCGAGCCGATTCACCACCCGGCCACCGCCACACCCGGACCAGCCGACCGGGCCACCAACCAGACGCCGCCACACCGGACCAGCGGGGCCGAACGTCGGCCGGACGCCGCCGCACCCGGCCCGGCGGGCCGAATCGCCGCCCGGCCACCGCCACACCCCCGCCCGGAACACCGAAGCGCCGTCCGGGCGTTGGTGCGCCCGGAGCGGCGGGGCGGCGTCAGTCGGTGGTGGGGGTGTCACCAGGTGACGGGGAGGCGGGTCAGGCCGTGGACCATCATTCCGGTCGTCAGCTCCAGGGCCTCGACGTCCTCCGCGAGCCGCAGACCGGGGAACCGGTTCAGCAGCGAGGCGATGACGATCTGCAGCTCCGCCCTGGCCAGTGCGGCGCCCACACAGAAGTGCGGGCCGTGGCCGAACGCGACGTGGTGGACGGCCTCGGGCCGGGTGGGGTCGAACGCGTCGGCCTCGGCGCCGGGAAAGCGCGTGGGGTCCTGGTTGGCGGAGCAGACCGCCGCCAGCACCGCGCTGCCCTTGGGGATGACGGTGCCGCCGATCTCCACGTCCTCCAGGGTGATCCGCAGCGGGCCGCCGTCGCCGATCGGGTTGACGCGCAGCAGTTCCTCGATGGCGTGGTCGATCATCTCGGGGTGCTCGCGCAGCGTGGCCAGATGCTCCGGGTGGCGCAGCAGGGTCAGCACGATCTTGCCGATCATGCTGACGGTGGTCTCGTGGCCGGCGACAAGGATGGTCGCCGCCATGACGATCAGTTCGAACTCGTTGAGGCTGCCCTCGTCGTCGTGGGCGGCGACGAGCGCCCCCATCAGGTCGTCCGTCGGCTCCTCCCGCTTGCGCTTGACGAGTGCCGCCAGGTACTCGATCATCTGCTGGCGCTGGGCGGCGGTCTCCTCCGGGGTGTGCGCGGTCAGCGAGACGAAGGCGTCGGACCATTCGCGGAAGCGGTCGCGGTCCTCGAAGGGCACACCGAGCAGTTCGCAGATCACCATCACCGGCAGCGGGAAGGCCAGCGCCGTGTTGAGGTCGACCGGCCCGTCCTGCTGCTCCATCGCGTCGAGGAGTCCGTCGGTGAGTTCCTGGATCCGCGGCCGCATGTTCTGCACACGGCGGGCGGTGAACTCCCGGGAGACGAGCCTGCGCAGCCGGGTGTGCTCGGGCGGGTCCGTGGTGAACAGGCTGCCCGGCACCGGGGGTGTGCTGGTCAGCTGGGGCGCGTCGGGTTCGATGGTGGCGGCCCGGCTGAACCTGGTGTCGGCGAGCACGGTGCGCACATCGTCGTAGCGGGTCACCACATAGCCCTCGTCCCCGCTGGGCAGCCGGACGTGGGCGACCGGGCACTTGGCCCGCAACTCCTCGTAGACGGGGGGTACTTCGACGGCCGAAGGGCGGTGGAACGGGTAGTCCATGAGGGGCCCGCCGGTCTGCGGCCCGCCGTGCGTCGTGTCCGTCGTGTCCATGCGTTTCCTCCGGCAACAGGTGCTCAGCGGTTACTTGGGTGCGGTGATGCAAGTGGCCGCCGCGCGGCGCGAGGCGCGGTCGGGAACCCGGACGAGCCTCGCAGCGAGGGCTTGCGCGGCACCAAAGCGCCCCGCGGGCGTGGGTCAGCGCAGCCGGCCGTCCGCGGCGCGCAGGCCGAACCCGAGGGCCCGGTCGGCGGCGATGTGCACCAGCCAGGCCAGACCGAGGTTGAACAGCGGGACGGCGATGTCCGAGGAGTCCGGGACGAGACAGGCGAGCATGACGACGACGGCGACGACGGGCCGGTGCAGCAGGTTGTAGAGGGGAACGGCCCTGCGCGGCATCCGGCCGTGCTCGTGCGGGCCGGTGAGCCCCGCGAGGAAGGACAGGTCGGGTACGACGACACCGGCGAGGGCGGCGACGATCACCCAGCCGCCGTACTTCGCCGTCTCGAACACCAGCCAGATCAGCAGGAGGGCGGCCAGCACCCCCCAGGCGACGCGGACCTGTGGCGAGGCGGGGCTCCTCGGGGCGCCTTCAGCGGCGTCGTGTGGCACGGGACATGTTTCCTTTCACGTGGGTGCGTTGCTTCCGTACGGGATCGGGCGGCAGGGACGCCGCCATGGCCCCGGCATGACGGGCAAATGACCGGCGGGTGAGATTCTCACGACCCGGCCGCCGCGGCCCTGTGACCGTCCGTCACGTCACGCGGCGACCCGCTCCGTGGCGTACCGGCGGGTCAGGGAGGCGAGTTCGGCCAGGAAGGCTTCCTCGTCGGATCTGACGAAGAAGTGCCCGCCGGGCATGGTGCGCAGATCGCAGCCGCGTCCCGCGTGCCGCTGCCAGGCGGCCACCTCGGACACGCCGACCAGCCGGTCCCCGCGTCCCGCGAACAGGTGCAGCGGCACCCGCAGCGGCTCGGCGGGCGCCGTGCGGCTGCGCAGACACAGCCGCACGTCGTCGCGGGCCACCGGGAGCAGCGCGGAGAGGAATTCGGGGTGGTCGAGCAGCGTCTGCGGGATGCCGCCGAGTGCCGCCAGGCCGGCGGCGAGTTCCGCGTCCCCGGCGTCAGGGTCGGCGATCGGCGGGGCCGGCAGATGCGGGGCGCGGTAGGCGCTCAGCACGAGTGCCCGGGGCAGGGCCGCGCCGCGCCGCTGCCGTCGCCGGGTGAGCGCGTACGCGATGAGCGCCCCCATGCTGTGTCCGTAGAGGATGTGGGGTGCGCACAGCTCCTCGTCGAGCTGTGCGTCCATGTCGTCGATGAGGGCGTCCAGATCGGTGAACCGGGGTTCGGTGAACCGTTCCTCGCGGCCGGGCAGTTGCACGGGCATCACCCGTACCCCGGCGTCGTGGGCGTCGAGGCCGCGCTGCCATCGCCGGTACGCCGAGGCTCCGCCGCCCGCGTACGGGAAGCAGAACAGCCGTGTCGCGGGGCCCGGTTCGTCGTCCGGGCGCTTCCGGGACAGATATCGCGTCATGATGCTCCGTCTCGGTTCCGTCCAGGGGTGAGCGGGCCGGCCCCGTCCACGCCACGACGACGGGTGGGCCGGGCCCGGCCGACGCGGCCCCACGGTGCCCCGGCCCGCTAAAAGGCCGCCAAACTCGGCACGGTGAGATCGAGCCGGGGGTCGGATGCCAGGATCGCCCGGTGCAGTTTCTGCAGGCGAACTGAGGGCTCTATGCCCAGCTCCTGACTGGTCGACGCGCGTAGCTTCCGGAAAACCTCAAGTGCCTGCCACGAGCGTCCGCACCGGTAGAGCGCCAGCATCAGCAGTGCTTGCAGACTCTCCTGGAGCGGGAAACGCTCGGTGAGCGCGAGGAGTTCACCGATCACCTCGGCGTGTCTGCCGAGTCGCAGATCGGCGGTGATGCGGCCCTCCAGCGCGGAGCGCCGCGCCTCCTCGAGCCGCAGCATCTCGACGCGGAGCGCCGGCCCGATGCGTACGTCGGCGAGGACCGGCCCGCGCCACATGGCGAGCGCCTCGCCCAGCAGCTTCGCGGCGGTCTCGTCGTCGCCGCCCTCCAGGGCCCGCAGGCCGCGCCCGCTGAGCTGCTGGAAGAGGTCGGCCTCCAGGACGGGTGCCGGCATGTTCAGCGCGTACCCGGCGTAGCCGCGGCTCAGCACCTCTTTCGGCGCGCATTCGTGCTCCGGTCCCAGGGCGTGCCCGATGGCCCGGCGCAACTGCTTGACGTAGGTCTGTACCACTCCCGCGGGCCCGCTGGGGGGTCTGGACTCCCACAGCTCCTCCGTCAGGGTCGCCACGTTGACGTCCCAGCCCGTGTTGACCGCCAGCAGTGCGAGCAGCTGCCGCGGCTTGGCCGCGCTCGGCACCACGGAGGTGCCGTCGATGCTCACCACGAGCGGCCCGAGAACCCCGATCTCCATGCCACTGCTCCTTCCGCCTGCCGGAACACTGACACGTTGTCGGCTACAACGGCACTTAGCCGATCATGTTTTCGGCCGGGAATCCGGCTGCCCCTGGGTATGAGATTTTCATGGTCGCGGTTTTGCGCGGCCCGCTTTAAGCGATGCTTCAGGGCAAGCGGTGACCCTGGGCGCCGTCGGGTGCCGTCCCAGGGCGGCCATGGGACCGGCTGGGAAGGAGAGGGCGGGATGAGGCTGAGGTTCTGGCTCGGCAGGGCCGGCGCCGGTGCGTTGAAGATGCTGATCCAGCTCGGCGCCTTCTCCGTGGGACCGCTGCCCGGCGTCCACTACGCCGACCCCGGCCCGGACCCCGACCGCCCGGTGCGTGGCACCGAGCCGCCGGCAGCCCCGTACACGCCGCCGGCCTGGCACCCGGAGCGGCGGTGCACGACGCCGCCGAGCCGACTGGAGCGGGAGCTGTGGGCCGGACTCGGCATCGATGTGAAACGGGCCGGAGGCTAGCGACCGCGCACCGTGCGGTGCCCCCGCGGGCTGCGGGGGACGAAACTCCGTGGGGGCACCGCGTTCTCAGGTGGTGGCCAGGGCCTCGGTCGGGGGGAGGCGCGCGGCCCGTACGGCGGGGTAGAAGCCGGCCAGGCCGCCGATGACCAGGGTGGCCCCCACGCCGCCCGCCATCGCCCAGACCGGGACGACCGTCGGCCAGCCCTGGTAGGCGGCGTACCCCGTGGTCACGCCGATGCCGAGGACCACGCCCCCGAGGCCGCCCAGCGCGGACAGCAGCAGCGCCTCGGCGAGGAACTGGGTGCGGATCTGTCCGCGGGTCGCGCCCAGGGAGCGGCGCAGGCCGATCTCGGAGCGGCGTTCCAGCACGGAGATGACCATGGTGTTGGCCACACCGACCCCGCCCACCAGCAGGGCCACACCGCCGAGTCCGAGCAGCAGGCCGCTCAGGGCGTCGTCCGTGGCCTGCTTGGCGGCCAGCGCGTCGGACGGCCGTGAGACCTCGACCTCGCTGGGTGCCTCCGGGTTGGCGGTGGCGCCCAGGACGGACTGGACCTCGCCGACCGAGGAGTCCTGGGCGCGGGTGTAGATGGCGGTCGGGTAGCCGTCGAAGTCCAGCAGCCGTTCCGCGACCGGCCAGCCGACCAGCGCCGTGGAGTCCAGCGTGGGCACGAGCTGGTTCGGGGCGAGCAGGCCGACGACGGTGAACCAGTGTCCGCCGAGCCAGACCTGGATGTCGGGGCCCGCCCGGTCCACGCCGAGCTGCTGGGCCGCCTTGGACCCGAGGACGACGGCCGGATACCGGTTGCTGGCCGTGTTCAGCCAGCTGCCGGAGACGATGTCGGTGCCCACGGATGTCGGCAGGTCGGTGCGGGTGGCGGCCACGGTGAGGCCGCCGGTCTCCTGCTTCGGCACATGGTCGTTGCGGTAGACCTTGGCGTTGGTGCGGCCGATGGCCGACACCGACTCGGCCTCGGAGATGTTCCGGATCATCTTGACCGATTCGGCGGGCAGATGGGCCCCCTCGCCGCTGAAGGACGTACCGGGTGTGACGGTCAGCAGGTTGGTGCCGAGCGCCGCGAGCCGGCGGTTGAGGTCTTCGGTGGACGAGGTGGAGATCCCCACCACCGCGACCATGGCGGCGATGCCGATGGCGATGCCGAGCGCGGACAGGAACACCCGCATCGGCCGGGAACGCAGCCCGGACCCGCCCACTCTCAGCACATCGGTGGGCGGCATGCGGGCCGGTTTGGGCGGCTTCCGCAGGGTGCCGGCCGCCACTGTCGCCGCTGTTTTCGTGTCGCTCATCGCACGGCCTCCTGAAGGGCGGGCGACAGGGAGCCGGGGGCGGCGGAGTCGTACTCGATCCTGCCGTCCTTGACCCGTACCTCCCGGGGCAGCGAGGCGGTGATGTCCCGGTCATGGGTGATGATCACCACGGCCGTGCCGGACTCGTGCAGTTCGTGGAGCAGTTCGAGGACGACCGTCCCGGAGCGGGAGTCCAGGGCGCCGGTCGGCTCGTCGGCCAGCAGCAGCGGCGGGTCGCCGAGCACCGCGCGGGCGATCGCGACGCGCTGCTTCTCGCCGCCCGAGAGCTGGTGCGGTTCGTGCCGGAGCCGGTGGCCGAGTCCGACCCGGCGCAGCGCCCGTTCGGCCAGCAGGCGCCGCTCACCACGGGTGCGTCCGCTGTACAGGAGTCCGTCCGCCACGCTGTCCAACGCCGGTACCCCCGGGGCGAGATGGAACTGCTGGAAGACAAAACCGATGGTGCCGGCGCGCAGCGCCGACAGCTCCCGGTCGCTGAGCCGGGCCACGTCGTACCCGGCGATGCGCACCCGTCCCGACGTCGGCCGGTCCAGGGTGCCCATGATGTTGAGCATGGTGGACTTGCCCGAGCCCGACGGGCCGACGATGGCGAGGAGTTCACCGCGCCGTACGACGAGGTCGGCGCCGCCCAGGGCGGCCACGTCGCCGTATTTCTTCGACACCGCGGTGAGTTCGAGCAGCGCGGGGGCCGCGGGCCCGCTCACGGGGGTGGGCGCGGTCATTTCGGGACCCCCACGACGGTGCCCTCCTCGATGCCGCTGCCGGACACCTCGACCTTGCCGCTCGCGAACATGCCCAGCTCGACCGGGCGCAGTTCGGTGCCCTTGCCGGTGATGACCTCCAGGGCGTAGCCGCCGCCCTGACGGGCCATCAGCGCAAAGACCGGAACGGCGAGCACGTTCTTGCGGCTCTCGGCCTTCAGCGTGACATCGACGGCGGCGGCCTGGTAACGGCCGAGGCTCTTGGGGTTCTTGACGGTCAGTTCCACCGGCAGGGTGGCGTCGGCGCCGCTTCCCGAACCGCCGGACTGGGCCTCGCCGGTGCCGCTGCCGCTGCCGCCGGAACCGGAGTCGTCGGCGGTGGAGGCCGGGGTGCCGATGTCCGTCACCTCGGCCTCCACCACGGTGTTGTCGGGGAGCTTCACCGTGGCCTTCGTGCCCTCGTCGACCAGGTCCTCGTACGAGACGTCCAGGTCGACGCTGACGATCCTCTCGGTGTCGGTCCAGGACAGCACGGCTCCGCTCAGCGCGGCGCCCAGGGCGGTCTTCTGGGCGGCGACGCGCCGGGATCCCGAGGCCACGACGGCGTCCCCGGGCGCCGCGGTGCCGGTGGTGTCCCGGCCGAGGTCGTCCTGCCACTTCCGCACCGCGTCGGCGGTGTCGGAGGTGTACTCGTCGTCCACGGTGAAGCCGGTGTAGCCGAGGGCGCGGAGGTTCTTCTCCAGCATCCTGACGTCGGCGCCCTCACTGCCGGTCCGCAGGGTGCGGTAGAGCGGGAAGGAGCCGTAGAGCAAAGGTACCTTCTGCTCGTTGACCCGGTAGACGGCGTCGCCGCGCTTGATGACCTTTCCCTCGTCGGGCAGCCAGGTGACGATGCCGCTGCCGGAGCCGCCCTGCGCCTGCTGCCCGCCGCTGCCGGTGGACTGGGCGGCGGACTGGCCGACCGGGGCCTGCACGGTGGTGGCGCTGCCGTAGCCGAGGTTGCCGTCCACGGTCTGGGTGTCGGTCAGCGTGGTGCGCTCCACCTTCGCGGTGGCCGGCGGTGCGGTGGGCGCCGCGCTCGAAGTGCCGCCGCCGTCGCCGCCGAGGGCTCCGGTGGCGGCGATGCCGGCGGTCGCGGCCACGGCGATCGCGACGAGCACGATCAGGGACCTGCGCAGCCGCCGGCGCCCACCGCCGGTGGCCGCCCGCTCCGGGTCGTCGGCGGTGCCGCGGCCGTCGCCGGCGGGGACGGGAACGTATGCGTCGTCCGGCCGGGCGGGAGCCCGTTCATCCTCGCCTGCGGTGGCGACGGCGCCCGTCTGCTGGGGCGCCACCTCCTGGGCGGAGCGGCGCTCCAGGGCGCCCGAGGTGTCGCCCGCCGCCTCGGTCTCGTCCCGGCCGGTCACTGGCCACCCCCGCCGAACTGGACGGCACCGCCCGGGTACTTGCTCATGCAGGCCTGCATGGCCTGCTGGAACTTCGGGTCACCGGGGTCGACCCCGGCACCCATGATGTCGATGACCAGGCTGGAGCCGTTGATCTGCGGGTCCGGGAACTTCGGCACACCGTTCTCGCGGATGCACTTCGCCCAGTCGGCGGCCTTGGCCGAGTCGATCGCCCCGCCGCCGCTGCCGCCGCCCGGGCCGCTGCCCTGCGGGGCCAGGTCCTGGCACGCCTGCTGGGCCTCCTTGAACGCCTGGGAGTTCGGATCGAGGCCGTCCTGCGGGCTGATCCGGATGCCGCCGCTGTCGGACTGCGGGTCGGGGAAGTTGGGCACGCCGTTGTCGCGCATGCACTTCGAATAGGCCAGCGCCCGGTCGCCCGTGCTGGTCGGGGAGGCGCTGTCCGAGGTGGACGTGGCCGCGTTGGAGTCGCCGGAGCAGCCAGCCAGCAGGCTTGTGGTGAGAAGGGCGGCGGCTGCCGCCACGAGGCTTCGGACCGCTGTTTTCCTGTGTGAGTCAGTCAGCATGGTCCCCAGTTCTACGCATCGGCCGGTCACACCGGGGACACAGAACCGTGTGTCTGCCACATCCGCTGTGACCTGCGGGTACGGGGTTTTCCGGGCATGCCGGAGGGCCGCGGGCCAAGGGCGGCGCGGCGATCCGGCCGGGTGCCCGGCCTCCTGACGGGCAGATCAGGAGCGGCGGTCAGGCCCGCTGGCTACTCCCCGTGCGGGCGCCCGGTCGGTCGTTCACCAGGTCACCGGCAGGCGCAGTACGCCGTACGCGGTCGACCTGACCCGGAAGGGCACGTCCTCGGCGGGTGTGTCCAGGCGCAGCCGGGGGAAGCGGTCCAGCAGCGCCCTGAAGGCGATCCGCAGCTCCAGCCGGGCCAGGGGTGCGCCCAGGCAGTGGTGGATGCCGTGGCCGAAGGCGACATGCGCCACGGGGTCGCGGGCGAGGTCGAGGCGGTCCGGCGCGGTGGTCAGCGCCGGGTCGCGGTTGGCCAGGGGGATCGAGCAGACGACGGTGTCCCCGGACCTGATGAGCTGTCCCCCGACGGTCACGTCCTTGCGGGCGGTCCGCGGGGTGGGGGCGTGCGGCACGGACAGGTGGCGCAGGAGTTCGTCGATCGCGCGGTCCAGCGCCGCCGGGTCGGCGCGCAACCGTTCCAGCTCGCCGGGCTGCTGGAGGAGCGCCAGGGTGCCGAGGCCGATCATGCCGGAGATGTTGTCGAGGCCGGCGAGCATGAGCAGTACGCAGATGCCGCGCAGTTCCTTGTCGGTGACCTCGTCGCCGTGCTCCCGTACGAGCATGCCGAGGAAGCCGTCGTCGGGGTTCTTGCGGCTGCGGGCGATGAGCGCGGTCAGATAGCGGGTGAAGGCGGTTCCGGCGGCGGCGCGCTCCCTGTGGCCCGCGGTCGCGAGGTGGGTGTGGCAGCGGCGCAGGAAGTCGGCGCGGTCGTCGCGGGGCACGCCGATGAGTTCGCACAGCACCGGTCCGGGGACCGGGTCCGCGACGTGCCGTACCAGGTCGGCGGGTGCTCCGCTGCGCTCCATGGCGTCGAGGCCGTCGTGCACGATGGCTTCGATCCGGGGCGCGAGCCGCTGGACGCGCCGGTGGGTGAACTCGGCGGTGAGCATCTTGCGCAGCCGGGTGTGTTCGGGCGGGTCGTAGTCCATGAGCTGGCCGATCGCCTCGTCCGGCCGCCAGTCGTCCGCCGCGCCCGCCCCGGTGGGCGTGCCGAACCGGCGGCGGGTGGAGAACCGGGCGTGGTCGCCGAGGACTTGACGCACCTCGTGGTAGCCGGTGACCAGCCAGACGGTACGGCCGTAGGCGTGCGGGCCGCCGTCGATGCGGGTGACGGGCCGCCCCGCGGTCAGGCGGCGCAGCTCGGCCGCCGGGTCCAAGCCGGTACGGCGGGTGTGCACGGGGAGGTCCGGGGCCTCGGGCGGGGTGGGGTGAGCGGTCTCGTGGGGTGTGTCGTACGCCATGGATGTCCGCCTCCTACCAGGCCACCGGCAGTGCTTCCACGCCGTAGATGCCGGACGGGGACTTGTAGCGCAGTTCCCCGGCCGGTACGGCGAGCCGCAGGCCGGGGAAGCGGCGCGCCAGCGCCGGGACGGCGATGCGCAGGGTCAGCCGGGCCAGGGGCGCGCCGAGGCAGTGGTGGATGCCGTGCCCGAAGGTCACGTGTCTGGCGTCCTGCCGTGTGATGTCGAAGGCGTCCGCGGCGTGCGGACACTGGGCCCGGTTGGCCGCGAGCAGGGAGCAGAGCACGACGTCACCCGCCTTGACGGACTGTCCCGCCAGGTCCATGTCGACCAGGGCGGTGCGCGGTGACGCGGTCGAGACGACCGAGGAGTGGCGGAGCATCTCCTCCACCGCCGTTCGGCCAGGTCGTCCCGCTCGCGCAGGAGGGCGAGCTGGTCGGGGTGCTGGAGCAGGGCGAGGACGCCGAGCGCCAGGGTTCCGGTGACGTTCAGGATCGCGGGGGCCAGCAGGGTGGCGACGGTTCCGGCCAGTTCCTCGTCGCTCATGACCATGCCGTGTTCATGGAGGAGCGCGCCGATCAGGTCGTCGCCGCGGTGCCGGCGCCGGCTTCTGGCGAACTTGACCAGGTACGCCATGTACGCCTTGCCGGCCGCCATCCGCTGTTCCCGGGGCCGGCCCTCGCTGCGGCTGAGGTCGAGGTTGCGGGCCAGTTCGGCGTGGTCGTCGCGGGGGATGCCGAGCAGCAGGCAGCCGACGAGGGTCGGGACGGGCTGGGCGAAGTGTCTGACCAGGTCGGCCGGGTGTCCGGCCCGTTCCAGGGCGTTGAGGTGGTCGGTGACGATCCGCTCGACCATCGGTTCGAGCCGGCGCATCCGGCGCTGGGTGAACTCGGGTGCCTGCATCTTGCGCAGCCGGGTGTGCTCGGGCGGGTCGTACTGGAGCAGGTTGCCTTCCTGAAGGAGGCGCCGGGAGTCCGCCTCGGTGTCCGCGGGCGGCAGGGTGCTGAAGCGTTCCGCGTCGCCGAGCACCGCGCGTACCGCGTCGGGGCCGACGGCGAGCCAGGTGCGCTCGGCGGTGTTGGCGGTCTCGATCCGGACGAGCGGGGTCCGCCGGCTCATCAGGCCCAGTTCGGGCACGGGGTCGATGCCGTCGCGGCGCTCGTGCACGGGTACGTCGTTCGGCTGGGGCGCGCTCGGGCGCCGCTGCGTCGGGTGCGGCTGGTCAGACATCGGCGGGCACCTCCAGTGCGGCGGTGACGGCCCGGGCGATCCGCGCGGCGGGCTCCGGCTGGAACATGTCGTAGTGGCCGACGGGCAGTTCGTGCACGGTGATGTCCCCGGCGATGTAGGGCCGCCAGCTGTCGACCGCCTCGGGCACCGGTAGTTGTGCCGGGCGGTCCTCGGTGGCGACGAACAGCAGCAGGTCGCCCGGGTAGGGGGGCGGGGTGTGGTCGGGGACGAAGGCCGCGGCGTTGCGGACGACCTTCTCCATGCTCGCGCGGAGCCGGTCGTCCACGCCCATGCGGACGGCGTCCATGTCGGCCGGCATGGCGCGCTCGCGCTCGTCGGCGCCGTCCGGACCGGTGCCGGTGTCCGGCGGGCGTTCCTCCGAGGTGACGAACCGGCCGACGCCTCCGGGGTAGGCGTCGAGCACGCCGAGCAGCGCCACCTCCTCGTCCTGGTCGCGCAGCCGGGCGGCGATCGCCTGGGCGAGCAGGCCGCCGAAGGAGGATCCGATCAGGTGGTAGGGGCCGGTGGGCTGGACGGTGCGGATCTGCAACAGGTAGTCGGTGACCATCTCGTCGATGCTGTGGTCTCGGTGGGGCCGTAGGTGTTGGACATCCGGGCCCGGCCGGTCCAGCGTGCGGCCAGGTCCGCGGTGAGCAGTTCGGCGCCCAGGACCCAGGTGCGCACGTCCGGTACGTCGTCCGGGTCCAGTTCGGCCAGCAGGGAGGGTACGACGCTGGCGCTGCGCACTCCGGCCGAGCGCATCATGCGGGCCAGGGCCGGGGGTTCGGCGCGCTCGTCCTCGGTCGCGATGGCGAGGGTGCCGCCGGCCGCCAGGGTGGTGGCGACGTCCAGGACGGCCGCGTCGAAGCTGAACGAGGCGAACTGGAGTGCCGTGGTGCCCTCGGTGACGTCGAGGACGGGCCGCATGGCCTCGGCGAGGTTGGCCACGCTGCGGTGGGTGACGGCCACGCCCTTGGGACGGCCGGTCGACCCGGAGGTGTAGATGACGTAGGCGAGTTGGTCCGGCGGCAGGGGCGCGGGCGGCGGTCCTGCGGGCCGGTCCGTGAGGTTCTGCTCGGCCTTGTCCAGCAGAACGGCCCGGGCCGTGCCGAGCGGCACGCCGTGCAGGGTCTCGGCCGTGCCGAGGACGACGCGTGCCTCGCTGTCGTCGATCATGTGGCCGAGCCGGTCGGCCGGGTGGCGGGGGTCCAGCGGCACGAACGCGCCCCGCGCCTTCCACACCGCGAGGAGCGCGACGACCATGTCGGCGCCGCGCGGCAGGCACAGCCCCACCCGGGTCTCCGGGCCCACGCCCCGGTCGGTCAGGCGGGCGGCCAGCCGGTCGCTGCGCTCGTCCAGTGCCGCGTACGACAGGTGTTCGGCGCCGCAGCGTACGGCCGGGGTGTGCGGGGTGCGGGCGGCCCAGCCGCGCACCGCGTCGACCAGGGTGCCGGGCGGGACGGGCCGGTCGGTGTCGTTCCACGTCCTCACCAGCCGGTCCCGTTCGTCGGGCGCCAGTATGTCGATGTCGGCGACCCGGGAGTCCGGGTCGGCCGCCATCTGCTCCAGGACCCGGACGACCCGGTCGAACACCGAGCGTGCGGTGTCGGCGTCGAACAAGTCGGGACGGTAGTCGAGTCCGCAGTGCAGCCGGGTGCCGGGCGTCACGACCAGGGTGAGCGGGTAGTGGGAGGCGTCCTGCGCCATGCCCGCCGGCCGTATGGACAGCGTGCCGGGCGTGTCGCCGCCGCCCCGCGGCGGGTGCGGGAAGCTCTCGTACAGGACCAGGGTGTCGAACACCGAGCCGGGGCCCGCGATCTTCTGGATCTCCAGCAGGCCCACGTGCTGGTGGCCGATCAGCCGGGCGTGGTGCTCCTGCAGCCGGGTCAGCAGCGCGGCCACGGTGTCCGCGCCGTCGAGTCGTACGCGCACCGGCAGCGTGTTGATGAGGAGTCCCACCATGGATTCCACGCCCGGGATGTCGGCGGGCCGCCCGGCCGCGGTGCTGCCGAACACCACGTCGGCGCGTCCGGCCAGCCGGGCCAGGACCAGCGCCCACGCGCCCTGCACGACGGTGTTCATGGTGACGCCGAGGGTGCGGGCCAGCCCGGTCAGGGAGGTGGTGAGGTCCTTGGACAGGTCGGTGACGATCCGCTCGGGGAACACCGGCAGCCGGGTGGGGTCCGCCTTGGCCACCAGGGTCGGTTCGTCGGCTCCGGCCAGCTCCGAGCGCCAGGCCCGGGTGGCCGCGTCCTTGTCCTGCCGGCCCAGCCAGGCCACGTAGGCGCCGTAGGACGGGGCCCGGCGCAGCCCGGAGGCGTCGCCGCCGGCCTCGTAGACCGCCGCCAGTTCGGCGAGCAGCACCGGCATGGACCAGCCGTCCATGAGGATGTGGTGGAACGTCATCACCAGACGGTGCCGGTCCTCGCCGAGCCGGACCAGCAGCAGCCTCAGCAGGGGCGGCACGGCCGGGTCGAAGCGCTGCGCGGTCTCGCTCTCGGCGAGTGCGCGCAGCGCGTGTTCCGTCTCGGCCGGGGGCAGTCCGCTCATGTCCGCCTCGCGCCAGGGCAGGGTCACCTCGCGCAGCACGACCTGCACCAGCCGGGCGCCGCTCACCGGGCGGAAGCAGGCCCGCAGCGCCGTGTGCCGGGCCACCAGCGCCTGCCAGGAGGCGCGCATCCGGCCCGCGTCGAGGGGGCCTTCGATGTCCAGCGCGGACTGCACGGTGTAGACGTCGGGGCCCTCGTCGGCGAGAGCGGCGTGGAACAGCAGCCCCTCCTGCAACGGCGACAGCGGCCACACGTCCTCGACAAGGGATCGCGTCATCGCTCCTTCTCCTCAACGTAAGCGCTCCGCCGGGTGCCGCCGTTCGGCGGCGGCACCTTCGTGGTCGGTCGGGCCCGCGCGGCGCAGCCGCACGGTGTCTTGGCCCCGCGCCCCTTCTGGGTGCGCGGCCTGCCTGGGGCGTCGCCCTAGCGGGGGCGGCTGTCCCGGCCGAATGCCGCTTCGAGTTCCTCGATCTGGTGCTGGGCGAGGTCGAGCAGGGGGAAGTCGGACGGGGTGTGTCCGCCCGCTTCCGGTGAGGTGGTGTGGTCGGCCAGTCCGGTCAGCATCGCGAGCCAGGTCTCGCCCAGTCGCCCGGCCTCGGCCTCTCCCAGCAGCCGTCCGGCCCAGCTCAGTGTGATCTCCAGTTCGGGTCCGTCCGCGGTGTCCCGGACGACCGCGGCCGCCGCCACGGGGTGGGTCACGGGCAGGTTAGGGTCCACCGAGCCGCTGACCGCTCCGACCGGCTGCCAGGGCCCGGCGGGGCCCGTGCTGCGGCCGGTGGCGAACCGGCCCAGGTAGTTGAATCCGACCTGCGGTACGGGAGCGGCGGCCAGGACCGGGGCGGTGTCCGGGTTGAGGTGGCGCAGCAGCTGGTGACCGAGGCCGTCCCCGGGCACCGCCCGCACCTGCTCCTTGACCGCCTTGACCAAGCTACCCGCGGCCGGCCCGCCGGCCATAACGTCGTCCAACTGACCAGCGGACACCTCAAGACGGACGGGATACGAGCTGGTGAACCAGCCCACCGTCCGCGACAGGTCGGCCCCGCGCACCGGCTCACGGCCGTGCCCCTCGACCTCCACGAGGAGGCCGGACATGTCGTCCCCGTCCTGCCGCCAGTGCGTCACGGCGCCCGCAAGACCCGCGAGCAGCACCTCGTGGACCCCGCAGTGGAAGGCCGCCGGCACGCGCTCCACCAGCACGGCCGCCCGGTCAGCCGGAATGGTCCAGGAGCGGTGCAGGAGGGTGGGCGCGGTGTCCGTCGCAGGGTCGAGGGCACGACCGCCCAGGGGCGGCTCCGGCTCGCCCAACAGGGCTTTCCAGGCGTCGAGTTCGGCGATCCGCTCATCCGACCTGGCCTGTTCGGACAGCAGCTGCGACCAGCGCCGGAACGAGGTGCCCACCGGATCCAGAACCGGCTCATGCCCCTCCGCGACCGCCTCGCACGCCGCCCGCAGATCCGGCAGCAGCACCCGCCACGACACACCGTCCACCACCAAGTGGTGCGCCACCAGGATCAACCGGCCCACGTCGTCCGGGCCCGCGTCCACCCATACGACCTGCACGTTCACACCCGACGCCGGGTCCAGCCGGGTCACGGCCTCCCGGGCCAGCCGCTCCATGTCCGCCCCAGCCGCCTCAAGCCGGGTCACCAGCCGGGCGGCATCCACCGATCCCGGCTCGCCCACCACGAGTTCGGGTGCACCGGGCACCGCGCGCGCCCGCAACATGTCATGGGTGTCCAGGACCGCGGCCAGACCGGCCGTCAGCGTCTGAAGGCCGAGCCCGGCCGGCGCGCCCAGGACCGTCCATTGGGCGAATCCGGTACCGACGACCCGCTCCCCGAGGGCGTGCATCACCGGGGTCCAGGCCACCTCGCCGACGCCGATGTCGGGCACGTCGTCGGCGCTCCCGGCGGACCGCACCACCTCCGCGAGGCGTTCCGGAGTCTTCTCCTCGAACACCTGGCGCGGGGTCAGTGCCAGCCCGGCACCGCGGGCCCGGGAGGCCAGTTGCATCGACATGATGG
The DNA here is from genome assembly GCF_040298665.1 of Streptomyces sp. NPDC001508. NCBI lineage: Bacteria > Bacillati > Actinomycetota > Actinomycetes > Kitasatosporales > Streptomycetaceae > Streptomyces > Streptomyces sp. NPDC001508. The sequence goes on from NZ_JBEPAP010000032.1 coordinate 92,919, forward strand.
AGTCGCCGCCCAGCGCGAAGAAACCGTCGTCGACCCCGACCCGCTCCAGGCCCAGCACCTCGGCGAACAGCTCACACAGCACCCGCTCGGTCTCCGTGCGCGGCTCGCGTGCCGAGACACGGGAGGCGAAGTCGGGGGCGGGCAGGGCCGCCCGGTCGACCTTGCCGTTGGGCGTCAGCGGCAGCCGGTCCAGGGGCACGAACGCGGTGGGCACCATGAACTCCGGCAGCAGGCCCGCCAGATGTGCCCGCAGCTCTTCTGTGTCGGGTGTTTCCTGCGGGCGGGGGACGACGTAGGCGACGAGGCGTTTCTCACCGGGCCGGTCCGTGCGGGCGACGACGACCGCCTGGGCGACGCGTGGATGGCCGGCCAGGGCCGTCTCGATCTCGCCGGGTTCGATCCGGTGACCGTGGATCTTCACCTGGTCGTCGGCCCGGCCGACGAAGACCAGTTCGCCGTCGCCGGTCCACCGCACCACGTCTGAGGTGCGGTACATGCGGTCCCCGCCGCCCTGCGGGCAGGCCACGAACCGCTGCGCCGACAGTCCCGCCCGGCCCAGGTAGCCCCGCGCGAGCCCGGTACCGGCCACATACAGCTCGCCCGGCACACCGACCGGCACGGGCAGCAGGAAGTCGTCCAGGACGTACACCCGGGTGCCGGTCATCGGGCGGCCGATGGGCACCTGGTCGCCACCCGGCGCCAGGGCGGCGCTCATCGCCGCGCAGACCGTCGTCTCGGTCGGCCCGTACGCGTTGACCATCCGCCGGTCGGCCGACCACCGCTCCACCAGCCCCACCGGGCAGGTCTCGCCCGCCACGACAAGCGTCTCCAGTGTGTCCGCAAGCGTCTCCTGTGTGCCGAGCACGCTCGGCGGCACGGTCACATGGGTGGCCCGCGCCAGCCGCACGGCCTCCTCCAGCGATGTCTGCGGCGGCAGCTCCCCCGGGCGCGGCACCACCAGAGTGCCGCCCGACAGCAGGGCCATGCACAGCTCGGACACGGCGGCGTCGAAGCCGAGGGACGCGAACTGCAGCACCCGCGAGCCCTCCCGTACGGCGAACCGCTCGATCTGCGCCCGCGCCAGGTTCCCCAGACCCGCGTGGCCGACGACGACACCCTTGGGGCGTCCCGTGGAGCCGGACGTGTAGATGACGTAGGCGGCATGACCGGCCCGTAGGGGCGCCCGCCGTTCCTCGTCGCCGACCGGTCCGCCGGGGTGTGCGGCCACCGCCGCGGCCACGTCCGGGGCGTCGAGCACCACCGTACGGGCCGCCGTGCCCTCGGGGACGGACCGCAGGGTCCGCTCCGTGCACAGCAGCAGGCCGGGGTCGCAGTCCCGCAGCACATGGGCGATCCGGTCCGCCGGATGGTCCGGGTCGACGGGCACGAACGCCCCGCCCGCCATCGACACCGCCAGCAGGGCCGTCACGGTGCGCGCCGAGCGTTCCGCCATGACCGCGACCCGGTGTTCAGGACCGACCCCCCGGTCGACGAGGTAGCGCGCGAGCCGCCCGGCGCGGGACGCCAACTCGGCGTAGGTCAGTGTCTGTTCGCCAAAGGCGAGGGCGATCGCGGCAGGCGTCCGCCGTGCCTGCCGCAGGAACAGCGCGGGCAGCGGCACGGGCTCCGCCGCGGCACCGGTCCGGTTCCACGCGTGCACGACCAGGTCGCGGCCGGCCGGGTCCACGGCCTCCACACGGCCCACGGGCAGCGCGGGGTCGGCCACCAACTGCTCCAGCACCCGTACTAGGGCGGCGATCACGGCGTCGGCCCGGGCCCGGTCGAAGAGGTCCGGCCGATGGACGAAGTCACCGCGCATGCGGTCCCCGGGCGACACGACGAAGGTCAGCGGGTAGTGGCCCATGTCGTCGGGGGCGCCGACGGGACGGACGGTGAGCGTGCCGGGGTCGGCGGCGCCGGCGGGCGGGTGCGGGTAGTTCTCGTACACCACCAGTGTGTCGAAGCCGGCGCCCGGTCCCGCGAGCCGTTGGATCTCGGCCAGGCCCAGGTGCTGGTGGCCCAGGAGCGCGGCCTGCCGTGCCTGAAGGGAGCCGAGCAGGTCCGCGACCGGCTGTGCCGGGTCCAGGGTCACCCGCACCGGCACCGTGTTGATGAACAGTCCGATCGCCGATTCCGCGCCCGGCAGGTCGGCGGGCCGGCCCGCCACGGTGGCGCCGAACACGACGTCGCCGCGGCCGGTCAGCCGCGCCAGCAGCAGCGCCCACGCCCCTTGCACCACCGTGTTCACGGTGATTCCCTGGGCGCGCGCCAACTCCGTGACGGCGCGGGACAGTTTTGCCGGGAAGGCGAACCGGATCCGGTCGGGCAGCACGGCCTCGGCCCCCGAGTCCGCCGGTGCCACCTGCGTGGCCTCGTCCAGGCCGGCGAGTTCCGCCCGCCAGGCGGCACGCGCGGCCTGCCTGTCCTGACGGTTCAGCCAGGCCAGGTACGCGCCGTAGGAGGCGGCGGCCGGCGCCTCGTCCTGGTGTCCGGCGCCCTGCGCACGGGCCCTGTAGGCCGCCGTCAGGTCAGAGATCAGGATGGGCAGGGACCAGCCGTCCATGACGAGGTGATGGCTGGTCAGCACCAGCCGGTGCCTGTGCTCGGCGAGCCGGACCAGCAGCACCCGCAGCAGCGGCGCCCGCGTGACGTCGATCCGCTCCGCCTGTTCCCCGGCGGCCAGCCGCCGCAGTTCGGTGCGCGCGTCCTGCTCCGTACGGTCGGACAGATCGGCCTCCCGCCACGGCAGTACCGCGTCCCGCACCACGAGCTGTACGGCCTCGCCGGAGGCGAGCCGGTGGAATCCGGCCCGCAGGACGGGGTGTCTGTGCAGCACCGCGTCCCAGGCCGCGCGCAGGATCGGCGCGTCCAGCGGCCCGTCCAGGTCGAGCATCCGCTGTCCCTGGTAGAGGTCGGGCCCGTCGTCGTCGAAGGTGGCGTGGAACAGCATGCCTTCCTGGAGCGGGGACAGCGGCCAGATGTCGGCCAAACCCGGAACGTCCGTGTGGAGTTGGTCGACGCTGTCCTGGGTCAGGGCGGGGGCCAGCGGGAAGTCGGAGGGCGTGGGTCCGCCCGCGTCCGGTGCGGCGCTGTGGTCGGCAAGACCGCCCAGCAGTGCCAGCCAGGCATCGCCCAGCCGGTCGACGTCGGCCTCGGTCAGCAGCCGCTCGGGCCGGCTCAGGGTGAGCGTCAGCTCCGGTCCCTCGGCGGTGTCCCGTACGACGGCCCCCGCCTCCAGCAGATGACCGGCGGGCGTCTCCGGGTCGACCGAGCCGCCGACGGCGAAGGCCCCGGCCGGTTGCCACGGGCCGACGACGTCCGTGGTGTGTGCCGCGCTCCCGAAGCGGCCCAGGTAGTTGAAGCCGATCTGGGCTGCCGGGGCGGCGGCCAGGACGGGGGCCGTCGCCGGGTTGAGGTGGCGCAGCAGTTCATAGCCGAGGCCGTCCCCGGGCACCGCCCGCATCTGCTCCTTGACCGCCTTCAGCAGCCGGCCGGCGGCCGGACCGCCCGCTCGGACCTCGTCCAGGTCGGCCCCGGCCACATCGAGCCGGACCGGATGGGAGCCGGTGAACCAGCCGACCGTGCGGGACAGGTCCGTGTCGTCCCCGAGCGGCTCGCGGCCATGCCCCTCGACGTCGACCAGGAGAGTGTGTGTGTCGCCGCTGCCTCGCCGCCACTTTGCGACGGCGCCGGCGAGGCCCGCGAGCAGTACCTCGTGCACCCCGCAGCGGAAGGCGTCCGGGGTACGGCCGACGAGCGTGGCCGCCCGCTCGGGCGGCAGCGTCCAGGTGCGGCGGCGGACCGTCCGGGCGGTGTCGCGGGCCGGGTCGAGCGGGCGGCCGGCCAGGCTCGGCCCCGACTCCCCCAACAGGGCCTGCCAGGCGCCGAGTTCGGCGACCCGCTCATCCGAACCGGCCTGCTCGGACAGCAGCTGCGACCAACGCCGGAACGAGGTGCCCACCGGATCGAGAACCGGCTCACGCCCCTCCCCGACCGCCTCGCACGCCGCCCGCAGATCCGGCAGCAGCACCCGCCACGACACACCGTCCACCACCAAGTGATGCACCACCACGACCAACAGACCCACCTCGTCCGGGCCCGCATCCACCCACACCACCCGCACATTCACACCCACCGACGGATCCAACCGACCGGCCGCCTCCTGGGCCAACTCATCCGGATCCGCCGCCCCCGCCGCCACCCGGGACACCAGCCCGGCGGCATCCACCGAACCCCGCTCCCCCACCACAAGCCCCGGCTCCACCCGAACCCGCAGCATGTCGTGGGTGTCCAGCACCGCGGCCAGACCGGCCGTCAGCACCTCAAGACCTAGCCCGGCCGGAGCACCCACCGTCATCCACTGCGCGAACCCGGGGCGTGTCGCGCTCTCGCCGAGCGCCCGCATCGCCGGGGTCCAGGGCACCTCGCCGGTTCCTGTGTCGTCCGGTCCGGCCTCCGGTACGAGCGGTGTCACCAGGTCCGCGAGCCGTTCCGGTGTCTTCCCCTCGAACACCTGGCGCGGGGTCAGCGCCAGCCCGGCCCTGCGGGCCCGCGAGGCGAGCTGCATCGAGCTGATCGAGTCGCCGCCCAGGCTGAAGAAACCGTCGTCCGGACCGACCCTGTCCAGGCCCAGCACCTCGGCGAACAGCTCACACAGCACCCGCTCGGTCTCGGTGCGCGGCTCGCGTGTGGAGACGAATGCGGCGAAGTCGGGGTCGGGCAGCGCTGCACGGTCCACCTTGCCGTTCGGCGTCAGCGGCAGCTCGTCCAGCACCACCACCGCCGCCGGCACCATGAACTCCGGCAACCGGCCCGCCAGATACGCCCGCAACTGCTCCGGATCCACCTCGTGCCGGGCATCGGCGACAACGTACCCGACCAGCCGCTCGCCCCGAAGGACCACCGTCGAACGGGCCACCGTCTCATGACCGGCCAGCGCCGCCTCCACCTCCCCCAGCTCGACACGGAACCCACGGACCTTGACCTGCGCGTCCGCACGCCCCGCGAACAGCAACTCCCCGTCCCTCGTCCACCGGGCCAGATCCCCCGTCCGGTACATGCGCTCACCGGCAGCCCAGGGGCAGGCCACAAAACGCTCCGCCGACTGCCCGGGGCGTCCGACATACCCACGGGCCACACCCGGGCCCGCCAGATACAACTCGCCGGTCATACCGGGCGGAACGGGCCGCAGGAAGTCGTCGAGCACATAGGTCCGGACGTGTGCGAGCGGACGCCCGATCGACGGCGCCGCATCCGCGGCCCCGATCCCCGCCGCCACCGGGCCGGCGGTGGCCATCACCGTCGCCTCGGTGGGCCCATACGTGTTCCACACCCGGGCCCGGCCCGCCCACCGACTCGCCAGACCCGCCGTCAGCAACTCCGCACCGAGCACCCACGTCCCCACACCGGGCACCTCGTCCGGATCCAGCACACTCAACAGCGACGGCACCACACTCGCCGTACTCACACCGGCCGTACGGATCATCTCGGAGAGGGATTCCGGTGAGGTGCGTTCGTCCTGGGTGGCGATGGCCAACGTGCCACCCGACGCAAGCGTCACCGCCACATCCAACACCGCCGCATCGAAGCTGAACGACGCGAACTGCAAAGCCGTCACGCCCTCTTCGACACCCAGGACCGGAGCCATCGCCCGCACCAGATTCGCCACACCACCATGAGCGACCGCCACACCCTTCGGCCGACCCGTCGAACCCGACGTATAAATCACATACGCCAACTGACCCGGCAGAACAGACACATCCAAGGGACCCGCAGACTGCTCACACACCGCCGGATCATCAGGAGAAACCCACGGCACCCCACCGAACCGCACACCCGAACCCACCACCACCCGCACCCCACTGTCCACCACCATGAACGACAACCGATCCACCGGATACTCCGGATCCAGCGGAACAAACGCCCCACCCGCCAGCCACACCGCCAACTCCGCCACCACCACATCCACCGAACGCGGCAGACACACACCAACCCGCACCTCACACCCCACACCAACACCCACCAGATACCGCGCCAGCCGATTCACCCGCACCCCCAACTCCCCATACGTCAGCACCACATCCCCACACCGCACCGCCACCGCACCCGGCGACACCACCACCCGCCGCACAAACAACTCCGGCACCAACACCCCCGGCGCCACGGCATCGGCAGGCGGGCGTTGCTCGCAGTCGCCCAGCAGGTCGATCGGGTGTGTCAACTTAACGGCTGATCTTGGTTGTTGAGGTGTCAGTTGTTGCTCGGGGTCAGGCGGCCCTCGAAGGCGATCTGGAACGCGTTCAGGGGTGCCTTCCAGCGCATGGTCCACCGCTTGCGGCCCTTCCCGGTCGGGTCCAGG
>NZ_JBEPAP010000033.1:0-94216 GCF_040298665.1 Streptomyces sp. NPDC001508
CAGCGCCAGCGCGGCGGTGACGGCGGCCAGGGCGGCGGAACGGGCGGTACGGCGGGCACGGTACGTGGTCATGATGAAAACTCCCCCATGGTCGGTCAGGCACGGCCACTCCCCCTGCTCCGGCAGGGGGACCGGCCGCATCGCTGTTTCACTGCACCCCATGAGATGACGCCATGACAGGCGTCGTTCCGCCGGATCTGTCCGCATTCGGTAACAAGGCAACTGGGTGCAATTACACCGGCGTTCACGCCGTGCCCGTCAGCGCAGCTCGGGCTCAGTCACAGAAAGCCCGCCAACGGCGTGGCGAGGAGAGGGAGATCGAGACGAACGAGCCCGCGACCAGGCCGTACGGCGCCTCGCCGTATACCACGGTCACCACGGGCACCGGAGTGGGCAGCGCCGACGGCGCTCAGCGCAGCCGGGTCCGGCTGATGCCCGGGGCGTCGCGAGGTTCGGCTCTCACGTTCACCTCAGGCTCTCCCGCGCCCAGGACACGGCGTCCTCGAAACGCTCCAGCTGGATGACAGGACATCCCCAGAAGCGGGACGCCGCGTCGGCGGCGGGAGCGCGCTCGCCGCCGACGAAGGCCAGACCGCGGCACTGGCTTGCCAGCGCCGCCCTCATCTCCTTGACGGCCTTGGCGTGTTCCCCGAGTCGGGGGTCGCGGTCGGCACGGTCGGCGATGTCCTCCTCGGTGTCGGCCGTGGCGGTGAGGTCGAGGGCGGCCGCGAACGGCCGGCCCCGTTCCAGCGCAGCGCGGAGCATGTCCAGTATGGCGTCGCGGACGGCGCCCGAGGACTCCCCGTCGGCGATGAGAGTCACGACGGGCCAGTCCCCAAAACGGGTCTCCACAGGATTCGCCCTTCCTCACCCTTGGTCTTCGGTCTTCGGTTCGGGCTCAGTCGCCGCCAGGACGGCCGCCGATTCCCCACTCGGTCTCCGGCACCGGATACAGGACGACCCACGTGTGCTCCCGGACCTCCTCCCCCAGCACTTCCACCGCGGCGTCGGTCAGGCGCTCGATCAGCCGTCGGCGGGTCTCCGGGGTGAGCCGCTTCTCGTACAACTTGGCCTCGATCAGGGGCATCAGAGACGACCTCCTTGTGGTGCGGACACGGCGTCGACAGGCATGACGTCGTTCAGGCTGTCCGCGAACGCCTCGACCATGCGCTCGACCTGACGATCTGTCAGACCCGGGTGGCAGGGCAGGTTCAGCTGTTCCGAGAACCAGAGCCGTTCCGCGACCGGGCACTCACCCGGGCCGTGGCCCCTGGCCCGCCACTCCGGGACGAGGTGGAGCGGAAAGTACCGGAGCTGGATCTCCACGCCGCGCCGGTCCAGGGCCCGTACCAGCCGGGTACGTGTCTCGGGGCCGCCCGGGACGAAGCAGGTGTAGAGGTGGTAGGCGTGCCCAATGCCGGGTCCGGGCTGCTGGAGGCGGACTCCGGGATGCGCCGACGCCGCTTCGTCCAGCCGGGCGGCGATCTCTCTGCGGCGGGCGACGAAGTCGCCCAGCTTGTCCAGTTGGACCGAGCCGACAGCGGCCGCCGCCTCGGACATGGTGGCGTTGGTGCCCGACCGGCGCACCCTCTCGCACCGCTCCCCGTAGATGTGAGCGGAGTACTGCATCCACGGCAGCAACGCGGGAATCTCTCCGGCCGGCGAGAGGGATCGGGTGAACACGCCATCGACCTGGTTGGAGCGCCGCCGCTCGATGCGTTCCGCCCACTCGTCCCGGTCGGTGGTGATCATGCCGCCCTCACCGAGGGTGGTGATGTTCTTCGATGAGTGGAAGCTGAAGCAGGCGATGTCGGCCAGTGCCCCGGGGTGTCGCCCTCGGTAGTCGGAGCCGAGGGCGTGCGCGCAGTCCTCCAGGACGACGATCCCCCGGGCGCGCGCCAGGTCTGTCACCGCCTCCATGTCGGCGGGCCAGCCGCCGTAGTGCACGAGCAGTATGGCGCGGGTCCGGTCGGTGAGCAGGTCGGCCAGCCGGTTCGGGTCCACGTTGAGCGAGTACGGGTCGACATCGCAGAACCGCACCCGGACGTCGAGATCGAGCAGGGGCTGGATGGTCGCCTGGAAGGTCTGCGGGCTGACCACGACCTCGTCACCGGGGCGTAGGTCCAGCAGCCCGATCGCGATCTCCAGGGCGACGGTCCCGCTGGTGACCGAGAGCGCGTGCCGGGTCCCGACGAGGGTACGGAACCTCTCCTCGAACGCGGTCCGCCATGCTCCCATGGACAGGGAGGCATCGGAGTTCAGGACCTCGGCCAGTGCCCGGAACTCCGTGTCGTCGAGAACGCTTCCCCGGCGTGCGAAAGGCACGTCGTACACGCGCTCGCCCTGCGCCGGTGGGCGTCGATCACCGCGCATCAGTGGTCCTCCTCATCGCGCGCGGTCCGCCGGCCGGCGGCGTCGGCCGCGAGTGCCTTCTTGTCGACCTTTCCCAGGCCGGTGAGGGGGAAGGCGTCGTAGATCTCCAGCAGGTCGGGGAGCTTGAAGTCGGCCACGCCCCGGTTTTTCAGCATGCGCCGCAGTTCCGCGAGGCCCGGCGGGTCTCCGGCGGGCATGACGCACGCGCAGATCGCCTCGCCCAGCAACGGATCAGGAACGGCCACGACCGCTGCCTGCCCGATGCGAGGGTGGTGGGCCAGGTGCCCTTCGAGTTCGGTCGCGGAGATCTTGTCGCCGCCCCGGATCACCACGTCCTTCACCCGGCCCTCGACCACCAGGTCGCCTCGTGCGGTGAGCCGGACCAGATCGCCGGAGCGGAAGAAACCGTCGTCGGTGAATGCGGATCGGTTGTGCTCCGGCGCCTTGTAGTAGCCGCACAGCGTGTAGGGGCCCCGGGTGACGAGTTCGCCCACCTCGCCCGGTGCCACCGGCACACCGGTCACCGGGTCGGCGACACGTATCTCGTCGTCCGGTGAGACGGGCCGGCCCTGGGTGGCGAGCACGACGTCGTCCGGGTCGTCACGGCGGGTCATGGTGAGCAGTCCCTCGGCCATTCCGAAGACCTGCTGGAGCGCGCATCCGAGTACCGGGCGCACCTGTTCGGCGACATGCCGGTGTAGCTTGGCGCTGCCGATCTGCAGGCACTCCAGGCTCGACAGGTCGTGGCGGTCGCGCTCGGCGCCACTCATCCACAGGTGGGCGACGGTTGGTACCACGGAGGTCAGGGTCACCCGTTCTGCGGCGATCAGGGGGAAACATGTGTCGGGTGAGGGGTCGGGGGCGAACACCACGGTGCCTCCGGCGTGCAGGGTGCCGAGAATGCCGGGGCAACCCCAGGTGAAGTTGAACGCCACCGGCAGCACCGCGAGATAGACCGTGTCCGGTCCGAGGCCGCACACCTCGGCGGTGGCACGGGTCTGGTAGCCGTAGTCGTCGTGTGTCCGGGGGATCAGCTTGGGCAGGGCGGTCGTACCGCCGGAGAGCAGGAAGAACGCCACATCCGTGGTGTCCGGCAGGTATGCGTCCGCGGCGGGCTGCGGTGCGACGCCCGCCGCCAACTCGTCCAGCGGGACGATGTCCGACGGTGCCCCGGGCCGTGGTTCGCCCACCACCAGTGTGTGCCGGACGGACGGGATCTCCTTGCGCAGGGCCGCGGACATCTCGACGTGGTCGAAGCCCCTCTTCGATCCGGGCACCACGTGGGCGACCGCCTCGGACAGCTCGCACAGGTGGCGTATCTCGTACGACCGGTGGGCGGGCAGCGAGAACACCGGCACCGCGCCGATCCGGAACAGGGCGAAGCAGACGGCGACGAAGTCGGGGACGTTGGGCAGTTGGACGACCATGCGTTCGCCGGGCCCGATCCCGAGCCGGCGCAGTCCCACGACCAGCCGGTCTGTCCAGGCATCGAGTTCGGCGTAGGTGATCCGCCGTCCCGCCCCGACCAGGGCGGTGCGGTCCCGGTGGGCTCCGGCCCAGCGCCGCAGCGCGCTGCCGAGCGGTTCACCGGTCCAGTGGCCTGCCGCGCGGTAGCGGTCGATGTCCTCCTGCGGCCTGGCGACACATCCGTCGATCATGGTCATATCTCCCCCATCACCTGGTCCGCGAACAGCCGCAGGGTGCGCTCGCTCTGTTCGTAGGGCATGTGGCCGGGGCTGACCTGGATGCTGACCGTCAGGTCGTCGCCGTACCATCCGGCGATGGCGGCGAGTTGGTCGCGTACCTCGGCCGGTGTGCCGGCCAGCACCTTCGTGGCGGCCAGCGCGGCGTCGAAGTCGTAGCCGCGTACCTTGTCGACGAACTTCTCGTAGCCGGGGTACTGGCCGCTGCGTGTGCCCGCCCAGCCGGCCACCGCACCCGCCATGTGATCGACGTAGTTGCGCTCGAACCGCTCGGCCGTCTCCAGGGCCTCGGCCCGGTTCTCGGACAGGTAGCAGGTGTACTTGATCTGGATGCGGGGCCGGCTCGGGTGGTCGCTCGCCGCCCGTGCCTCGCGGTAGGCCGTGAGCATCTCCCGCAGTTGCTCGCGCGAGGTGACGGACGGCACGACTTGGAGATGGTGGCCGGCTTTCCCGGCGGCCGCGCAGGACTCGGCGCTGGTGGCGGAGGCCACGAACACCGGCGGATGCGGTCGCTGCACGGGGCGCGGCAGCAGGGACACCGGGCCGAACCGGTAGAACTCCCCGGTCCAGGTGACGCTGTCCTCGGACCACAGGGCCGTGCACACGTCGACCATCTCGGCGAACCTGGCCCGGCTCTCGGCCATGGGCACCTGGAACAAGCCGAACTCATCGGGCAGGAAACCCCGTCCGAAGCCGGCGTCGAGCCGTCCCTGCGAGAGATTGTCGAGCATGGACAACTTGGCCGCTGTCTTCAAGGGATGGTTGAAGGCGGCTATGACAGCGCCCGTGGTGAGGCGGATACGGCTGGTCCTGGCCGCGATGGCGCTGAGCAGGGTGACCGGGTCGGGGCAGTAGCCGCCGTACGGGGAGCCGTAGTGCTCCACGGTCTGTACGTGCTCGAATCCGAGGGATTCGGCGGCCACGGCCAGTTTGATCGTTTCCTGGTAGTACTCCGGGGCGCTCTTACGCGCCGGGTCGATGACGGGGAAGAAGTTCAGGCCGAAGTCCACGGACAACTCCTTGCGGTGTGGGGGTTGAGTGGCCTGGTGCCCTGGCTCTGGTGGCGTGGGCCGGTTCAGGGCAGGGCGAGAGCGGAAGGCGCGGCGCCCGGCTGCTCCAGGCGGCGCCGCAGTTCGGCTACGACCGCCTGCCGGCCGTCCAGCAGGTAGAAGTGGCCGCCGGGGAAGACCCGCAGGTCGAAGTCGCCGGACGTGGTGTCCCGCCAGGGCCGCATGAGGTCCGGCGGCGCCTCGTGGTCGTGCTGTCCGGCCAGCGCGGTGACAGGGCAGGACAGCAGCGGTCCTGAGCGATGCCGGTAGGTGTCGATCAGCTGGAAGTCCTGACGGATCGGCGGCAGCCAGACCGCCCGCGCCGCGGGGTCCGCGAACAGCTCAGGGGCGGTACCGCCGAGACCGATCACCGCGGTCACGAACGCGTCGTCGTCAAGACGGTGGGTGTCTCCCGGAAGGTGCGCGGCGGGTGTCACCGTCCCCGACACGACCAGGCGGACCAGCCCGACCCTGGACGAACAGCGACGGGCCACCTCGTAGGCGACGATGCCGCCCATGCTGTGGCCGAACAGCGTGGTCGGACGCCGGGGCAGGCGCTCCAACTCGGCGACGACACGATCGGCGAGGTCGGCCACGCTGCGGGGGACGTCGTCGGGCGTTTGGTACCGCACCGAGACGAGGTCGATGTCGGGGCCCAGACCGTCGGTCCAGGGCACGAACATGCCAGGGGCGGCTCCGGCGTGTGGCAGGCACACCAGACGGGCTCGGGAACGGGGCCCGGAAGTGTGGCGCCGCAGTGGTCCGGAGCGGCGTGCGGGAACGGCACTCATCGGCCCGGCTCCGTGCCGGGCGCGGTGCGTTGGGGCGCAGTGGACGCGGATCCGGCGGGAGCGGGCGGGGCGGGAGACTGTCGTACGGCCGTGGCGAGGGCAGCGATCGTGCGGTGTTCGATCAGGCAGCGCAGCAGGACGTCGAAGCCGTGCGCGTCGGCTCCCGCCACCCGCTCGCGTACCCTGCCGACCAATTGAGCGGCGAGGAGGGAGTCGCCGCCGACCGCGAAGAAGTCCTGGTCGACGCCGGTCTGTCCGCCGGTGGCGCCAAGCACTTGAGCCCACAGGCCGGCGATACGCGCCTCCAGCGCGTCACGGGGCGGGATCACCTCCTTGTGAGCGGCTTCCGGGTCCGGGGTCGCACGCAGCCAGGAGGTCAGCGCCCCTCGGTCCACCTTGCCGTTGGCGGTCAGCGGCAGGGTGTCCAGTACGTGGATGCGGGAGGGCACCATGTAGGCCGGCAGCTGCCCGGCGAGATAGGCGCCCAGGGGGTCTGGGCGCACTCGGGCGCAGTCGGTCTTGAAGCGGGCTGCGAGCAGCAGTTGACCGAGGGACGGTGGGAGGCGATCGGCGTCCGGTCCGGTGACCGCGGGCAGGTGCCACAACTCGGTCGCGCCCGCCCGCCCCAGCAGGTCCGTCCACTCCCGCCGGTCCAGCAGCATACGGTCCTGGCCGCGCCGGACGTCCGTGAAGTCGACGCCCGTCTCACCGACGTCCATCAGGAAGGCCATGAAGATCATGAGTTCCGGGCTCTCCCGCGTCGGCTCCGTGAACAACAACCACCCGCCGGGAGCGAGGAGTTCCCGCAGCCGCCCGAGCATCGTGGCCGCGTCTCGCGCGTTGTGCAGGACGTTCGCGGCGAGGATCACGTCGAAGGAGTTCGGTGCCAGGCCCTGGGGGCGCGGATCGGCGTTCATGTCGAACAGGCCGAAATCCACGAAGGGCACATCGGCGAATCGCTCCCGCGCTCCGTTGAGGAAGAACGGCGACACATCCGTGAAGAGGTACTCCACGTCCTGGTCGGCAAGCGCCTCGAAGGCGCCCGCACTGGTGCCGCCCACGCCCGCTCCCACCTCCAGCACGCGCAGCGGACCATCGCCCGGACCGTACCCGCGTGCGATCTCCCGCAGGGCTCCGGCTGCGGCGGCGTTGGTGTAGCGGGCGATCAGGCTGTCGGTGAACAGCGACACCGCGGTGTCCGCGCGGGCCTCGGGAAACAGCAGGTGAACCTCGTCCTCGGCGCCGCTGACCAGGTCGAGCAGACGGGCTCCGCTGCGCTCGAACAGCGCCACCGCCTCCGGCGACCACTGATCGTGACCGAGGACGTGCAGTTCACGCACCCGTCGCCAGGCGGCGTCGGCCTCTGCCCGGCTGCCGGGAAACGGGACGGCGGCGGTGTACGTTCCGGCGGCCGTGTCATGGGTCAGCCGGCCGGCGTCATGCAGCAGGCCGAGCCAGCGGCGCACGATCCACCGGTGCCGGGGCACGGACCGGGTCAACCGCAGCACCTCGTCCGCGGTGTATCCGCGTCCTTCGACGGCGAAGGCGCCCGCTGCGTGTAACGCGCGGCCGACAGTGAGCAGCACGGCTTCATCGAGCGCGGCGTGGAAGACGCGCATCCGAGCGGCGTGGGGTGCCTTCGCGGCGGAGCGTCCGGCGGCATCGGAGGCTGCCACCAGGCCCGGCGCCGACTCGTCGGCCGGGCCACGGCGGTTGCCGGTGACGAAGGCGACCAGGCGGCGGTCCGTACGCTCGCCGTCGGCCAGTACACAGGCGCTCCCGACCGCGGGGTGCCGTTCCAGCGCCGACTCGATTTCACCCGGCTCGATGCGGTGCCCGAGCACCTTGACCTGGGAGTCCGCCCGGCCGAGGAACTCGATCACGCCGTCGGGGCGGTAGCGCCCCAGGTCGCCGGTCCGGTAGAGACGTTCGTCGGTGCCCGGGTGGCGGACGAACCGCTCGGCCGTGCGCTCCGGATCCCCCAGATAGCCCATGGCCACTCCGACGCCCCCGATGTACAGCTCGCCGGTGACCCAGTCAGGGCAGGGGCGCAGTCCAGGGTCCTCGGGGTCCAGGACATGGAAGGTCTGGTTGGCCAGCGGGGTGCCGTACGGAATGCTGGTCCACTCCTTGTCGACGCTGTCGATCGGGTGGTGGATGGACCAGATCGCCGCTTCGGTGGCACCGCCCAGACCGACCAGTCGCAGTTCAGGCAGCTTGTCCCGCACCGAGTCCGGCAGTGTGACCGGTATCCAGTCGCCGCTGAGCAGGGCCAGTCGCAGCGCGGACAGGTCCCACTCCGCGTCGGTGGCGCGGTAGCCGGGGCCCAGGCAGTCGTCGAGCATGTGCAGCTGTGCGGGGACGGAGTTCCACAGCGTGACACGGTGCTCGTGGATCAGCGCCGCCCAGTGAGAGGGGTCGCCCCGCCGGTCGGGGTCGGGCAGGACCAGGGCGCCGCCCCGGGCCAGGGGACCGAAGATGTCGTAGACGGAGAGGTCGAACCCGAGGCCGGCAAGGCCCAGGATCCGGTCGTCCTCGGTCACGCCGTAACGGGTGTTGATGTCGGCGACCGTGTTGAGTGCGCTGTGGTGGCTGATCATCACGCCCTTGGGCGCGCCGGTGGAACCAGAGGTGTAGATGACGTATGCCAGGTCCTCGGGCCGCGGCCGGGTGCCGGCAGGAAGAGCTGGGGCGGGGGCGAGAGCATCGTCGGGTCCGAGGCTGTCCACCGTGTCGACGCGGATCTGCTCGGGCCAGCCGTCCGGGCCGCGGCCGTCGGCGCACGCGAGGACCTGGCGGACGCCCGCGTCACGGAGTATCCGGTCGCGGCGTGCGGGTGGCTGAGCGGTGTCGAGCGGGAGGTAGGCACAGCCGGCCAGCAGGGTGCCGAGCACACCGACGATCTGCTGCCACCCCTTGGGCATCGCGACGGCCACGATCTCGCCGGTGGTACATCGACATCGCTCGCGCAGCAGCCGGGCGACGGCCGCTGCGCGGCGGAGGAGTTCGGCGTAGGTGAGGCTGCGGTCGGCCGCGATGACGGCGGTGCGGTCGGGGGTACGCCTGGCCTGGGCGACCACACCGTCGTGGAGAAGCCCCTTCGGTACCGGCCGGGCGGTGGCATTGACCTGCGCGCGGCGGTCGGCCTGGGCGGGTGGCAGCGTGCGGGGAACGGAGCTGCCCCAGGCCGCTTCGCCCTCTGGGCCGGTGGCCGCCAGCTGCCGGACCAGGTCCATGTAGAACGCGAACATCGCGTCGACCACACCGTCGGGGAACAAGGCGTCCACCGTGTCCCACGTGAGCAGCAGGCCGTCCGGCGTCTCGTACAGCTGGTGATCCAGCCAGACCTGCGGGGTCTGCGAGAGCATCCAGCTCATGTCGCCGAAGCAGGTGCGGAAGTCGTCGTCCACGAAGAGTCCGCCGATACTGCTGGCGAAGACGACGGGAGCGGAGACCGGCTCCTCCGGCCGGTCTCGTCGAGCAAGGTCCCGAAGTACCTCCACTGCGGAGTAGGCGGAGTACGACACGTCCTGCTGGAAGCGGTCCTGGACCGCGCGCACATGGTCGGCAAACGTGCTGGGGCCACCGGTCTCCACCTCCAGCAGGAGCAGGTTCGTGAAGTCGGCGATCATCCGCTCGGTGTCGGGATGGCCGGGCTGCCGGTCGAACAGCGGGACGTTCAGCAGGAAACGCCGGTTCTCGCTCCACCGGCCGAGGGTTTCGGCGAACGCCGTTGCCAGCACCATCGAGGGCGTCACACGGTGGGCGCGGGCCCGATTCCTGAGCTGGTCGAAGAGGCCCTGTTCCACGAGGTGGGAGCGGCGCCGGAAGCGTGGGCCCGCCATATGCGCCGGGTCGGTGGCGAGTGGCAGCCGCGGGCCGCCGACCCTCAAACTCTCTGCTCGCCCTCGCCAGTGGGCCCGTGCGCGCTCCCGCTCCTCGCCGCGACGGACGGTGACGTCCGCCAGGTACTCGGAGAAACTCAGCGTCAGCGGCGGGAGAGTGGCGCCACGGTACAGGGCGGCGAGGTCCGACAGCAGCACCTGGATACTCATGACATCGGCGATGATCAGGTCCACGTTGAGGTGCAGTCGCGCGCTGCCGCCGGGCAGCAGGGACAGCCGGATGTCGAAGACCTCGCCTCCGCGGATGTCGAGCAGGCGGTGGGACAGCTCGTCCCGGACGGTCCGCAGACGCTCCTCAGCGGCGTCTGCGCCAAGTGAGCGCAGGTCGTGACAGGTCAGCCCGGGCCAGGGGGAGCGGGCCATGATCTGCTGGCGGCCGTCGTCCCGGATCACGGCCCTCAGCATGCCGTGGCGTTCGGTCAGCCGGTGGACGGCCTTCTCCAGCCGGGCCGGGTCGGCACCGGGCCCGTCGAACTCGAAGTATCCGTGGCACGCGACACCGCCCAGCACCTGGCCCGCGTTCCGGCCGATCCAGTACGCGTGCTGGACCGGCGTCAGCGGGAAGGGAGCCCCGGCCTCGGTCGCGACGACCGGCTCGACGGGGCCGGTCGCGGGTGACTCGTCGGACAGGCGGTCGGCCAGCAGGTCCCACCAGTCGGACACGGTCGGGCTTTCGGTGAACTCGTGGTAGGTGGCCGCCAGGCCCGCGCCCCGCCAGGCCCCGACCATCGCCATGGTGGTCACGGAGTCCAGGCCGAGGCCGACGAGATCGTCGTCGTCCCCGATCTCCGAGGGGTCCAGATGGAGCTTGCGTGCGATGCGGCGACGTAACTCGTCCAGGCTCGCGGGCAGATCGGACAGCGCAGTGCTGCGGACGGAACCAAGCAAGATTCCTCCAGGCCAGAAGGCTTCCGTTCGGTGCGTTCGAGGGTCCCGGGATTGCGGCACGCGCGGAATTTCCGGGCCACCCAAGTATCAGCACACGCGTCCTGGGCCTGGCAAGAGACACTCAGAGATCATTTGCGACCGGCGTTCGCATCATCTTTCCCTGGACATTTCTCTCGCTTTGCCGGCTGGATCAGGGGCGGTTGACACCTCGACCGCACCGTGACAGGGTAGGGCACCCTTACCTGGCAATCGTACGGCTTCTGACCTGTACATTTGTCAACAATCAACTCCTGGTGGCGAATCCTGCCAACCCTGTGCGGGGTCGTCGTTCAACCCATTTTCTCTTCCTCCATTCCCAGGTCGGCAGCCCTCTTTCGGTCATGAATGGTTTGCTGACGCATTTCTGTTCCGGTGATGCGAGGGCCGTTACCGACCAGGGCATATACCGCACCGACCATGGCTATGCCGGCGGCGATCCAGAACGAGAGCGTGAAGCCCGTACCGTCGGGCAGTGATGTGCCGGAGATCGCACGGGAGGCCAGGAGAGCGGCGGCCAGTTGGCTGCCGACGGCTCCGCCCACGGTCCGGGCCACGGTGTTGATGCCGTTGGCTGTGGCGATGGCCTGCGGCTGAGTGACGTCGTGGATCAGTTTCGGCAGCGCCCCCATGGCGAGCCCGAACCCGGTACCGATCACTGCGTAAGCCGTCACGGCCTGCCACTCCCGGGCATGGAAGAGGGCCATCGACGCTCCGCCGACCGCGCTCACCGCGAGCCCGAGTGCGAGCGGGGCACGGGGCCCCAAGCGCCTCTCCACCCGCCCGACCGCCGAGCTGGCCGGCAGGCCGAGCAGGGTCCCGGGGATCAGGATCAGCCCTGCCACCGTGACCGATGCCCCGAAGCCGTAGTCGACGAGGTGTGCTGCCTGAGGGGGCAGCCCCGTCGGCAACTCGGCCAGCTTGGGCACCAGGACGTAGAACACGAATTGAGTGGCGCCCAGCAGGAAGGCCCCGATGTGGGCACCTGCGATCGGGCGGCCGAGCAGCAGGGCCGGGTCGATCAGCGGATGCGGCGCCCGGTGCTCCCACCACAGGAACAGGGCGGCGAACAGGACACCGCCCGCGAACAGCCCGAGCAGCCGGCCGGAGGCCCAGCCCCAGGCCGGCCCCTCGGTCAGCGCCAGCAGTACGCACACCAGGGCCATGCCCAGCAGGACCGCGCCGGGCAGGTCCAGCGGCGTCGGCGAGGTCGAGCGGCTCTCGGGCACATATCGCGCCACCGCGAGCAGGGCCAGCAGGACCAGGCCGGCGCCCGCGACGAAGAGCCATCGCCACGAGGTGTGATCGACGATCAGGCCGCCGACCAGCAGTCCGGCGCCGGCCGCGCCGCCCACCAGACCCGACGTGAGGCCGAGACCGAATGCCACCCGATGCGGAGGCAGCACCTCCCGGATCAGTCCCAGGGAAAGCGGCAGCAGCGCGAGGCTGACGCCCTGGACGGCACGGAAGGCGATGAGCGAGCCGACGTTCCAGGCGGCCGCCGCACCCACGTTGCCCGCCAGGTGCACGACCAGCGTGACCAGGAGCACCTTCCGCTTGCCGTGACTGTCGCCGAGACGGCTGATGAGCGGGGTGAAGACCGCACTCGCCAGCAGAGTGGCGCTGAGTACCGCCCAGGAGGCGCCGACGGCACTCGTGTCCAGTGCCGTCTGCAGGACTCCCAGGGTGGGCACCAGCATCGTCTGCACGAGGGAGTAGGACAGGACGGCCAGGATGAGGGCAGCCAGGGCCTTCGTACCTGACCGGGTGGCGGGGGCGGGGGCGGGCAATGATCACCTCTGCGTGTCGATGGGCCCTTGGAATTTGCGACCACTGTTCGCTAATGGTCGAGCATAGACATCCGGCCCCCGGGCCACAAGCCCGCCCACGCCGCCGTGCGGGGTAGGGTGATCGTGTGAACGCCCGTGCTCCCGGCCGACCGCGCATTCTCTCCCGCGCCCGCATCGTCACGATCGCGCGGCGCATAGCGGACGACGAGGGGCTCGACGCACTGACAGTGCGCCGCGTCGCACAGCGGCTCGGCACCGGTCAGGCGTCCTTGTACCGCCACATCCAGGACCGGGACGAACTGCTCCGTCTTCTCGCCGAGGACGTCGCGGTCAACCTCCCGGGGCCACGGGAGCACCCGGACCCCACCGAGCAGGTCCTCGGCCAGTGGCTGGACGCATACGACTACCTCTCGCGGCACCGCTGGGCGGCCCGGATCATCGCCGAGGGTGAGCACGTGACGGACAGCGCCTCAGCCTTCACCGGCAGTGCGCTGGACGCGCTCGGGCGACTGACGGACACCGGCCCGGGCGGCATGGGGGCGCCCGGGACCGATCTCGCCCGCGTCTATCGCGTTCTGTGGCATCTGCTGCTCGGTCATGTGCTCAATGTCCACCCGGTGGGTCACGCGCACGCCGGGAACACCGCCCCGGCCCGGGCCGAAGGGGCCGCCGAAGACATGGGCACCGGGGAAGCCCACGGCCGCCAAGGCACCGGTACCTCCCGGGACGACTTCGCCTGGGCCCTACCGCGCGTCCTGGACGGCATGCTCAGGCCCTCCTGACAGCACGGCCGGCGACTCGCGGGCGCACAACACCCGCACCCATAGCAGTGCGGCCGCTGTCAGCGTCCCCGCGACCACGACGGCCGCCGCGTAACCGACGGCTCCGGCGAGCGGCGGCCCCACGGCCTGCGCCAGGACCGCGACCGCGAAGCCCCACGCCGACATGAGAGTGAAGTCGGTGCCTGCGGTCTCCGGTCGGCAGAAGTCCATGAACACCGTGAAGATCATGGTGTTGAGTGCTCCTCGGGCAAGGCCCAGCGGAGCGACCGCGACCGCGGCGACCGCGCCTCCGGCCCCGGTGGCGACGGCCAACAGCGCGCCGGTCGCCGCCAGTTGCACCAGGAAGGCCCCGGCCAGCACCCGGACGCGCCCGTGCCGACCGACCAACCGCCCGGTGCCGGAGGCGCCGACGATCCCCGCCACTCCGCCGAGGAAGACGGTCAGCAGCCCGATACGTCCGAGCGGCCAGCCCCGGTCCACCAGCAATGGCCCGATGAGCGACTGCGGCAGCATGATGCCCGTCCACACCAGCGGAACCAGGACACCTGCCCATGCGGCCACACCCGGTCGGCACGCCAGCGTCCTCACGGCCCGCACCCCTGGAAGAACGGCGGACCCATCGGTCCCGCGCAACGGCTCCACGGGCTCCTCGATGTGGCGCAGCACGGCCAAGGGCAGCAGGCACAGGCCGGCCAGGGCGCTGACCGCCCACGACCATCCGACGTACTCGACGAGGGTGAGCAACCCCACGCCACCGATGGCGGCTCCGGCGAAACCTGCGCCGACCTGCACGGCGTTCACCCGACCGCGGTCGGCGGGGGCGATCAGGCGGACCGCGAGCCCGTCGGCGGCTATGTCCTGCGTGCCGATGAGCGCGCCCAGCACACACGCCCCGACCATCAGCAGGGTGAAGTCCGCGCGGACGTCAACGGCGGCCAGTACCAGCAGCATCACCACGATCGACGGCTGGGTGACGGCCAGCCAGGTGCGGTAGTGACCACGGGGACGACGGCCGTATCGGTCGACGAGCGGAGCCCACAGCACCTTCGCGATGACCATGAAGTTCACCAGGGAGACCGCACCGACCTGGCGGAGCGAGGCTCCGTCGTCCCGCAGGATCGCCGGAAGCGCAGTCAGTGGACTCATCGCCAGGTACTGGCCGGCATAGAGAACCGTCAGGACCAGCAGCCGCGCACGCCGGGTCATCCACCCTCCCAAGGCTAGGTGAGGTTAGCCTAACCTATTTGGGAACAGTGGTCGCTAAGGTGGCCGGAACCCTATGTCCCGCCAGGCGCGGGCCGGCTGGTCAGCCGAAGCGATCCACCCGGGCGAAGCCGAGCGGTATCCGGGTCTCGCCCTCGGTCACCAGATCGGCCAGCGCCTCCCCGATCCCCAGGGCGTGCTTGCCGCCGTGCGCGTTGCACCCTCCGGCAACGATCAGGCGGGCATCTCCGCCGGGGCTGCCGATCACGAACTGGCCGTCCGCCGTGCGCGAGAAGATGCCGACCGCCACCCGTGCGGGTACCGGGTCGAGCCCGGGAACGCACACTTCCAGCAGCCGCACGAGGTCCGACCAGTCCTCGGCGCCGACGGACCGGTCGGTGTCCTCCGGGTCCACAGGACGGAACCCGCCTCCGCCGTACTCCAGCCCGAGCTTGACGTCGTGTCCGTTCTCACGGCCGTTGCCCCACAGCACCTGACCGCCGTCGACCTCCCGCATGAACACCGGGAAGCGGTCGAGGCCGAAGTCCTTTCCGCTGCCCTCGCCGTTCCCGCTGCCCTCGCCGTTTCCTCTGTTCTCGCCGTTCCCGCTGCCCTCGCCGTTCCCGCTGCCCTCGCCGTTTCCTCTGTTCTCGCCGTTTCCTCTGTTCTCGCCGTTTCCTCTGTTCTCGCCCTTCCCGTCGGCGGGGCGGAACCAGCAGATCGGCATGCGGATGGTTTCCAGTGGCAGGCCCGGAACGAGCGTCTGCAGCCACGCTCCCACAGTGACCACGGCGTGTCGGACCCGCACCCTGCCCGTAGCGGTCACCACCTCCGCACCGCCGTGCACCGCCGACACACCGATGACCTGGCTCCCTGTCAGCACGCGCGCGCCCGCCGAGCGCGCCAATCCCACAGCGGCCCGGATCGACGCCTCCGGCCGGACAATGCCTGCGCTCGCCTCCCGGACCCCGATGTGTCCTGCCGGTACCGCCGCATGCAGCGGGTACCGGTCCCCCAACTCGGCGGCGGACATGGTCTCCACCTCGATCCCGTGCGCCTCGGCCGCGCGCAGTGTCCCCCCGGTGATCGGCCCGTCCGGCGGCCCGATCAGCAACCCGCCCGAGCGCACGAACAGTTCCTCACCGGACGCCTCCTCCAGATCACGCCACAGTTCCCCGGAACGCCGGGCCAGCGGTACCAGGCCCGGATGCTCCAGGCAGGTGATCCGGTACATCCGTGATCCGCCGTGTGAGGCACCCCAGGCGTGTCCCGGCACGAACCGGTCGACCCCGACCACATCCACGCCGCGCACCGCGAGCTGCCACAGCGCGGCGGAGCCCCAGGCTCCCAGGCCGATCACCGCGACGTCGGCGTCCCAACCACTCACCGTCATCCCACCCATCACCTCCGTGAAGGCTTGCGAGCACCGGGCAACCGTAGCCAGGGCCTGTGCCGGCACAGCGGGCTGATGGCGGGATCAAGCCAGGAAAGCAGCCCGGGCTCCCGGGCCGACGCGTGCGAGCCCCTGGTACGAGCCGGCCCATCGGCCGATCAGCCCTGGGAAGCGGCCCACGGGACCTCTCCGTACCTCGTGGAGTCGACCGCAGGAGAGCGCAAGAATCCTCTGTCATCCCAGTTGGCCGATCGCCGGTCGATACGATCTCGATGGCGGCGGTCGGCGCGACGTCACCTCGTGACTCCGTTCCAGGAACTCGGCGACGCGAACGGCTCGTTGTGGACGCCGGTGACGCTGCCGCACGATGCGCTGATCTCGACCGAGCGCCGGGCCGACGCTCAAGGCGGGGAGAGAAGCGGGTACTTCGCGGCAGGCTCGTTCGAGTATCGCAAGACGTTCTCCGTGCCTGACGAGCACCGCGGGAAGCCGGGCCACCTCGGAACAGGCCGAGCAGGTGCTCCGCGGGCTGATCGCCCGCATCGTCGAGGAGACCGGCTCGGAGCCGTACTCCTGACAGGAGTTCAGGTACCGTCGACGCGCCGCAGGGTGGCCACGCACAGGTGTGGGGTGACGAAGGGCTCCAGGTCCTCCGCGGTCAGCGGGGCCCGCAGCGTCTCCACCGTGCCCTGCATCAGGCCGAGATGGATCGCGCAGACGATGTCGGGGCGGCGCTGGGCCACCTCGCGGAACGGGCAGTGGTGCAGCCGCAGCCGCCGCCGGTCGGTGGCCCGGGCCGGGGCGTCGCCGTCCGCGTCGCCCGTGCCCGCCTCGGGCTCCCGCTCCTGCTCTGCTTCCGTGACAAAGCCCATGCCCTCCAGGGTCGCCACCAGCCGACGCTCCCCCTCCTCCGCACCGACGCGCTCGGTGGGCGCCGGAGGGTCGGTCAGGTACGAGCCCCAGGAGCGGCCGGCCAGCGTCGCCGCGGCCACCGGATCCTCCACCGAGGAGGACACGACACCGAGCAGGATGTCGGACAGCAGCCGGAAACTGCGCGAACCGCCCGGGCCGTCCGGCGCGACGGCCGAGTAGACGATCTTCGGTCGCCCCGGCTCCCCGCGTGGCGCGCTGTCACGGACCGCCAGGCCGTCGGCGACCAGCGCGTCCAGATGGAAGCGGGCGGTGTTGAGATGGACCCCGACACGCTCGGCGGTCTCGGCCACGCCCAGCGGGCGGCCGTCCTCCTCGCGCAGCAGTTGCAGGACGGCAGCGCGCCTTCCCCGCTGCACCGGAGCGCCGGTACCCGCGTCGATGAGCTGTTGTCGTGGAGTCATGGAGAAATGATACGACCGTGAGGGTTAGAAACAAAAAGTCTCATTTCTAACCCTCACGGCGGGATGGTGGTGCGGTGGTCACTCCGGTGGCGAGACCTTGGCGCGCCGCAGCCTGCGGCCCAGCAGGACGAGGAGCGCGCCGTGCGGGAGGGTCACCGCCACGAGGAGCGCGAGTTCCGCCGGGGAGTGGTGACGGAGCGCCTCCCCGCTCGCCAGGGCGACTGCGACCACGGACACGAACAGCGACACGGCCCGGTGGAAGCGGTGCACCTCCGAGTGCGGCCACGCGTCGCGGCTGACCGGTTCGGGGGTCTGTCCGGCCGCCCGGTGGTAGCCGGTGAAGACGCGTGACTCCCAGGCGCCGGTGCTCTGACGGCCGTAGAGGTCAAGGCCGGCCGCCACCAGCAGGAGCACCCCCAGGTATCCGGCGGTGAGCAGGGTCTCCCCGCTCACGGGGCCACCGCCTCTGCGGCGGGCGGTTCGGGCGAGCGCCCGTCGCCCCCGTCACCCCTGTCGCCGCCGTCCGGGGAGTCGTCCTCCGTGCCGCCGTCGGCCCCGGCCGGGGCGGGCCCCACCGCGGTGAACAGCAGGCTCAGCGCGGGGTCCGCCGGCTGCCTGGTCCGGCCTGCGCGGTGACGTACGCCCAGCCAGGTCAGCCACAGCAGCGGCAATACGCCTCCGACCAGGAACACCACGTCTCCGGGCAGGCGCAGCCACTCCAGGAAGACATTGGTGTCCCCTTGCAGATAGCCGAGGCTGCGGGCGTCCGCGTAGCCGCTCTCGACCACCTTGTACAGCTGAAGGGCGCCACCGGGCAGCAGCGTGGCGAACGACATCCACGCCAGGCCGAGGTTGAGCGACCAGAACGCCATCCGGGGCCAGCGGTCCGACCACCGGTTCTCGGGGATGAGGTAGCGCAGCGCGAACACCGCGAAGCCGACCGCCAGCATGCCGTACACACCCATCATCGCGGCGTGCGCGTGGTTCGCCGTCAGGCCCGTGCCCATCTCGTAGTACGACACGATGGGCAGGTTCACCAGGAAGCCGAACACACCGGCTCCCAGGAAGTTCCAGAAGCCGACCGCAGCCAGGAACATCACGGCCCAGCGGTGCGGGAACGGTGTGCTCGACGGGCTGTGCCGGCGGGCGCCGATCTGCAGGAAGCTCCACGCCTCGACGGTGAGGAAGAGCAGGGGCACCACCTCAAGTGCGGAGAACGTCGCGCCCAGCGCCAGGTGTTCGGCGGGTTCACCCGAGAAGTACAGGTGGTGCATGGTGCCGATCACGCCGCCCGCGCCGTACAGCACGATGTCGAGGAAGATCACGGACAGTGCCACCCGCTCGCGGACGACGCCCAGCAGCACGAACAGATAGGCGACGGTCGCGGTGGTGAAGAGCTCCATGAAGTCCTCGACCCACAGGTGCACCACGATGAAGCGCCAGAAGTCGGCCGCGGTGAACTGCGATTCGGGACTGGCCAGCAGTCCGACGGCGTAGAACGCGGGCAGCGCGAGCGCGGCCAGGAAGAACAGCCACGGCATGTTGGCGACGCTCTCCCGACGCAGTCTGCGGCGCAGTCCGCGGAAGAGGATCACGACCCAGATCACCATGCCGACGGTCAGCAGGACCTGCCACAGCCGGCCGAGGTCGAGATACTCCCAGCCCTGGTTGCCCAGCATGCTCCATAGGGGGCCGAGCCAGCCGCGCTGTCCGGCCAGTTCGCCGAGCAGGCTGCCGACGACCACGACGACCAGCGCGCCGAGCAGGATCCTGCTGAGCAGGGCCTGCTTGCGGGGCTCCCAGCCGCGAGCGATCAACGGGGTGATGAAGATGCCGATGGCCAGGAACGAGGTGACCACCCAGAAGATCGCCAGCTGGGTGTGCCAGGTGCGGACCAGGTTGTACGGCAGCCAGCGGTCGAGCGGGATGCCGAAGAAACTGCCGAGGTCGGCCCGGTAGTGCTGGGCGGCCGAGCCCAGCAGCGCCTGGACCAGGAACAGTCCGGCCATCGCGAAGAAGAACCAGGCCGTGGCGCGCTGTGCCGGGGTGAGCCGGACGCTGTCCGGCGCGTGGAAGCGTAGTTCCCGGTGGTCGCGCCGGTGCCAGCCGAGGAAGTTCCAGCGTCCGAAGGCGGCGAAGAGCGCGCCGCTGCCCGCCAGCAGGAAGATCAGCGACAGCACGCTCCAGGTCACGGTGTGACCGGTCGGCTTGTTGCCGACCAGGGGCTCCGACGGCCAGTTGTTGGTGTACGAGTAGTCGTGGCCGGGGCGTTCGGCCGCGGCGGTCCACGCCGTCCAGCCGAAGTAGGCCGTGACGTCATGGATCTCACCCGGATCGGTGATCGCGTCCGGCCTGAGGCCCTGCTTTCCGTCGGGCCGGCCGAGCAGGTCGGCGTAGTGCTTCGTCAGCTCGGTGAAGGCAGTGGCCTGGGCGTCACTCCACACCAGGGTGCCGGTCGCCTTGTCGTAGCGGTTGGTCCGGTACTCTCCGACGGTCCGCTCGGCGGCGTTCGCGGAGTCGGCACCGCCGTACTGCTTGCGCACCATCGAGGCGCTGCGGTGCAGGTAGTCGGCCGTGAAGTCCGGTCCCAGATAGGCGCCGTGCCCGTAGATCGAGCCGTACTGCATCAGGCCGGTGCGCAGGAACACCTTCTGGCCGTCGCGGACGTCGTCACCGGTGAAGACGACCTGGCCGGAGGCGGTGACGGTCCGTTCCGGGATCGGCGGCTGGGCCTGGTAGGTCCGTATCGCCAGCAGCCCGAGAACGAAGAACCCGCCGAGCGTGACGAGGACCGCCGCCTGGACCCATCCCCGGGCGATCATCCGTGGCCGCTTGTCTTCCCCCGGGCTGTCGCCTGCCCGTGATCTTCCCATCTGCTGGGCCTCCTTGAGATCCGGCACCCGTCGACGCGGGTGGTCGCGTTCTACAGGGAGAGTAGTACCAATGAGAATTAGTATTTAACAGGGGGTCTCGTCTAAACTGGCCCGGCAGATGGCCGTCGCCACACCATCGGACGACCGGCGTGACGGGGAGAGAGGAGAGCCTTCGAGGAGACGCAGAAAGACTGGAAGGCTTCCCTCGCCACGGGATGCCTCGGTGCGGAAAATGGTGGAGCACCCCCGGCGCGATACGGGGGTGCTCCGTCAGCCGGTCAGGCCGGACGCGCCCCGGAGCGGGAACCAGCGCATGTTGTCCTTCTCGACCCGCAGATCGCTCTTTGGACCCGCGGCGAGCGACAACTCCAGCGCGCTGTCAGGCCGGTGCCGACCGGACTGCACCCACAACGGACCGAACATGCCAGGTTCGGCCGGCCGCTGTGGGAGGTGGAGCCGGCTGATTCCGACACGTACCTCGGGAAGACGTCGCGGGGCTCGCCCAGCGGCACCCTGCTGGCCCGCGCGCAGGCGCTGACCGCGTAGTTCCTGTTCCTGGAACTGCGGCACAAGGTCGAGATCCACCGGATGACCGGGCGCGTGGTCGAGTACCCGATCGACGAGAGGAACCGGCCGCGCGGCTCCAAGGACGCGGCTCCGCGGATCCCGTCGACGGAGCCGGAGATCAGGACACTGTTCACCGGCTGGGCGCGGAGCCGGTGACCTGCCGCAAGTTCGCCCCGACCGCGCGGACCCACACCGCGGCAAAGCCGATGTCCCACGTCGGCCTGCGGGTGAGTAAGACGTGCAAGCTCGACCTGACGGACATCGGGTGGGAGCTGGGCCGCTCCGGCAAGCTCCACATGCGCCACGGCAAGGGCGCCCGCGGCTCGGGCCCACGCGAGCGGATGGTGCCCCTGCTCAACGGCGCCGACCGCACACTGCGACGGTTCGTCGAAGACATCTGGGGCCACTTCGACGACCACACCCCACCGACGCTCTCTCTCGACGGATGGACTCGTAGTGCTCGTACTCGAGTGCCGCTGTACAGAAGTGCACGTCACACCCGTGCCCAGCCCCGAGCGCCTGGCCGACAGCCCGGATCCTGCTGTCGGGACGGGCTGCGCCACGCCCTGTCTCGGCTGGATACGTTCGAGGACGGGGGAGGGCTGTTCTGTTCGGATGTTCCACATCCAGGATGCTGAGGGAGACAGCACCGGGCCTTGTCATTCCGCGCAGGGTTGTTGCCGGTTCGCGCACACCGTGGACGGCAGGTTCCTGTAGTCCCGCGGGGGGATCCCGTAGGTGGCCCGGAACAGGCGGCTGAAGTGGGTCGGGTTGGTGAAACCCCAGCGTTCCGCGATGGCGTGGATCGGGCGGGCGTTCAGGCGGGGGTTGTTCAGGTCGAGGCGGCAGCGTTCCAGCCGGCGGTGGCGGATCCAGGCCGCCGGCGATGTGTCGTCCTCGGTGAGCAATTGCTGGAGGTGGCGCAGGGAGATGTGGTGGGCGTCCGCGATCGTCTGGGGGGGGCATGGCCGGGTCGGCGAGGTGTTGCTCGACGAACGCGTTGATCCGGGCCCGCAGGGCGGTCCTGCGGGCCTCCGGGGTCAGCGCCTCCTCAGCCTCCAGGCGGCGGGCGATGACGGAGGCCAGGAGGTCCAGGGTGACCGAGGTGAGAGTGGAGGTGTCGGCTGGGGTGAACTCGCCGGCGCGCGTGTTGAGGTCGGACAGCCAGCGGGCGAACACCCCGCCCATGCCACGGCGCCCGCTGATCGGGACGGCGAGCAGGCCCTGCACCATCCTCTCCGGCAGCGGCAGCAGCTTGTGAGGAAGCTGCACATTCAGTTGCGACCAGCTGCCCTGAAAAGTGTGGACGTGCGCGTCGAAGGGGCGACTGCTGTCCAGCACCATGAGGTCGCCCGCATGAAACGCCGTGTCACTTCCGGCCTGGGAAAAAGAGCCCTCCTCACCGAGGTGGTAATTGATCACGTACACCTCGGGGTCGGACTGCCGGATCGCCTTCGCTGTCCGCGCGGTCTCCAGATGCGGGAAGGGCAGCGCGGACACAAACCGAGGTGCGGCGGTGGCTTCACACCCGCCGCCGCCTCGCCATGGGCCATCAGCCGTCCGACCGGCATACAAGTAACGTCCCGCCCGGCACCGAAGAAAACGCGACACCGTTGGGTGCGGAGGAAGTCCGTCGCGAGTCCCCGAGCGGACGCCGGCGCCGCTTGATGGGCTTGATGGCGGCCACGGCGATCGGCGCCGGGGCCGGGGCCGCGCTGGGTGTACAGGCTCTGCTCTCGGGATTCTCCGCACCCGACCGCACGGCGACGGAGGAGGAACCGGTGCAGGGACTGCCCATTCTGGCCGTGGGCAGTTGGGCGCAGATTCACCCCGCCCGTACGCCGGAGATGTGCATTACAGAAGGAAGGGACCGGACGCATCGCTATACCACGGCCGTGGCAGCGCAGTACCCGTGCAAGAATGCCGACGAGCCCCACACTTACATTGAGCCTCTCGGCGACAATCTAGTCCAAATTCAATGGCATCATCCCAAATACGAAATTGGCTGCCTGACCGTCTTGCTCGACGGCCCGGGAAGGGATCTGATCGAGCCTCGCGAGGACTGCACGGAAGACAACCCTGCACAAACCTTCCGAATCGAACCCATCGGCCCGCCGGCCGCAGCACACTTCCGCATTCGCCCCGTTGCCACTGACCAATGCCTTTCCCTCCGTGACCAAGATGTCGATGACGGCGCCGAAATAGTTCAGGGACGCTGTTCGGGTGCCCGTGATCAAAAATTTCTCGTGGCTCTCATTTCACCACCTTGAGAAATCAACGAAGCGCGGCGTTCAACTATTGGCGCACGGCTTTCCGGCATCGTTCACCGACTGGCACACGCACCCTCGGATCGGTCGGCCGTCTACCACTGCTCGCCGACTGCCATCGCCATGTACCCGAGGCCGACGGAGATCTCATCGGCCGCCTCGATCACCCGCAGTCCCAGCTCCTGCTGTCGGTGCTGCAGATCGATGGCTGACAGGGGGCCGCTGACCGAGAGGGCGGCGACGACCTCTCCGGTCCGCCCACGGATGGGGGCGGCCAAACACGCACGACCGAATGCCAGTTCCTCCACCTCGGTGGCATAGCTACGGTTCCGGACCTCCTCCAGAGCTTCGATCATCTTCTCGACCCGGGTAATGGTTCGGGGCGTATAGGGGACGGCGAGGCCGCGCTCGAAGTACTCCCGGACGAAGTCCTCCGGCTGGTCGGAGAGGATCACCTTTCCCATGCCGGTGGCGTGGAGCGGTGCCGACCGCCCCGCCATGGTGAACGCCTTGGGGGCGTCGGCGCCCTCAAAGTTGCACAGGTAGAACAGGGCGGAACCGTTGCGTTCGGCCAGGTTGGCGCCGAGGGCAGTCGAGTGGGCCAGGTTCTGCACGGTCTGGCGGCCGACCCGGAACACGACGGAGCTGTTGAGGGCAACCGAGCCGAGGGTGGTCGTCGTAGGACCCAGCCGGTACAGGCCGGTACGCACGTCCTGGACCACGAATCCCAGCCGCTCGAGCGTGGAGATCATCCGGGAGACGGTCGACTGCCCCAGTCCGGTCTGGGCGCACAGCTCCGAGATCCGCAACTCGCTCGCCTCCAGGGAGAAGCAAGTCAATAGCGCGAGCGCACGCTCCACGGCTTGGGTACCACTCCCCCCAGCGCCTGATTCTCCGACCACGTTGCCTCTCTCTGCCTTCCGTGACGTCACTCGTCCAGCCACTTTATGAATCCACCCTTCAGATGCTGAAACCCAGGCTACCGGGCGACAGCCACCCCTGACGCGGGACCCCGAGACCCCCGGTGAGCGACTCCCCCTGAGCCCGAAGCCCCGAGTCACTTGCGGAGCACAGCAATACGGAGGGCCACGTGAAGGAATCGCGCAATCACCATACGTAGCCACGGGACCGTCGGGCGGGATTCTATGTATGGCCGTTGCACATCATGACTGATACATGCAAGGATGAACCGCGATCGCTCAAGTTTCCGAAAGGATGCCTGATGGTACGCATCGCGAATGTACAGACGTACGTACTGAAGCTGCCCCACCCACACACCTACCTCGGCCAGGCGTCCGACGGCTCGGGGGCGGGCGACGACCCCGGCTACAAGGTGCACGAACCTTGGCGCAGCATCTACTCCGAGCGCTACGAGACGATGCTGGTCCGGATCACCGCCGACGACGGCACGGAAGGCTGGGGCGAGGCACTCGCCCCCGTCGGCCCCGAGATCACGGCCGCCGTGGTCGACCGGCTGCTCGCGGGCCGGCTGAAGGGCCGCGGACTGAACGGCGTCCGGCCGCTCTGGTACGGCCTGCGCGACCTGATGCGGGAGCGTGGGCACCTCGTCGGACACCAGGCCGACGCGCTGGCCGCCGTGGACACCGCCCTGTGGGACCTCTACGGCAAGCTCACCGGATTGTCCGTCACCGAACTCCTCGGCGGTGCGCAGCGGGATGTCGTCCCCGCGTACGTCTCCGGGCTGCTGAGGCCGAGCGATGCCGAACGGGCCGCGTTCGCCGCCGAGTTGGCCGAGCAGGGCGCTACGTTCGTCAAGCTCGCCCTCGGCAAGGGTGTCGAGGCGGACCTCGCTACCTTCGATGCCGTCGCCGCGGCGGCGCCCTCACTGCGGATCGCGGTCGACGCGCACTGGGTCTACTCGATCGGCGAGGCCATCGAGCTGGGCCAGGAGCTGGACCGCCGCCGTGCGCTGTTCTTCGAGGCGCCGCTGGTGCCGGAGGACGTCGTGGGGCACGCGGAGCTGGTGTCCCGGATCGCCGTTCCGGTGGCCGTCGGCGAAGCGATGCGCAACCGCTACGAGTTCGCCGACTGGATCGGCCGTCGCGCGCTCCGTCTCGCGCAGCCCGACGTCGCTCGGACGGGCATCACCGAGGCCGTGTCCATCGCGGAGCTGGCTTCCGCCCACCACGTGCCCGTCGCCTGCCACCACTCGGTGGGCCTGGGCATCTCGCTCGCTGCGGGCATCCATGTGTCGGCCGCCGCCGTCGACGTCCCGTTCTTCGAGTACCAGCCCAACACCATTCCCGTGGCGCAGAGCATCCTGCGCCGGCCCCTGGTCGCGGGGCCCACCGGCTTCGCGGTGCCGACCGGCCCCGGTCTCGGCGTCGATGTCGACGTCGAGCGGATCACCACCCTCGCGAAGGAGAACTAAGTCCATGCCCGGCGCTCCCACCGGACTCATCCCCATCCTCGCCACGCCGTTCACCGACGCAGGCGAACTCGACGTACCGTCCCTGCGCACTCTGGTCGAGTTCGAGCTGGCCTCGGGCGCGGACGGCCTCGCCGTGTTCGGCATGGCCAGCGAGGGCTTCGCGCTCACCGCCGCCGAGCGTGCCGTGATCCTGCGCGAGGTCCGAACGGTCGCGGGTGCCGACGTGCCGCTCGTGGCCGGAGTCAACGGCACGAGCACGGTCGGCGCCCTCGAACAGGTGCGGTCCGCCGAGGGTGCGGACCAGGTCATGGTGCTGCCCCCGTTCCTCGTCAAGCCGGCGCCTGGGCAGCTGATCGAGTTCTTCGGCGAGGTCGCCGAACGCGGCGGTATCCCGGTGATGATCCAGGACGCTCCCGGGGTGACCGGCACGGCGATCGATGTGCCGACCGTCGCGGAGCTGGCCGGCATGTCCGGGATCACCTCGATCAAGGTCGAGGCGCCGCCGACGCCGCCGAAGATCGCGGCGCTGCGTGACACCGGGCTCGCGGTGCTGGGCGGCCAGAACGCGCAGGCACTGATCGAGGAGTACGACAACGGCTCGGTCGGAACCATGCCCGCCTGCGAGTTCACCGACCTGCTGCGTCCGGTCATCGACGACCTCGCGGCCGGGCGGCGTGCCGACGCTCGGGCGGCGTTCACCCGGATCCTGCCTCTGATCCATATCGGGGTCCGCCCGGGGCAGGCCTGGGCCGTGCACAAAGAGGTCCTGGTGCGGCGCGGAGTCATCGCCTCGGCGGCGATCCGGCTGCCCGCCCGTCCTCTGGAGCCGGTGACCGCGAAGGCGCTGGCAGAGATCCTCGACGAGCTTGCTCTGCCGGCCTGGCAGGGCGGCCCGCGATGACGGCGGCCGTCGTGGCGGCGTTCGCTGCCGACTGTGGCCGGGTGTCTTGCGCGGGCGTCGTATCGGCCGGGCCCTCGACCGGAAGGTTCCGACCGTGACTTTGGAAGTACTGTGCCTCGGCGAGACCATGGCCATGGTCACCCCGGCGGAGCCGAAGCCCCTGGAGGACGCCGGGAGCCTACGGCTGGATGTCGGCGGAGCGGAGTCGACCGTCGCCCTGTACCTCGCCGACCTGGGGCATCGGTCGGCCTGGGCGAGCCGGGTCGGGAACGACCCGTTCGGTCGGCGCATCGTCACATGGCTCACGCGGCACGGCGTGGACGTCGACCATGTGTGCTTCGACGACGAGGCACCGACCGGCGTCTACTTCAAGGACCCCGGTGCCGAGGCCACCCGGGTTCTCTACTACCGCGCCGGTTCAGCCGCGTCCAGGCTGTCCCGCTCCGACCTCGCGGGGCTGCCCGTGGACGAGGTGCCGCTGCTGCACCTCACCGGCATCACGCCCGCGCTCTCACCCACCTGCCTCGACCTGACCGAGGCGGTGCTCAGGCGGGCGGAGCAGGTGTCGTTCGACGTGAACTACCGGCCGGGGCTGTGGCCGGTCGCAAAGGCGGCGCCGGTGCTGCTGGGGCTGGCGCGTCGCGCCGACCTCGTCTTCGTCGGCCTGGACGAGGCGCAGACGCTGTGGGGCACTCGGACGCCGCGCGCGGTACGCGATCTGATCGACGTACCCCGTCTGGTGGTCAAGGACGGTGCGGTCGGTGCGACGGAGTTCGAGGGTGGTCGGGAGGTGTTCGTGCCGGCGCCGCCGGTGGAGGTCGTGGAGCCGGTGGGTGCCGGGGACGCGTTCGCCGCGGGCTATCTGTCGGGGCTGTTGCGGGGTGCCGGTTCCGCGGAACGACTGGGTCGCGGGCACGCGGTGGCTGGGCGCGCGCTCGGCAGTATGGGGGATTTTGTGGCGGGAGGCCCGTTGTGACGAACGAGTGGTTCGACGAGGCCTTCGCAGGCCAGACGCTGATGGGCATCCTGCGCGGCTTCGATCCCGAGGAGACCGTGCGGCTCGCCGAGGTCGCCTGGCAGCTCGGCGTGCGCTGTGTCGAGGTGCCCATCCAGAACGAGCAGGCCCTCGCCGCGCTGCGCGCCACCATCGCCGCGAGCGGTGGCCGGCCGGTGGGTGCCGGTACCGTCACCACGCCGGAGCGCCTGCGTCTCGCCGCCGAGGCGGGGGCGGCGTTCACCGTGGCTCCCGGTCTCGATCCGCTGGTGCTCGCGGCGAGTTCCGACGCCGGGCTCCCCCACCTGCCCGGTGTCGCCACGGCGAGCGAGGTGCAGACGGCGGAGCAGCTGGGTCTGCGCTGGGTCAAGGCCTTCCCGGCGTCGGTGCTCGGCACCGGCTGGTTCGGTGCCATGCGCGGTCCGTTCCCGCAGATGCGGTTCGTGGCCACCGGTGGGATGACGGCCTCCAGCGTCGAACCGTACCTGGCCGCCGGCGCGTCGATCGTTGCGCTCGGCTCGGGCCTGCCCGACCTGCTCCGCTCTCAAGGGAGCGACGGACAGTAGCCGATCGCAGGCAAGGCCCGCGCGTAGATACGCGGGGGCCTTGCCTGGCTGACTCTGCGGTGGGGAGTTCGGTGTTCTCATGCCCGGTCGTACCCGGCTGCATGGGACGGCGGTGGACTCGGACGAGGAAGTGCCCGCAGGGAGGCGTGTACGATGGCCATGCGTTCGTCCAGGCCGACAGTCCTGGGGCGGACCGCGAACTTGGCTCCGAAGAGCCAGGCCGTCCGCGCCTCGGCGGCGGCGGCGTGCGCGAGTTCGGGGGTGAGCAGCGACTCGGGTGCACCGGGCTCGGTCGCCACGGGCAGGTGGCCGTCCGACCAGGGCTCGCCGTAGGCGGTGCCTGTCGCCGCCACACCGGAGAAGACGAGTCCGGCGAGTCGGCCGGCAAAGGCGGCTTGCCGGAGGTGGCGTACGGCTCCTTCTTCGCTGCGTTCCTCAAGGACCGACCTGCCCCAGTTGACGAGGAGGCCGATGCTGTCGTCCCCGGCGGCCTCGATCGCCTGGAGTTCCTGCGGCAGGGTGAGGTAGCCCTTGGCGGGGCGGCGGCCGGGACGCGGGGCGTCGCAGTGCTCGACCAGGAGCCGTGCGCCGGCCCAGTCCCAGGTGGCGAGTTCGGCGAGGGAGCGGGCGAGGGCGGCAGGCTCCGCGGTGCCGGGTGCGGAGTGCACCAGCACGGCGCGCACGGTGCCCGGGCCGTACTGGTGGGCCAGCCGGTGCACGGTGTCGCGCATCTCCCGGTGGACCGCGAGGGCGGCGGCGCGGCCGCAATCGTCGGCGGAGGCAAGTCCGAAGCAGGGGTCCATGCCGGTCGCGGCCACTGTCGCGGGCAGTGCCGTCAGCACGAGGTGCCAGTGTTCGGGCAGCCGGGACGGCATGCGCAGTTCGCCGGGGCCGTGCCTGAGGGGAGTGAAGGGGACTTCGAGGCCGCCGATGCCGGGGATGTCGGCCAGACGTCGGTAGAACTCTCTTTTGTCGTCGGTTCCTTCAGGTTCGGCGGGGTACGCCCCGAGGACGTACCCCGGTATCCGGTCCCCGGTGGTGCGGCGCCTGGTCACAGGAAGCGCTCGCGCAGGTCGGGCCGGAGCCATGCCGCCGGGGAGGAGATTCCGAGGCCGCCGTCGACGGGCACGACCGCGCCGGTGACGAATCCGGCACCGGGCGAGGCGAGGAAGGCGACCACGGAGGCGACTTCCTCGGGCGTCCCGACACGGCGCAGCGGGTAGCCCTCGGTGACCTGGGGCAGGTCCGCGTTGCCGATCATGCCGGGCGCCACGGCGTTGACCCGTACTCCGGTCGGCCCGTACTCCAGGGCGAGTTGCTTCACCAGTCCTTCCAGCCCGGCCTTGGCAGCCGTATAGCCGGGCAGGCCGGGAGCCATGCGGCTCGCGTTGACCGAGCTGACCGCCACGATGGAGGAGCCGTTGCCCAGGTGGGGCAGGGCCGCGCGGCTGACGAAGAAGGCGCTGTCGAGCGTGGCGGCGAAAACAGAGCGCCACTGATCATCGCGGGTGTGCACGGCGGACGCCGTGGGGATGACGGCCGCAGCGAGAACGAGCACGTCGAGGCGGCCGAGGGCCGCCAAGGCCGAGGTCACGGCGGTCTCCGCGCCCGCGGGAGTCGAGCAGTCGGCCACCAGGTGAGCGGTGAAGCACTCGTCCTCGGCGTGCTCCAAGGAGACTCCGATGACGCGGGCCCCGCGGTGGGCGAGGGCCCGGGCGATCGCCCTGCCGATCGGACTGCCGGCCCCGATGATCAGGGCGCCTTCGCTGTCCAGGGTTTCCACGGTTTCCATCGAACCTCGTCTGTCGCAGTTGTTGTGGGGTGAGTGTGATGTTCAGTGCCACGCGGCCCGCAGAGCGGGGAGGCCGGGCACGTCGACGTCGACGGCGAAGAGACGACCGGACCAGGGCTCATCCGCGACTCGTGCGGTGGTGATGACGAGTCGTCGGTCCACAAGCGCGCAGGCCGTGGGCCTTGAGCAGGGCAGGAGAACGCGGTCGAGTTCCGCGCCGTCCGGGGACAGCCGCACGACGGTGCCGCCGTCCCACATCGCGACCCACACACAGCCCGCCGCGTCCACGGTGATGCCGTCGGGGGTGCCGCTGATCTCGACTGTGCTCAGCGGCTCGTCGGCCTCGGCCGTTCGTCCCTCTCCGTCCCGGCGGAGCCGGTGAATCAGCTTGCGGCCGCTGTCCACCACGTAGAGGGTGGCCGCGTCCGGACTCCATCCCATGCCGTTGGCCGCCAGCAGGCCGTCCATCAGGGTCTCGACCTGCGGGTCCGGTGAACCGGTGATGCGGTGCATCCGGCCCCAGGGCTCCAACGGCCGGGGCACCGGGATCGACCCGACCCACAACCCGCCGTCGGGACCCACCACGCCATCGCTCAGGCGGACGCGGGTGTGGTCCGGCTCGACCTCGACGACAGGTCGAGGGGCCTGCCCCTCGGTCCAGGCGAGCACGGTGCCTTCATTGCAGAGGAGCCAGTCGGTGTCCCGGCCGCCGGGTGCACCACGGCGTACCGCACATGCCAGGTTTCCGGTGACCTCGGTCAGCAGGCGGGGGTGCCGAAGAGTGTCGGCCAAAGGGGCTTCCGGTGCCGTGTCGGCACACCAGAGTCGTCCGGCGGACAGGTCGACCCAGCTGAGCGTTTTGGTTGCCGCGTCGTAGCGCGGGCACTCGCCCAGTGCGGCCTCGGGGGCCTGCATCATGATCGGAGTGTGCATGGTCCGTCCTGCTTCAGCCGCTGTTCTCGGCGAGGTGCGCGGGGTGCGGGTGTCGGCCCGTCGGCGTCGGGGTGTAGCCGAGGGCCACGGAGATCTCGTCGGCGGCCTCGATGACACGCAGGCTGAGATCCCGCTGCCGGTTGGGCAGGTCGATCGCGGACAGTGGCCCGTTCACCGACAGCGCGGCCACCACCTCGCCGGTACGACCGCGGATCGGGGCGGCCAAACAGGCCCTGCCGAAGGCGAGTTCCTCGATCTCGGTGGCGTAGCTGCGGTTGCGAATCTCGGTCAGGGCGGCGGCCATGTGGTCGAGCCGGGTGATGGTGTGCGGTGTGAACGGGGTCGCGAGGGCATCCTCGAAGTACGCGCGCACGTAGTCCACGGGCCGGCCGGAGAGGACCGCTTTCCCCAGGCCGGTGGCGTGCAGCGGGGCGGAACGGCCGGCCATGGTGAAGGACTTGGGCGAGCCGGCGCCTTCGAAGTTGCACAGGTAGAACAGCTTGGTGCCGTTGAGTTCAGCGAGGTTCACTCCGAGGTTGGTGCTCTGAGCCAGGTTCTGGGCGATCTGACGACCAGCCCGGTGCACCAGCGAGCTGTTGAGGGCGACCGCCCCCAGCACGACCGTGGTGGGGCCGAGTCGGTAGAGGCCGGTCCGTGGACTTAGGACCACATATCCCTGCCGGTCGAGGGTGGCCATCATGCGGGACACCGTCGACTGTCCCAGGCCGGTGGCGGCGCACAGTTCGGAGGTCCGCAGTTCGCTGTGCTCACCGGAGAAGCAGGCCAGCAGCTTCATCGCCCGTTCGATGGCCTGGGTTCCGGTGCCTGATTCGGCGGCCACGTAATCTCTCCTTCGTATGGCGGCAAACGGTTCGCTTCCGCACGGGCGGGCGGCCCGCTCCGTGGAGGGGGCCGGCCAGGTCGCTCGCTGCTCTGGGCGGGGTCGGCTACTTCTGGTCGAGCTTTTGCTGCACCTTGTCCCGGAGGTCGTTCAGGCCACGCTGGACACCCACCTGTCCGGCGAGGATGCTCGCGACGCCTTCGCCGATGGTCGAGTCGATCAGGGCAGCGGTCGCCAGCTTGTCCCACGCGGCCGCGCGCGACTTCTCGGAGATGTGGGTGCGGAACGCGGTCTGGAAGGCATCGCCGGCCAGCCCAGGGATCCGGGAGGCCACCTTCTTGTCGGCGGGCGCCGTCGCCGACTGCTTGTACAGAGCGGTCTCGGCGCTGACATCGGTGGCGACGTAGCGGATGAAGTCCTTGCTGGTGGTCTCGCCCTTGCCGGAGCTACAGAACATCCCGTTGCCCCACCATCTGTTGTAGGAAGGCTTGCCGCCGACGTGCGGCCGCTCCAGGGCCGTGATGTGGGCCTTGAGTTCGGCGGACCCGCCGTTGGTGTTGAGGAAGGTGTTGGCGAGCGGGGCGTCGTCGTAGATGGCCGCCTGGCCGCGGGCGAACAGGATGCGGGCATCGGTGCGGGCGACGCCGGCCTTGATCAGGCCCTGGTCCTGCAACTGCTTGTACCAGTTCATGGCGGCGACACTCTCGGCGTCGCCGATGGTGCACTTCAGGTCGGTGGTGACCACCGGGCTGCCCCAGGCCCACATCCAGTGGACGGCGTCCTTGAGGTCGGGATTCTTGGTGACGGCGGCATACGGGATGATCTTCGGGTCGTTCTTCTTGATCGCTTCGAGGGCGGTGGCGAAGTCGTCGGTGGAGATCCCCGGGCGCAGCCTGAACTGCGACGCCAGGCGCCCGTCCGCAACGAGTCCGATGCCGGCCGATACCGTGGGGACCACGTACAGCCTGCCGTCCACCCGGAAAGAATCCAGAACGTCGCGCGGCAGGTCCATCCCGCTCGTGACGTCGGAGACGTCGGCGAGGATCCCGGTGGGGACCAGCTGCTGCCACGGCCCTTGGCCGACGCCGAGGAAGGTGCCGGACTTGGCCGCCAGCACAAGCTGGGTCGCGGCCTGGTCGTACGGGTAGACGACCGGCTTGATCTTGTGTCCGGACTTGGCCTCCCACCCGCTGATGACCGTTTCCCAGGCACCCTTCTGGGCTTCCTCCCCCAGCACGCTGCTGTACAGGTTGATCTTGTCGGCCTCCGTTGCGGTCCCGCTGTTCCCGGAGGACGGGGAGGTGGTGGAGCAGCCGGCGGCGGAGAGTGCGCCCAGGGCGCCGAGGACCCCCATGCCGGCGAGGAAGCCCCGCCGCGACGGCGCGGGGTTGGGGCGAAGGTTGTCGTTCATGGCAACTCCACTGGGAGACGGTGTGAGCGTGCGGGAAAGATCAGCCCTTCACCGCACCGGCGGCGATGCCGGCGACGAAGAAGCGCTGAAGCAGGATGAAGATCACCGCCAGCGGGACGGACGTGATCACGGACGACGCCATCAGCGCGGGCCAGTCGGCGCTGCCCTCATGGATGAAGGCCGAGGCGAGTCCGGCGGGCAGCGTCTGCTTGGCGGGTCCGGCCAGCGTCAGGGCGAACAGCAGGTCGCTCCAGCCGCGCATGAACGCGAACATGCCCGCGGTGACGAGGCCGGGGCCGATCAGGGGAAGGATGATGCGGAAGAAGACGGCGAGGTTGGAGAGCCCGTCCGCCTTCCCCGCCTCGATGATCTCGTCCGGCAGGGCGTCGATGACACCCTTCAGCAGGAAGACCGTGAGCGGCAGAGTGAACGTGGTGAAAGCAATGATCATCGCGAGGTAGGTGTAGAGGATGCCCGCCGAGCTGAACATCAGGTAGAGCGACACGAGCAGGAGCGCGCCGGGGATCAGTTGCCCCACCAGGAACATGACCATGATCATGTTGCGGCCGCGGTACCGGAACTTCGACAGCGAGTAGGCCATGAGGCTGGAGGCCGCCACGGACACCAGCGCGGTGCCGGTCGAGACGATCGCCGAGTTGACCAGGTTGTGCAACAGGTCGGCGTTGGAGAAGAACGCGGTGAAATGCTCCAGTGTGGGATGCGTGGGAAACAGCGGGCGGTTCTGGGCGAACACGTCGTCACGTTTCATGAACGCCGTGGCCACCAGCCAGTACACCGGCAGCAGTCCGAACAGGCACAGAGCGCCCAGGCCGAGCTTGCCCCCGATGCTCAAGGGCGGCCGCACGATGTTCTCGCCCACGTCCCTGGGACGGCGGGAAGGGATCATGATCGGGACTCCAGCTTGCGGTTGAGGAGGAAGTAGCCGGCGCAGACCACCGAGAGGGCCACCAGCCACAGAACGCCCATGGCGGCCGCCTTGCCCAGCTCGAACGACGAGAAGGCGTACTGGTAGAGGCTCAAGGCGAGGGTCATCGTGGAGGTGCCGGGGCCGCCGCCGGTCATGACGAAGATGGTGTCGAAACTGCCGAAGTTGTAGATGAACTCCAGCATGCTCACGAGCGCGACGGGCCCGACGATGTGGGGGAACAGGACGTAGCGGAACCGCTGGAGGCGCGACGCGCCGTCGAGGCACGCGGCCTCCAACTGCTCCGCGGGAAGGGTCTGGAGAACCGCGAGTGCCACCACCATCACCCACGGGAACGCGTTCCATGTCTTGGCCACGACCACTGCGATCATCGCGGTGCCGGGCCGGCCCAGGAAGTTGACCTGCGGCAGACCCACGAGCTCGAAGAGATGGTCGAGAACGCCGTAGCTGTCGTTGAAGATCCACGCCCACAGGAAGGAGACGACCACTCCCGGCAGCAGCCACGGCAGCATCAGCAGACCGCGCAGCACGTTGCGCCCACGGACGCGGCCGTTGAGCAACATGGCAAGTGTGACGCCCACCAGGACGGGACCGGCGGTCGCCAGCACGGAGTAGACCAGTGTGGTGCCGAGGCGGCTGAGGAAGTCGGGCCAGATCGCGCTGTAGTTGTCCAGGCCCACGTAGGACCGGTCGGACCGCAGCAGCGACTGGTCGAACAAACTCGTCCACACGCTGGCCACCAGCGGGTAGATGGCGACCACCGCGAAGAGCGTGACGGCCGGCAGCGCCAGCATGAAACCGAAGGTCCTGTCACGCGCACCGAGTGCGCCTCTCTTCGCGGGGGCGGCCCTCTCGGGCCTGACCCGTCGAACCGTTGCTGTGCTCATGAGCCCTCCTGCATGTGCGTTGCCTGACCGTATCGCACAAGTTAATTCTAGAAAATGGATGCGCCATGAGTATTTTGAAGCAACCTGTCACGTACGAGGGGGCTGCGGCCCGGAACATCCCCTTGCGATCACGCCCGCAGCCAGCGAGAGCTCTCGACAGACGAAGCCCCGCAACCGTCGGCGACTGCAGAGCACCGATCACAGGTACTCCCAGAGTCGGCCGAACCGACGGACGACGCGGGGCGGGCTGACATCGACGGGACTTCCGACTGCGGTGTCCCGACCGACCACCCGGGGCATTACGCCCAGTTGCACACTCCGGTCGGCGCCGGCTTGACCGTATGATCCCGGACCGCTCCAGGCAAGGCGTGCGACCTGCGGCCTGCCCGTCACCGATCACCGCCGGCCTCTGTCACCACGATCACCACAGGGCACCCCACAGGAGCCCGGGCACACCCTCTCCGGCCGGGCGCCGCACGGCGTCACACCCCCGACAGCCGCCGATCCTCAAGGCCGACCCACAGCGTTCTCCTGCAAGGCTATTGCTTGTTGAGGATCAGATAACCATCATGTGGCTACTCGATCTATGAAGGAGCCGCCCGTGGTGACACGACCGGGTAAGAAATCCGTCGTACGGCCAGCCCTCTCCATCGCCGCTCTCCTGCTGTCGCTCGTGGCCTTCTCGCCCACCCAGGCGGCCACGGCGGTGACGGCTACCCCCGTCCTTCCCGCCGACGCCGCCGCCGGCTACGGCTCGACGCCTGCGTACGCCGACGAGTTCGACGGCACGGCCCTGGACACGAACGCCTGGTACCACCGGATCACCGGCCCCTACACCGGCGGGTACATGACCGCCGACTCGGTCACCGAGTCGAACGGCGCCCTGCATCTCAACTTCGCCCAGCGTGACGTGACGGGCGACGGGAACGCCGACTACGTCTCGGGCGGTGTCATCTCCAAGCAGCGCTTCGGCTACGGGTACTACGAAACCCGCGCGAAGCTGTACACCGGCACCTCTCCGCTGCACACGTCGTTCTGGAGCATGGGCCTGCGCCGCGACATCGGCGGCGCCGGCGGCGACCCCGCCATCAACCAGGACATCACCGATGGCAAGTCGCCCGAGAACAACCAGCTCTTCGAGATCGACGGCTTCGAGGCCGACTCACCGGACGGGCTGGACATGGGCAACGCCGTCCAGTCACAGGGCACCGTCCGCCAGCGCATGGGTGCGAAGAACGCCGCCCAGCTCGGCATCGACTTCGCCGACTGGAACGTGTACGGCTACGAGTACACGCCGGCCACGACCAAGTTCTACATCAACGGCCAGCTGAAGCTGACCATCGACAACGCCGCCACCAACTACCAGTTCAACCCCATGAACCTGTGGCTGACCGCGTTGCCGTACTACCCCAGCGGCACCGTGGTCCCGGGCTCCAGCGACTTCGACTACTTCCGCTACTGGAACAAGCCGATCGCCGGTGCCAACCTCCTCGGCAACGGCAGCTTCGACGCACTCCCGACCTCCAACCCGGGCTCTCAGATCGTCCCAGGCTGGCTGGAGAGCTACGACACCTCCGCGAGTTCCATCGCGAGCGACCAGGTGGTCAACGGCACCAGGTCGCTGCGTCAGGGCTCCTCGTCGAGCTACACGGTCAGCACCAAGCAGAA
Source organism: Streptomyces sp. NPDC001508 (assembly GCF_040298665.1). Taxonomy (NCBI): domain Bacteria; kingdom Bacillati; phylum Actinomycetota; class Actinomycetes; order Kitasatosporales; family Streptomycetaceae; genus Streptomyces; species Streptomyces sp. NPDC001508. Next base: position 36,286 of record NZ_JBEPAP010000033.1, read on the forward strand.
CCTGACCGACATCCCCAACGGCACGTACACCCTGACCGCCAAGGTGCAGAGTTCCGGCGGCCAGTCCCAGGCGGTCGTCCGGGTCCTCAACCACGGCGGGTCCGAACTGAGCGTCCCCGTCCCGGCCACCTCGACATGGACCGACATCACGATCCCGAACGTCAACGTCACCAACCACGCGGCGACCGTTGCCATCACGTCGGTCGGCTCGGCCGGACAGTGGCTGCGCGCCGATGCCGTGAGCTTCTCGCACAACTAGGGCGCACACGGAACGACACGCTCGACCGTCCGGTCGCCGCCCGAGGCGGCCGGACGGCCCCGGACCAAGGAAGCACCCGACAGCATGGCCAAGATCGTTGAAGCCACCGCCTACCTGGCCGACATCGAAGTGGAGACGCTGCGGACGGACGCCGTCCAGTCCTTTCTCAAGCAGGAGACCGTTTTCGTCGACCTGGTGACCGACGACGGCGGCACCGGCACCGGCTACTCGTACACCATCGGCACCGGCGGGCGGTCCGTCCTCGCCATGCTCCGTGAGCACCTGCTCCCCCGGTTGATCGGCGCCGACGCCTCCAGGACCGAGCGGATCTGGTACGACCTGTACGCCTCCACGCGCGCCACCACCGTCGGCGCGGTTACCTCCCTGGCACTCGCCGCGGCCGACACCGCCCTGTGGGACCTGCGGTGCAAGCACGCGGGCGAACCGCTGTGGCGGCTGGCCGGCGGGTTCCGGCGCGAGGTGCCGCTGTACGACACCGAGGGCGGCTGGCTGCACCTGTCGACGGACGAGTTGGTCCGCGGGGCCCTCGCGTCCCGGGCCGCCGGCTGGCGCGGGGTGAAGCTCAAGGTCGGCAAGGAGTTGCTGCACCAGGACGTCGAGCGGCTGCGCGCGGTCCGTGAAGCGGTCGGGCCGGGCCTGGACATCATGGTCGACGCCAACCAGTCGATGACGTACGCCGAGGCGAAGCGGCGCGCCGCCGCCTTTGAGCCGCTGGGCCTCGCCTGGTTCGAGGAGCCGCTGCCCGCGGACGACGTGGCCGGCCATGTCGAACTCGCCCGGTCGACCTCGATCCCCGTCGCCGTCGGCGAATCCCTCTACTCCGCCGGGCAGTTCCGCGACTATCTGCACCGCGGCGCGGCGAACATCGTCCAGGTCGACGTCGCCCGGGTCGGCGGGATCACCCCGTGGTTGAAGGTCGCGCACCTCGCGGAGACCTTCAACGTCGACGTGTGTCCGCACTTCCTGATGGAACTGCACGTCAGCCTGGTGGCCGCCGTACCCAACGGCCGCTACGTCGAACACATCCCGCAGCTGCGCGCGGTCACCCACGGCCGGCTGGAGATCGAGAACGGCGACGCGCTGGCCCCCGAGATCCCCGGTCTCGGCATCGTCTGGAACACCGACGCGATCGACGACCGCCGGAAGGCATGAACCGGTCCCGGTCCGTCGGTCCACAAGTCCCATCACACGAGGGAAGGCTGTGAGTCACCCGTGCGTAGATACGGCATGGTCATCAACGTCCGGGCGGAGAAGCTGGAGGAGTACCGGCTTCTGCACGCCGACCCGTGGCCCGGCGTCCTGGAGACGCTGCGGGCACACGGCGTTGCGAACTACTCGATCTTCGAGCACGCCGGACTGCTCTTCTCCTATTTCGAGTACCACGGCGCCGACTTCGACGCCGACATGGCGGCGGTGGCCGACGATCCGGTGACCCAGGCGTGGTGGAAGCTCACCGACCCGTGCCAGGTCCGGCTTTCCACAGCGCGCCCGGGCGAGTGGTGGGCACAGATGGAGCCCGTGTTCCTCATGGAGTGAGCAGCCGTCTGTCTGCTGCCCCTCCCGAACTTCCGACCGGCGCCCGCACCCGGTGGCGCGCTGGGAGACCTCGTCTCCCCTACCTGAGAGGTACCTCATGAAGCTCCTGCGCATCGGCCATACCGGCGAGGAGGCCCCGTCCGTCCTCGACGACGAGGGCCGGACCTACTCCCTGGCCGGACTGACGGCCGACATCGACGGTCCGTTCCTCGCCGCCGGTGGCCTCGATGACGTCCGGGATGCCTTGGCCGAGGGGCGACTGTCCGAGTTCGACGCCACGGGACTGCGCATCGGCGCTCCCGTCGCGCGGCCCGGCAAGATCGTGTGCGTCGGCCTGAACTACCGTGATCACGCCGCGGAGACCGGTGCCGCCATCCCTGACCGGCCGGTGGTGTTCATGAAGGACCCGGCGACCGTTGTCGGCCCCTACGACCAGGTGCTGATTCCGCGCCGGTCCGCGCGGACGGACTGGGAGGTTGAGCTGGCCGTCGTCATCGGCCGTACCGCCCGCTACCTCGACGGGCCAGCCGACGCTGCGGCGTGCATCGCGGGCTACACGATCAGTCATGACGTGTCCGAGCGCGAGTTCCAGCTCGACTTCTCGCCCCAGTGGGACCTCGGCAAGTCCTGCGAGACCTTCAACCCCATGGGTCCGTGGCTGGTCCCGACCGCGGAGGTCGCCGACCCACAGGCGCTCCGGCTCCAACTGTCCGTCAACGGCGAGGTGCGCCAGGACGGCGACACCAAGGACATGATCTTCGAGGTGTCCTACCTGATCTGGTACCTCAGCCAGTACCTGGTGCTCAACCCCGGCGACGTCATCAACACCGGCACTCCCGCCGGCGTCGCCCTCGGGCTGCCCGGCAAGCCGTTCCTCCGCGCGGGTGACACGGTCGAGCTGTCCATCGACGGCCTCGGCAGCCAGCGCCAGACCTTCGCGGACGCGTGAGGGACACCGCGCGGATCACCGCGCTCGACACCTACGACATCCGCTTCCCCACCTCGCGTGAGCTGGACGGCTCCGACGCGATGAACCCCGACCCGGACTACTCCGCCGCCTACGTGATACTGCGCACCTCGGACACCTCCCACGAGGGCCACGGGTTCACCTTCACCATCGGCCGCGGCAACGACGTCCAGGTCGCCGCCATGGACACTCTGCGCGCGCACGTGGTCGGGCGGTCCGTCACCGAGTTGTGCGCCGACCCCGCCTCGCTCTCCCGCGACCTGGTCGGCGACAGCCAACTGCGCTGGCTCGGCCCCGAGAAGGGCGTGATGCACATGGCCATCGGTGCGGTGCTCAACGCCGTGTGGGACCTCGCCGCCAAGCGCGCAGGCAAGCCGCTGTGGCAGTTCCTCGCCGACGCCGAGCCCGAGTGGCTGGTGTCGCAGATCGACTTTCGGTACATTTCCGACGCCCTGACGCCCGAGCGGGCGCTGGAACTGCTGCGCCGCGGCAAGGTAGGGGCCGCCGAGCGGGCAGCTCGTCTGCGTCGCCGTGGGTACCCCGCCTACACCACTTCGCCCGGCTGGCTCGGCTACTCCGACGAGAAGCTCACCCGTCTGGCACAGCAGGCCGTCGACGACGGTTTCACACAGATCAAGCTGAAGGTCGGTGCCTCTCTGCAGGATGACATCCGCCGCTGCCGCACCGCCCGGGCCGCGATCGGCCCCGACACCCGGATGGCCATCGACGCCAATCAGCGTTGGGATGTCGCCGAAGCGATCGTCTGGACCAACGCGCTGGCCGAGTTCGCCCCGTACTGGATCGAGGAGCCCACCAGCCCGGACGACATCCTCGGACACGCGGCGATCCGCCGCGGCGTTGGCCCGGTCAAGGTCGCCACCGGCGAGCACGTGCAGAACCGCATCGTCTTCAAACAGCTGCTGCAGGCGGATGCCGTCGATGTCGTCCAGATCGACGCTGCCCGGGTCGGCGGTGTCAACGAGAACCTCGCCATCCTGGTGCTCGCCGCGGCCCACGACGTGCCGGTGTGTCCGCACGCCGGTGGCGTCGGGCTGTGCGAACTCGTCCAGCACCTGTCGATGTTCGACTACGTCGCGCTCTCCGGCACCGCCGAGGACCGGGTCATCGAGTTCGTCGACCATCTCCATCAGCACTTCCTCGACCCGGCCACGATCGACGGCGGGCATTACCGCGCGCCTTCCGCCCCAGGGTTCTCCGCCACCATGCGCCAGTCCTCCATCGACATCTACCGCTACCCGGACGGCGAGTTCTGGAAGGCCGACCTGTCCGCGAACCATCTGAAGGGCCACGCATGACCCGTGAACTCGACAACCTCAAGGCCCTGGTGACGGGCGGTGCCTCCGGCATCGGTCTGGCCACCGCCACGCTGCTCGGCGAGCAAGGTGCCCATGTCGCCGTCCTGGACCTGGACCCGAGCACGGTGAAAGCGCCGATCACCGGGTTCACCGCCGACGTCGGTGACGCCGCCTCGGTGCGGCGCGCCGTCGCGGACGCGGCCGATGCGCTCGGCGGGATCGACATCCTGGTCAACAACGCCGGCATCGGCGCGGCCGGCACCGTCGCCGACAACCCCGACGAACAGTGGCACCGCGTCCTGGACGTCAACGTCGTCGGCATCGTCCGCACCACCCGGGCCGCCCTCCCCCACCTGCGCGCGTCCCAGAACGCCTCGATCGTCAACACCTGCTCCATCGCCGCCACCGCCGGGCTTCCGCAACGTGCCCTCTACTCCGCCAGTAAAGGCGCCGTACTGTCGCTGACCCTCGCCATGGCCGCCGACCACGTCCACGAAGGCATCCGCGTCAACTGCGTCAACCCCGGCACTGTCGACACCCCCTGGGTCGGCCGACTCCTCGACGCCGCCGAGGACCCGGCCGCCGAACGCGCTGCCCTGAACGGACGTCAGCCCACCGGCCGGCTGGTCCTGGCCGAGGAGGTCGCCGCGATCGCCTACCTGGCCTCCCCCTCCGCCGCCGGCACCACGGGCACCGCGCTCGCCGTGGACGGCGGCATGGCCGGCCTCCGCGTTCGACCGGCGGCACAGATATGACGCACCGTCATATCTCTCTGGGTCGCAGTGCGGTACGGATCAGCGAGCTGGCGTTCGGCGCGGCCGGGATCGGGAACCTGTTCGCCGCAGTGTCCGATGCCGAGGCCGAGCGGGCGGTGGCCGCCGCCTGGGAGTCGGGCATCCGGTACTTCGACACCGCGCCCCACTACGGCCTCGGACTGTCCGAGCGGCGGCTCGGCGCCGCACTGCGCGGCCGGCCGAGGCAGGAGTACACCCTCTCGACGAAGGTGGGCCGACTCCTTGAACCACTGGGCCGGACGGACGGAACGGACCTCCCCAACGGTTTCGCCGTACCGGCCACCCACCGGCGGGTGTGGGACTTCACCGCCGACGGTGTGCGCCGGTCCGTCGAGGCCAGTGTCGAACGGCTCGGCATCGATCGCATCGACATCGTCTATCTGCACGACCCGGACGACCATCTCGACATAGCGATCGACCAGGCCTGTCCAGCTCTGGAGGAACTGCGCGCGCAGGGGGTGGTCGGTGCTGTCGGTGTCGGGATGAACCAGTCCGCTGCGCTGGCCCGGTTCGTCCGCGACACCGACGTCGACGCCGTCCTGCTGGCCGGCCGCTACACCCTTCTGGACCAGCGCGGCCTGGACGACCTGCTGCCGCTCGCCGAGCAGCGCGGCGTCAGCGTCGTGATCGGCGGCGTCTTCAACTCCGGGCTGCTCGCAGACCCGAAGCCCGGCGCCACCTTCGACTACGCCGCCGCGCCGACGGAGGTGCTGGCGCGCGCCCTCGATCTCAAGGCGCTCTGCCGTCGGCACGACGTGCCGCTGCGTGCCGCTGCGCTGCGGTTCCCCTTCGGGCATCCGGCCGTGGCGGGCGTGCTCGTCGGTGCCCGCAACGCCGCCGAGGTGCGGGACGCCGCCGCGATGTTCGGCCGCCCCGTGCCCGACGCGCTGTGGGAGGACCTGCGGGAGGCAGGGTTGCTCACACCAGACATCCCGGTCCCGGTATCCCAGCTAGGACGCAACCATGACTGACCGTCGGATCATCGACGCGCACCATCACCTGTGGGACCTCCTTGTCCGGCCGCAGCCCTGGATCACGGGGCCGGCCCTGGAACCCCTCAACCGCTCGTTCTCGCTCACCGACCTGGAGGCACCGGCGCGGACCGCCGGTGTGGACGCCACCGTGGTGGTGCAGACGGTGTGCGTGCCCGACGAGACCCGTGAGCTGCTGTCGCTCGCGGCGGAGCACAGCCTCGTCGCCGGCGTCGTCGGCTGGGTCGACCTGACGGCGCCCGACATCGCCGACCGGCTCGCCCGGCTGCGGGAACTCCCCGGCGGCGACCGCCTGGTGGGCATCCGGCACCAGGTCCAAGAGGAGAGCGACCCCGCCTGGCTGCTGCGTGCCGACGTACGACGCGGCCTGACCGCTGTCGCCGCCGCCGGGCTCGTCTACGACCTGGTCGTCACACCGCACCAGCTGCCCGCAGCGGTCGCCGTGTGCGCCGGGCTCACCGGTGTGACGTTCGTCCTCGACCACCTCGGCAAGCCGCCGATCGCGTCCGGCCGGATCGAGCCCTGGGCCTCGGACCTCCGCCTCCTCTCGGCGCTGCCCAACACCGTGTGCAAGCTGTCCGGGCTCCTGACCGAGGCAGTCCCCGGGGCATGGCGGATCGACGATCTGCGGCCCTGGGTCGACCTGGCGCTCGAGGCCTTCACCCCTCAGCGTCTGCTCTTCGGTTCGGACTGGCCGGTGTCGACCCTGGAGGCCGACTACGCCGAGGTCGTACGCGTGACCGATCAGCTCACCGCCGGGCTCGGTCCGCACGAGCGGGATGCCCTGTTCCGGGGGAACGCAGAGCGCGTCTACCGCCTGCACACCTGCTGACGTCGACGTTGTGAGGTCGCGGGGCCCCGACCGGGGCCTCGCGATCTGTTGCCCCTGACGCCGCCGACAACAATGCCACCTCATGTGTCATGTTGTTCCCGCCGCCGGCGGTCCGGCTTGTGTCGGCGTCGGTGAGGATGGCGCGGCCGGAAATCTGCGGTGTACGGCGTGGAGTTGGGGTGCGTGGCCGTGGGTGAACGCGCGCAAAAACGTGCCGAGCGTGGAGGGGGGCACAGATCCGGCCGAGCAGGGCCGGCATCGCATGTGCCGCAGGATGTCCAGGTCGTCGATGCTGTCCGCACGCGCGACCATCCCGGCCACGATGCTGGTGATCTCGGCGTCCGCTGCGGCGCCCGCGCTGTTCCTCGTCCCGCCTCGGCTTCACCTTGTCCACGACCAGACGGGCAAGCCCGCACCGCGCAGCACTCCGCGGAGGCCGTAGCGCGGATCACCAACCCGGCCGCGGTGCCCACAGGTGTCTTGCTGGACGCGTTGGCGGCATCTCCAAGCCGAGGTCATCCAGCCGGCAGAGCGTCGTCAGATCAGCAGGGCAGAAAGTAGCGTCACGCACGTCGTGCGAGGTCTTCCAGAAGAGCGGTGTGGGAACTTTCGTCCTCGGAAGACCTCGACCTCTACCCCCGGCACCGACGCGCCAGACCGGTCTACGCGGTCACATGCGAAGAGCCGATGAATGTCGTCCGGATGCTCGCGTCCCGGGCGCAACCGGCGGTCTTCTGGGGAACGTTGATCGTCGGTGGCGTGTGGCTTCTCAGGCGCGGTCGTGGAGGGTGGCTTGGTAGCCGTCGGGGTCGGCGAAGGTGAATGTCCGGCCGAAGGGGCCGTCGAACGGTGCGGAGACGATGGTGTGACCGTCGGCGACGAGAGCATCGTGGATGGCCTGGACGTCGGTGGCGTGGAGCCAGATCGCGGCTCCGATGCCGGGCTGGGCAACGGATGCGAGATCAGTGCCGGGAACCACGTCGCGGAGTGCGAACGCGATCGGCTTCGTCTCGAAGACGACGGCGTGCGGAGGTCCGGCCTGCGAGCGGACGAGGCCGAGGTACTGCTCGTAGAACGCCTGCGAAGCGTCGAGGTCGCGCACTTGGAGCGAGATGAAGTCGGGGCCGGTGGCGGGCATGATGATGCTCCTTCTCTTCGTGTCAGATTCCTGACACGGACCAACGTATGTCAGACTTCTGACATGAGTCAAAACGGTGCCGGCGTCGACCTGGACAAATCACTGGGCTACCTGCTGAAAGAGGCTTCGAGCGCCCTGCGCGCAGCCATGGAGGAAGTGCTGCGGCCACTCGGGATGAGCGTGACGCACTACTCCTGCCTCGAACTGCTGGCTCAACGGCCGGGCTTGTCGAACTCCGAGCTCGCGCGTGGCGCGTTCGTGACACGGCAGACGATGAACGTGCTGCTCCAGACCCTGGAACGAGAGGGCTATGTGACCAGGCCCGCGGAGGCGCCCGTCGGGAAGGTTCTTCCCGCACGGCTCACGCCTCGCGGCCGACGGAGCCTGGAGAAGGCGTCTGTAGCGGTCCGGTCCGTCGAGGTCAGAATGCTGGCCGGCATGACCGAGACCGAGCAGTCAGGCGCGTTCCGGATCCTGCAGAGCATGATTCGTTCCCTGCGCGACGGCAACGGCGGCGCATAGCCCGTTGCTCGGCGCACGAGCCCGATCGTGTCGGTGAGGATGCCTCGTTTCCGGCCGGCGATCTTCTTCGCGGCATCCGTTCCCTGGCTGATCAGGGGGCCTTGGTGGAGGTCTTCACGCTCTGGGTGTCGATGACGGAGGCGGTCGGTTCGAGTTTGCGCCCCTCCTTCATGCGAGCCAGTCCCGTCAGGTCGTAGTCGAGTTGGGCGAGGGCTCCTTCGTCACGCCAGGCGGCGCAGTGGGCGTAGACGGTGCCGTGGTTCGGGAAGTCGCATGGAAGCAAATGAGACGGACAGTCGCGCGCAGGGTCCCCAGGAGGACACTCCCGTGTGCGGCTGTGCACCTCGGTCGGCGGCGGCTCCGGCTGCGGCCTGTCGGCTGCTTATGCTGGGGCCGTGACACCGAGGGCGGGGCAGGAGACAGAGCAGCGGGCGGATGCGGTGCGCAATCGCGCCCGGATCCTTCGGATCGCCCGCGAGCAACTGGCTGCCGGTGACAGATCACTGCAGCTGAACGCCATCGCCCGGCTTGCCGGGGTGGGGGTCGGGACGGTCTACCGGCACTTCCCCAACCGTCATGCGCTGGTCGAGGCGCTCTCGGAGGAACGCTTTCGGGAACTGATCGCAGAGGCGCAGGCGGCGGTCGCCGCCGAAGACCCGCTCGCGGGCCTGCGCCGTCTGCTGCGCTTCGCGCTTGACCGCATGCTCGACGACCCGGACTTCGCGGCCGTGCTGGAGTCTGCGGGCGACGTCAGGTCGCAGGCCTCGGGCATGGGGGCCGAACTCGACCAGGCGGTCACCGGCCTGCTGGACCGCGCCCGTCTGACCGGCGCGATCAGAAACGATGTCGACGCCGAGGACGTACGCCGCTTGCTGTGTGGTGTGCAACATGCGGTGCGCTCCGGGGGCGGTGCACACCGGGACCTCTACCTGGGCGTTCCGCTGGAGAGTCTGCGCCCGCCGCGCTGCGGAACCGTCGGGCGGCTGGCTACCGCGCCTTTGTCGTGCTCCAAGGCGGACAACTCGGCCGCCGGCATCCGAGTGTTCTCGCGAAACACCCGCCGCCCCGCGGTCAGCCCGCCCCTCGCGGATACCTGATACCACCGGCCTACCGCGCCAACCACCGCCGGCCAGCCACGACATCACGCCAACAGACTCAGTGGCGGGCCCACCGGCGCAGGACATCAGGCGTCCGCGATCCAGCTGCCGTGGAATCCCAGCGGTACCCGGCCGGGCAGGTGAATCAGGGCCAGCGGGTGACCGCCGAAGTCCTGGGCCGAGAGGATCACCAGGTCGGTCGCGCCGCGGTCGGGATCGTTCACATACGACAGAACGTAACCGTCGTCCTCGTCCCGCGCCCCGCGCCGTGGCACGAACACCGGCTCGCTGACCGCCGCTCCCCCGGGGAAACGGTGCAGCTGCCTGCTGCCGCGCAGCATGTCGTGCTTCATCAGGCAGTTGGTGAACTTCTCGTCCGGCGGCACGCCGTCGACGGTCTCGTACGCGCGCCACATCTCGGCGGCGCTCGCGGTGTAGGCGTAGCGGTGCCGGCGTGAGACCAGGGATTCATTGATGCGGGGGAACTCCTGCGGACGGTCGTCCAGCCGGCTGCCGCGGACCCGGCCCGCGCGCGGATCGATCGTCCAGCGGTCGAGCGTCGGGGCGCCGGTCGCGGAGGGTCCGCCCATACCGCGGCCGGCGGCGTAGAACGGCGCGGGGAACCCGGTGTACTCCAGCACGACCGTGTCACCCTGGTCGTAGGCGTTGAGGGTGTGCGAGTAGTACACCGGGGCGATCTCGAACCAGCGTGTGATGCCACCGGTGCGCGGCAACAGCCCGATGCGCATGGGGTGTTCGTCGTTCCACACATACGGCACTATCGCGCCCGCCTCCGCGGCGGCACCGTCGAAGGTGATCGGCACGTCCACGATCACCACGTACGTCCCGGTGAGCGCGAAGTCGTGCATCATCGGCGCGTCCGCGACGGGAATCCGTGTGGCCCGCGCCACCCTGCCGGCCCCGTCGATCATGATGTGCCGCACATGGTCCCAGGCGGGGTAGTACGCGATCGCGTGCAGTTCGTCGGCCGCCGCGTCGTACTTGGTGTGCGCGGTGAAGGCGCCCTGGAGAGTGGAGCGGAAGTCGTACGGGCGCAGGGTGTTGAGTTCGCCGTCCAGTTCGTACGGCAGCGGCCCGCCTTCCTGCAGCGCCAGGACGCGGCCCTTGTACGGGATCACATGCGTGTTGCACGCGAAGTCGTCCGGTGGTGCCTGACCCGGGTACGTGTCCCCCAGCTTCGCCGTCACCTGCGAGGACCGCACCCAGCGGTTGCGATACCATTCCGCGCGCCCGCCGCGCAGCCGGACCCCGTGCACCATTCCGTCGCCGAGCATCCAGTGGTGGGCACGGACATCCTCAAGGCCCAGCGCATTCGGGCCGTTACGCAGGTAACGGCCGTCCAGGTCACGCGGAATACGCCCGCTCACCCTGAGATCAAAGGCGGTCAACTCCTCGGTGACCGGCGCGAACGCCCCTTCCAGGAACGGAGTCGCCCCGGTCATGCCGCTCCTTTCGGCCACACCACTCGCCTGCGCCGCAGCCGTGAAGAAGCCAGGCCCGAGACCGCTTCCAACCACACTGCCCGCTGCCGCAACCGCGGCCCCCTTGAGAAGTCTCCGCCGTGTGTGACTGGCCATCATACTTTCCCGCCCCCTTATCGGTGCCCGGCTCCGTCGGCCGGACTCAAGGTGACGGGAGCAACCCTCCTCCTCGCTCGCCCGCGAAGCAGTCGGCCCAGGCCCCGAATCGGCGGTGACGCTGGCACCACCCCCCAGGCTCCAATGTCGTCTCAAGCCGCTTGAGGAAACACTTCCACGCCGGCTGCCTTCGTCGTTCGAGGATCTTCCCTTCACGGCCCCTGGCTGCGTCGGCACAGCCGACGGCGGTGTCGGCGCAGATCATGCCGCAGATGTCGAAGACCGAGCTATAACCGGCGATCCGGCGCGACCACCGCGACGGAATGTCGATGCGGGAGTCGAGCGCAAGCATGGTGTGACGTGGCGGACCGTCCGTAAGGCAGTGACCTCGGTCTGACCGGTGCTTGAGAACGGGAGTCGTGCCGGTTCGCAGGAGCAGACCATCATCCAGAACCACATCAGGTGCCTGCGGACGCCGAGGGTTTCCAGCAGCGCCGTGGTGGTGCGTGCGCCCCGTTCAGCGATCTCGTCGATGGTCGTGGCGCCCGCAGGGGTCGCGGCCACGCACACGGCCAGGATCGAGGCCAGTGAGTACCAGCGGCCCGCCGCAACCGCGGGTCGGGCACCGCCGCCAGGTAGGGGCGCAGGTCAGTGACGCCGTCGAGTCGAGCGGACCCAGCATCGCAAGGATCGCGGGGATCATGGACGATGGAACACAGGGCACGGGATACCTTCGCGGTCAACGGGTTTGGACGCCACAATGAGCACGAAGCTCGCGCCTGTTCCGCTACGCGCCCCAAGCGGTCGCGACTACACGGTCCACCCCACCCGGGAACTGAGGCACGCCCCGCATCGAAGCCGACCCGATTCCAGGGGCCCGAGTGCGATGAGTTTCGTTATGTCGCCTCGTCTAGATCCACAACGCGCCGTCAACCGCACGCTAGGAGAGCATCATGACCGCTATCTACACCTGGGACGTCTTTGCCACCCTCGACGGCTACGGCTCCTACGGCCCCGACGGCGACTGGGGCGGCTACTGGAGCAAACAAGGACCTGAGTTTCTTGACAACCGCCTTGCCGTGATCAGCGAAGAGCAGCGGATGGTGCTGGGAGCCAACACCTTCCGGCAGTTCGCAAAGCTGCTGGGCCCGATCCCGGTGGCCGACCTCGACCCGGTGAACTCTCGGATGCGCAGCATGCCGACAACAGTGGTGTCGACGACGCTTGCAGGACCCGGCGCATGGCCGGACGCGACCGTCGCAGCCGGCGATGCCGTCGACGTCGTCGCCCGGCTCAAGAAGGAGTCCGCGGTGCCGTTGCGCTCGCACGGCAGCCTGTCGATGAACCGGGCGTTGATGGCCGCCGGGCTGGTCGACCGCGTCCAGGTGACGATCTTCCCGGTGGTCAGCGGTCAGACTGGGACCTACCCGATCTTCGCGGGCGCGGCCGACTTCGACCTTGAGTTGATCGAGAGCCGGACGTTCGACCGCCGCACCCAGGAGCTCATCTACCAACCCACCCTGCACCGCTGAGCACCTCCTCCTTGCACCACACCATGCACAACTCGCCCTTCGCGACGCACCCCGACGAGCCCTCCCGATCCCGGGAAGACGGCGGCGAGCAGGTGGCGGATCTCCGGGACGGTCGACGTGATCGGATCGCGGCTGCGGGCGAGGTGGTGCGTGCCGCGGGCCGATCGGGGGCCTCGTCGGCGGCGCGGGCGGTCGGGAAGGCCAGGGCGAGCACGGCGAGGGTGATGTGCCGGTGCCATGAGGTCCGGTGCGGACCTGGTGGTGGCCTAGGCCGGCCCGGCGAGGGGATGCCTTCACGTCTCGGCGCGGCGGAACTTACGGTTTGTGGGTTACCCACAGCAGTTCCGCCGGCCAGCGGTGTGCCCAGTCGGGTGGGTCGGTTTCGTTGTAGCCGTTGGGTGTTCCGAGTTCGGGCCGCGGCTCGATGAGGTCGTCGATGATGAGACCCGCGCCGCGCAGGACCTTGACCCAGTCGCCGTAGGTGAGCTGATAGCTGGTCGCGCCGTCGTCCTCGGCGATGGTGTTCAGCCCGAAGTAGTCCTTCTGCAGCGTCGTGGTCACGCGGCTGGCGGCTTCGTCGTAGCAAGCTTCGAACCATGGGCTGGCGACGTTGAACACCAGGCGCCCGCCTCGGCCCAAGACGCGTGCGGCCTGCGGGACGGCCAGGTGCGGGGGCGCCCAGCTGAGCCCACCGAAGTCGCAGAACACCAGGTCGAAGCTGTCGGCGGCGAAGGGGAGTTGTTCGGCGGCGCCTTGCACCAGCGGGTAGCAGGCCGCTCCCATCGCGCGGGCCGCTGCGGCGAGTTGGGCTTCGGACAGGTCGAGCCCGACCACGGTGGCGCCCTCGGCGGCGAGCGCCCTGGACCACTGGCCGGCGCCGCAGCCGAGTTCGAGGACGCGCTTGCCGGTGACGTCGCCCAGGGCGTGCAGGTGCGTGTCGGGGATGGAGTACATGCCCCACAGCCGGGGTGCGGCGCCGATCTGCGGGTCGTGCTCGTGCTGGTAGGCGCTGCTGATCCGGTTCCAGAGCCGCCGGTTGGCGGGGATGCTGTCCACGTGCCGACTCCAGCACTGCCTGCCGGGGGCGGTCAACACGATCAGGGCACTGCCCGGCCCTCACCGCGGTCCGGCCCTGGCTCGGCCCATGATCCGCCGGACGAGCCCTAGGGCGTGGCTCTTGGCGGCCTGGAAGCACTCCTCGGGGCTCCTGCGGACACCGGCGACGGGGACGAGTTCGGCCAGGGGCACTTCGGTGGGTGACCGGCGCAGGTGGACGGCGAGTTCGCCGGTGGTGTGGTTGCGGCGGATGAGCGGGTGGTGGTGTCTGCCGGTGCCGATGTGGATCCGGGCCCGGTCGTAGTGGCGCGGGCCCTTCGCGCGGTTGCCTGCGCCGTGCCGCTGCCAGGCGGTGGCGGGCAGACGGCCGGCGACAGGGTCGGCGCCAAGGTGGTACGGCCGTGGTCGATCCGTGCCCGTGTCGAGCAGGCGACGGGCATCACGTAACCGGTCCCGCGTGCCTCCAGGGCGGCACGAAGCTGCGGGTCCTGTCCGTAGGCTTCGTCGCCGGTCACCCACGGTGCCTGCGCCCCGGCGTCCAGCGCGGCGGCGATCATCTCCCGGGTCAGGCGGAGTTTGGTCCGCAACCGCGCCTCATCGGGTGTCCCCGCCGCGGGCCGGCGCTCGGCGTCGGCGCACCCGGAGTGCCCGGGCAGGCAGAGCCTGCGGCCGATCAGCGTCCGGCCCCGGCCGCTGGCACAGGCGAGAAGGACCCCGGCCTGGGAGTTCTCGATGCGGCCCGCGGTGCCGGTGTACTGGCGCTGGACGCCCGCCGGAGTCAGGCCCTTCTTCACGAAGCCGGTCTCGTCCACCCTCAGCACACCGGAGTCGGTGCCGAGGTGTTCGACGGCGTAGGCACGGATGTCGTCGCGGACAGCGTCGGCGTCCCAGCGGGCGTAGCGCAGCAGGCGCTGCATCGGCCCCGGCCGGGCCGGGCCGGCCTGTTCGGCCAGTTGCCGGCAGTTCTTCCGCTCGGCACGCGACAGCAGCCCGAGCAGACAGGAGCGGTTCACTCGCCCGGGGTTCAACTCGGCCGAAACGTCCCGCGATCCGGGCCATGGCCTGCTCGAACATCGCCCGCCGGCGGGCGGGGCCCGCGCTATGGCCGGCGGCACCGCACGATCATCGTTTGTCCACTGCCACGCACAGTAATGAACCATGCACCGTAAATGAAGTATGCGTAAGCCCGCAGCGCTTTTTGTCGGGTGCGAGGTAGCCTCGGTGCCGCGTCGGCTGCGGCGCACAGCGGACCGTGCGTCTCACCACCGGAGGGCATGCCAATGGAACTGCGTCACCTACGGTACTTCGTCACTGTCGCCGAGGAATTGAACTTCACTTCGGCCGCCAAAGTACTGCACATATCACAGCCTCCGCTGAGTCAGCAGATCTCCCAGCTCGAGAACGAGTTGGGAGTCGTTCTTTTCGAGCGGACATCTCGCCGGGTCGCCGTGACCCAAGCCGGTCAGGTCCTGCTCAACGAAGCGCGCAGAATCCTGGCGAACGTGCAGCAATTCCAGCAGATCGCCACCGGTGTACACGGAAAGGAACTGGGAGCACCACTACGCCTTGCCAGTGTGTCCTCAGGGTTCTCGGAACTACTTCCGGCAATTATTCCAGCCTTCCGTGATCTGTATCCCAATGTCATCCTCTTTCTGTCCTCGAGCGACCCGGCGGACCAGGTCAAGCATCTCCTCGACGGCACTCTCGACATAGGTATTCTCCGTACGGACGGCAGTTCCATTCAGGGCCTCGACCTCATCACCATCGAGACGCAGGAGTTCATCGCTGTTGTGCCCGAGGGCCACCGGCTCAGCACGTTGCAACGCGTCCCCGTCGGCGCGCTGTCTCATGAGGAACTGATCATCCTGCCGCGGCGTCTCAGTCCGAACTACGTGGACGCGCTCGTCGCGGCCTGCCGGGCGGCCGGCTTCAGCCCGCGCATCACCCACCAACCCGAGGACGACCAAGTGCTTCTGGGATTGGTGGCATGCGGTCTTGGCATCGGGTTGGTGCCCGAATGTGTCAGCCCGCTGCGTCTGCCCGGCACGCGGTACCTGCCGCTCGAACCGCCGGCTCCCACGACGACCCTGTGCCTCGCTCAGAGCGCGAACCGCCCCTCGGCCTTCTTCGGCCCGCTCGCCGACCTGGCGGCCACCGCCACCGCTCGGATGCGTGCGGGGATCAATTCGCCCTAGCTATGGCACCGGTCAGGACAGATATTGGACATCATCTCCTAACCTCCCGTTTCATCTTCGTGCATGGTCGAGGCGCCACTTCAGGCAACCTCAGGGGAGGAAGAAACCGTGCGGTCTGAGCAACGCGTAACGCTGGACGATCTGCCTATGAGCAGAATCCATTACCGCATCGCCGTGTTCACCAGCGGCGGCATGTTCTGCGACGGATACATCCTGGGTATTGTGAGCATCGCGCTCGCCGTCTACGCTCCACAGGTCGGACTGGATGACATCTGGTCGGGTCTGATCGGCGCGAGCGCACTGATCGGCTTGTTCATCGGAAGCCTTGCGTTCGGGCCTGTCATAGACAGAATCGGCCGGCAGGTGATGTTCCTGGCGGACCTTCTGCTCTTCATCGGCTGCTCGCTGCTGCACATTGTGGCCACCGAGCCGTGGCAACTGTTCGCCATCCGTCTCGTGCTCGGTATCGCCATGGGGATCGACTACGCCATTGCCGCGCCGCTGTTGTCCGAGTTCCTGCCTCGCCGTCAGCGCGGCGGAATCCTGGCCACCCTCAACGCCGTATGGACGGTGGGGTTTGTCGCGGCCTTCGTCACCGGTTACGCACTCCGCGATCTTGCCGGCGACGGATCTTGGCGGTGGATGCTCGCCAGCAGCGGTGTCCCGGCGATCGCCGTGTTGCTGATGCGCCTCGGAGCTCCGGAATCACCCCGTTGGCTCACCTCGTGCGGACGTCACAGGGAGGCTCGCGAGGTTCTCGACAAGCACTTCGGGACTCATGTCGATGTGGGCGAGGCGCCTTCGGCGGAGCGATCGGAGGGCGGTTTCCGGCTTCTTTTCTCCCGGCAGCTTCGTACCCGCACCGCCTTCGCATCCATCTTCTGGTTCTGTCAGGTCCTGCCTTACTTCGCGATTTTCACCTTCTCCCCCACCGTCCTCGCCTCCGTCGGGCTGGGGAACGGTTTCCTGGGCGGACTGCTGCTCAACGTCTTTCAGTTGGTCGGTGGGGTGGTCGGCGTCGTCCTGGTGGCCCGCCTGCCACGCCGGGGATTCACCACCTGGTCCTTTGTCCTCATGGCCCTGTGTCTGCTGCCGCTCGGGCTCTTCGCCTCACCGTGGCCCGTGCTCATCGCGGCGTGCTTCAGCATCTACGGGGCCGTGATCTCGGCGGCGGGCAACCTTTGCCACGTCTATCCGGCGGAGCTGTTCCCGACGCATATCCGGGCCACCGGGGTGGGATTCGCCGCCGCGATGAGCCGGGTCGGCGCCGCCGCCGGAACGTTTCTTCTGCCTCTGTCGCTCGCCCATCTGGGCACGCGCCCCACGATGCTGCTGGCCGTGGTGGTACTCGCGCTCGGCGCCGCGGCCTCGGCCCTGTGGGCCCCGGAGACCAAGGACCTTGCCCTCCATGACGCCAGCGATGCCCAGGACAGCGCCCCGCGGCCGGACGCCGGCACCCCCATTCCCAGTCTCGACACCAAGAGGTGAACATGGACGCACACACCGCCGTCATCGGCGTAGGCACCATGGGTTCGATGGCCCTGTGGCAGCTCGCTCGGCAGGGCATACCAGTGCTCGGTATCGAGCAGTTCGAAGTGGGACATGAACTGTCCGCCTCCGGAGGGGAGTCCCGGATCTTCCGCACCGCCTATGTCGAGGGACCGTCCTACATCCCCTTGCTCCAGCGGTCCCTGGAACTCTGGCGGGAACTGGAGGCGGAAGCCGACGAACACCTCCTCACCCTCACCGGTGGCCTCACCATCGGGCCTCCTGACAGCCACGCGGTGTCTCAGGCCCTGGCGGGATGCAAGAACCACGACCTCACACACGAGGTGCTCGACAACGACGCGCTGCGCCGCAGCTATCCGCAGCATCTGGTGGGTCCCGAGGACATCGCCGTCCTCGACCCGGCCGCGGGCGTGCTGCGCCCGGAGCGAGCGATCCTCGCCGCGACCCGGGCGGCCAGGGCACGTGGCGCGCGCATCGTGTCACAGACACGTGTGACGCGGCTGGAGCCTGTCGCAGACGGCGTGCGCATCCACGCCGACGACCGCTCCTGGGTCACCGAGCGGGTCATCGTGACCGTGGGACCGTGGGCAGCACAGCTCATGCCCCGGCTGTACGAGCGGATCGTTCCCCACCGGCTGCACCTCGCCTGGCACCCCGTCGCGGAACCGGCCGCATATGCGCCGTCGAGGCACCCCGTCTTCCTGCGGGAGACTCCCTCCGGTCTCGTCTTCGGCTTCCCGTGCATCGACGGCGCCACCGTCAAGACGGGACTGCACGAGACCATGGCGGACTTCGCGCCCTCGGAGCGGGTCGACGACCCCGACGCGCTCAAGCGCAGGGCCGACGGCGCGGCCATCCGTGCCCTCGGCTGCTCGCTCGCCACCTACCTGTCCGGGCTGGACCCCGTGCCCACACGTGTCTCGACGTATATGGACGGCTACACGCCCTCCGGTGACCCGGTGATCGCACCGTGGCCGGAGTCCTCCGGCAGTTGGGTTCTGGGAGGCTTCTCGGGTCATGGCTTCAAGATGGCTCCCGCCATCGGGCAGTTGGCCTCCGAACTCGTCACAGACACCGCGTCCTCGATGACCCGGCGGTTCCTTGCCTCCCCGGCGGGTTCCGCTGCCGGCTGACGGCTCCCTCCACGACCGCCCAGCTCACCCGACCACTGTCGGTGGGCGTACGGCCCCGGTGGCACGCGACCTCCGCCTCCACGGAGCGCGTGCCACCGCCTCCACACCACAGCAGCCCAGACAGGCAGGCCGCGACGATGAAGAAAATACAGAACTCGCCCCAAAGTGTGGTCGACGAGACACTGGCGGCGTTCGCCGAGGTTCACGCCCGGTACATACGCGCAGACGTCGAGAACCGCGTCGTGCTGCGGTCCGCTCCCCCTCCGAAGGGAACCGTCGCCCTGGTCTCCGGCGGCGGATCGGGCCATGAACCGCTCCACTCGGGCTTCGTGGGCGAGGGGATGCTGACAGCGGCGGTGCTGGGTGACATCTTCGCTTCCCCCAGCTCCCACCAGGTCGCCCGCGGTGCAATCGCAGCTCACGCCGGGGGTGGTGTCCTGCTCATCGCCAAGAACTACACCGGCGACGTACTGAACTTCCGTGTCGCCGCGGAGGTCCTTGAGGATGAGGGTATTTCCGTCTCCATGGTCGTCGTCGACGACGACGCCGCACTGCCGGCCTTCACGGACGGCCCGGGCCGTCGGGGCACCGCCGCCACCGTCTTCGTGGAGAAGATCGCCGGTGCGGCTGCGGAAGCGGGCCGGCCACTCGGCGCGGTCACCGACATCGCGCAGAACGTCATCGCGCGTTCCCGCAGCATCGGCTTCGCCCTCTCTGCCTGCACGACACCCATGGCCGGGAAGCCCACCTTCCGACTGGGCGACGGTGAGATCGAGTTCGGCGTCGGAATCCACGGTGAGAAGGGACTGCGCCGGCAGCCCTTGCCTTCGTCCGCCGAACTCGCCCGCCAAGCCGTACAACTGCTGACAGAGGACTTCTCCGCACCGGGCGGATCCGAAGTGCTGGTGTTCACCAATGGTCTGGGGGCCAGCCCCGACACCGAGCTGTACCCACTGCACGGTGATGTCCTCGCGGCACTGCGCGGTCACGGCCTCAACCCGGTGCGCCACCTCGTCGGCAGCTATGTCACCAGCCTCGACATGGCCGGCGCGTCGATCTCGCTTCTCTGGTTGGACGACGAGAGCAAGGCCCTCTGGGATGCCCCTGTGAACACCCCTGCCCTGAAATGGAGTTGACAGTGCCCGACCGGACCACCGGCCGCACCTCGGCTGCGGACACCATCGACGCACGACTCATCGTCACGTGGCTGTCGTTGGCGGCCGACGATCTGCACGAGGCGTGTCCTCGGCTGACCGAGCTGGACGCCGCCCGCGGTGACGCCGATCACGGCGTCAACATGGACCGCGGTTTCCGAGCCATCGCGGATGACCTCGCTGCCCGTCCGCCATCGAGTGCCGCGGCCGCACTGCTTCAGGCCGCCGGCGTACTCCGCAAGGTCATGGGAGGCACGACCGGCCCCCTGTGGGCGACGGCACTGCGCCGGGCAGGCAAGAGCCTTGAGGACGATCACTCGCACGGCGCGGGCAGCATCGCCGACGCGCTGTTCGCTGCCGCTGAAGCCGTCTCCGACATCGGTGGTGCGCGAGAAGGCGACAACACCATGCTCGACGCCCTGCTGCCCGCCGCACGAGCCCTTCAACAGCAGCACCAGGCCGGGTCCACCCTCCCCGAAGCATGCGTGGCCGCGACCGCAGCCGCCGACGAGGCAGCGGGGGCCACCAGCAAGCGCGTCGCACGCAAAGGCCGCGCCTCCTACCTGGGGGAACGCGGGATCGGCACACCCGACCCAGGCGCCGTGTCCACCGCTGTGGTCATCGGTGCCCTGGGGAAGGCTCGGTCAGAGCCCGAGCCGGACTGACGGTCCATGCACGCTGCTCTGCGCGCAGTTCGCCGACGACGGGACCCGCGGAGCGGACGCCGCCCGGGGGTCCGGCCCGGACGAAAATCAGGTGGAGCGGAAATACACGGGCCGCCTCCTCCGAGCTGCCGCACCGCCGGCAGCTTCCCGGTCTCCGCCGGCAACGCGTCCAAGCCCCCGTGCCCGGGGCTCGCTCAGCCCTCCCCGGTGCACGGAGGCCGAGCGAAGGCAGCTACTGGGGCAACTCTCTTGCTATTGCAAGTAATATGCAACAAGCGGCGGGCCCTTACCTCCTGTCGAGGACGTGGAGTCTATGCCCCGCCTGATGCCGGACACCGGACCGCAGCGCGTCCTCGCGGCCTCGAACTTCATCTACACAGTCGGCAGCGGCCTCTACCTCACCGCCGGAGTGCTGTACTTCACCGAGGCGGTTCATCTCCCGGCAGGCCAGGTGGGGCTCGGGCTCGGCATCGCCGGTCTTCTCGCACTGGCCCTGGGCGTCACGGTCGGTCATCTGGCCGACCGGCATGGAGCACGGGGTGTCTACGCGGCCACCCTGGTGGTCCAGGCGCTGGCCACGGCCTGCTTCGTCCTGGCGGACAGCTTCTGGCCGTTCGTCCTCGCCGTCTGTGCCGCCGCCGCGGCGAAGGCGGCCGGGCGACGAGCGGGCAGATGGGCGCGACAGGGAGCGATGAGGGGCGGCCGGTAGGTGGGTGCGGTGCGCGGGGCCTGAGGCTCGGGTATGCGGGCTTAGCGTTTGACGGTGTTCCGGGCCAGGTTGAGGCGGCGGGAGCAGTCGAGCAGGCCGACGCCCTGGCCGAGGAGGTTGTGGTTCTTGTTCCAGCGTTCGTGGGTGGTCTGCTCGCGTACTTGGCCGGGGCGGAGCGGGTTGAGGGTGGCCCAGCAGTCGGCGTGCGGGCGAGATCATGGTCACGCCACGCGGCATCACCACCGGCTACGGGCCAGAGCCGTTGTTCAGACACTCCCGCGTTTGCCTCTGGTCGCGTTCAGCGATTGAGGTCGAAGACCGACACGGCGTGCCCTTCGTACGCCTTCGGATCCACCGAGGCGACGAGGGCGTCCGTGCCCCACCCGGGCAGGTGCCGGGCGGCGTGGATGGCGGCCGCGATCCCTGAGGGCACACCGTCGCGGCGCAGCTGAGCGACCAGCAGCATCGCCGGGTAGTCCAGGTCCAGCGTATGAAGGACTTCCAACTGCCCGACGTGCTCAGCGATCCCGACGTACTCGCGATCTGCCTCCAGCACGGACAACGTCGGCACCCAAAGGCGGGTCTCCACCTCGAAGTGGGCTTGGTGGATCAGTGCGGAAACCTGGCGGTTCCCCGACAGAGCCACCAGCGTCGGTGTATCAAGGACGAGGTGGTGCAGGATCACGCGGCCGCGCCCTGCCGGCGGGTAAACGCCTCACGAAGCCGTGCGCCCATGGCCGCGCTCTCCTCGTCGGACACCTCGACACCGAAGTGCTCTGCCAGATAGCCGCGTGTCCGCTCCGCTCGCTCCCGCCGCTCCTCCTCGGTCAGTGTCGACTCCGCGAACTCCTGGACGAGTGACCTGATCGACGTCCCTCGTGACTCCGCGATCACTGCCAGACGGTCCCGCACCTCGGCAGGTACCCGGATCATTGCATCAGACATGACCCGAGTATACGGCCATGTTTACGGGTGGGTGGAGTGAGTCTCATATTCCGCCGCATCTGCACTCGGACGGGGAGCTTGCACCTGGGCACCGGTGCAGAACCGGGGACCGGAGGTTCGGCTCTGTTTCCGTAGTCGGTGGTGGGGGTGGGTGCTTGTCATCGGGGAGGGACGGGCGGTGCGGCCGCGGCCGGGGACAGGGGCGCCGCTCAGCCGGTTGTGTGTCGGCCGGGGTCCCGCACCGTGCAGCCGTCGGCGTCACGGGCGACGTCGATGCCGGCTTCCACCACCGGCTCGAATTCCACCAGCGTGACGTCCAGTTGTTCCCGGCTGCCCCACCCGGCGCCGAACGACCAACCCGCACTTACGGGCTCCTGCGCGTTCGGCGCGGAGTGGGCGGGCACCGCGGCCCCTCGCCGCCTGCGGGAGGGCCGGAGCCGGACGATGCGGCGTGCACGCTCACCGTGGCGCTCCGCGACAGCCGCGGAGCACCGGGCCGGGTCGCCGCCACGCTGAGCAGCATGCCGGTGCCGGCCCTGTCCTACGGGGTGGCGGACGCTTCCCGGGCCACCGCTGAGATCCGGCTGCCCCGGACCCATCTGGCACGTGCACGCGGCAGGCTGAACCGGATGGTGGACGTGCTGGGCGTCAGTGACTCGGTGGCCCCGGCCACGGTGAGCCGGTGCCTTCCGCCGAGTGACCGATGGAACATCGTCCGGACTGGGAAGACGGCCCGTTCGAACAGCCGCAGCCCACTCACAACTTGGTGGCATCGGGCCTGGACGATGTGCTGACGCTGTGCCCTTGCGCTGAGTGGGCCGGGCGGCGGCCGGCTCTGCGGGAGGGGTGAGCCGCCGCCCGGCGCGCGAAGGCGGTCCGGGCTCCGAGCAGGGTCAGCGCGCCGAGACCGCGCCTGAGCTGTCGATCATCATGAGCTTCGGATCGCCGCCCACCCTCTGGGTCAGCGCGGGGGTCAGGTATCCGTCGCTGGAGGTGGCGGTGCGGCGGCCGAAGGTCTCCTTGAAGTAGGGGATGTGGCCGGCATCGGTACGGAAGTTGGTCAGCGAGGCGGTTCCTTCGTTCCAGTGGTACATGGTGGTCTGCCAGTTCGGGAAGTAGCCGGTGGTCGGGGAGACCAGCCAGTCGTCCGTGCCGTCGCCGTCCACGTCGGCGATGTCCCAGAGGAACAGGTCTTTGATGGAGTAGCGGTCGGTGGTGGCGCCCGGATCCGAGATGTGCAGGTACCAATGCCCGTCACCGGCGAAGACGTTGTACGCGATCCGGGACGTGCCGCCGGTGCGCACGATCGGGTTGGCCGGATAGGACACCCGGTCCACGTACTTGTTGCCGTCGTCGTTGTCGTGCGCGAAGGAGTAGAACCGGTCGTCAACGGTGTTCGAGCCGAGGCTGTAGATCGAGACGTGCCGCTCGATCCCGCCCCATGGGTCGTAGCTCCTGGTGCCGGAGAGCCGGTCCTTGTAGAGGTTGTAGTTGCTGGTCCCGGCGATCAGTGCGACCTTGTCGGGGTTGCCCGGATCGACTGCGACGACGCCGTAGTTGCGCCCGGCGATGTCGGTGCGCCCACCGGTGAGGTAGGGCCGGTCGGCCACGAGTTGCGCCGAGTTCAGCGGGCCGACCGCGTATTGCATGACTCGGCCCGAGGTCCAGGCCACCAGTCGGTTCTGGCCGCCCACGTCGGTGATCAGACCGTTGGCCACGTGGGAGTTGGTGATGTACTTGGTGCCCGTCCCATAGGTGTTCGGCAGGGCGTTGGGGTACGTGTTGTCGTAGGCCGACGTGGACGGGTAGTAGAGCGCCCCGTCCGTGGTGAAGGATGTGCCGTTGAAGCCGAGGAACCACGAGGTGTCGGCGTAGTACGGGGACACCGCGATCTGGTTCGACGACCCGCCCCACAGCACACCGTTCTCGGTCCACTGATGTGTCGGGTAAGTGGTGCTGTCGAAGGTCCAGCACTTGTCCGCGAGCGGGGACAGCGGCGTCTGTGAAGCCCCGGTGCGTCCGCTGAAGAAGTACAACGTCGTGTTGAGCCACGGCTGGCTGCCGCAGTTCGTGCCGCTCGGGGTCTGGATCACGACGTAGACGTCGGGCCAGCCGTCCGAGTCGTAGTCGAAGCCGCCGTAGGGGCCGTAGCCGGTGGTGCCGACGCTCCACAGTGAGGTGCCGGACTGGTCGTACGCGGTGAGGGTGCCGTCCGTGATCCGGAAGCCGACGGCGCTGACGGTCGTGCTGCCGGTCACGTTGTAGACCGGCAGCACGGTGCCGTCGGACAGGGCGATCGTGTTCCCGACAGCAGGCGGGCCAGCGGAGGCGGGCGAGAGGCCGACCAGGGTGAACACGGCGATCAATGCGAGGCACATCGTGAGGCGGGAGATGAATCGGTGCATACGCGCTCCTTCTCTGCTCAGGTGGGTGGATCGCACTTCTCGTTCGGTGATGCGATCTCCAAGGCCTCGAGCACCCGCATGGCCGGCAGCACGTCTGCCGCCGTGCACCGCGGAACCCGGCCCTCGGCGACGGCGGCTAGGAAATCAGCGTCCTGGGCCTCGATCGCCGCGTCCTGGGTGGCCGCGGTGCCGGGAGAGTCGACGATCACTTTGTCGGACCCGAACAGGCGGCCGTCTTCGATGTGCAGGGTTTGGTCCTCGGCGATCAGCACGTAGTCGCTGACCGCTTTCCTGGAGTGGTACGACAGCGAGATCGTGGCCAGGCCGCCGCCCGGGGTCGCGAGCAGCGCACCGACGTCCATCGGCCGTCCGTTGCCGGCCCAGGAGGGGCCGCATCGGCCGTGCGCGTCGGCCTCGGAGGCGTCGAGCAGCCACAGTGCCGTGTCGACGAGGTGCGCGCCGTGGTGCCACAGCACGCTGTCGGTCCAGTCCCGGACCTTGCCGGTCCAGCCGACGTCGCTCTGCCGCAGTTGCAGCGACCGCGCGATGACATGGCGCAGCCGCAGTTCGCCGCGCTCCACCCGACTGCGGACCTCCAGCATCGGCGCCCAGAAGCGCAGTGTGTGGGCCGACGCGGCGATCCTGCCGGTCTCCTCGGCGGTCCGCGCCACCGACTCCGCCTCGGCCAGCGACACGCCGACCGGGATCTCGCAGAGCACATGTTTCCCGGCCCGTAGCGCCGCGATCGTGAGCGACGCGTGCACCGGGCTGGGCGCGGCGACCACGACCGCACTGACCGCGTCATCGTCCAGGAGAGCCGCAGTCTCCGCATAGGCGCGCGCAATGCCGTGTTCGGCGGCGAACTCGGCGTTCTCCGCGGGCTTCGGTCCGGCCACCGCCACGACCCGGCCGCCGACCGTGCGGATCGCCCGCGCGTGGCAGGCCCCGATCGCGCCCAGCCCGATGATGCCGATGCCGATGTCGCCCAGGCCGCTGCCGTCCACACCGCTGCCGTCTACACCCATGAGTCCCTCCCGAAGATCGTGGCCGCGCTGCGCCCCAGCACCCAGTTCCTCTCCTCGGCGGTGAGGAACGACGCGTGCTCGGTGACATGCCCGACCGCCTGGGCGTAGTCGGCGTCGGTGCCGCCCGCCCGATTCCAATCACCGCTCCACATGAGGCGTTCGGCTCCGAAGGCGTCCAACGCCATCCGCAGGTACGGCTCGGCATCCGGATACGGGTACGGCGAACCGGCGTTGAGGAAGAAGCCCGACCACGTCGTGGACGTGTTCGGCCGCTCGGCCAGCCGGAGGAACCGACTGAACCCGGGATACGGCACGGGATCGTCGGCCAGCCTCAGCCAACCGAGGTGTTCGAACCGGAAGTGCACATCGGGATGCTTGTCGACGACCTCCAGGACCTCGTCGTCGACGACGTCGGAGAACGGCCCGGTGATGCTGGCGACGAGGCGGTGCTCCGCCGCCGCCCGCCAGACGTCACCGCGGGCCCGAGCCGGGAGCCGGACCCCGGCGAGCACCCCGCGACGGCCGAGTGCGTCGAGCCGGCTCGGCGCCGCCGCATCGTCCGGATCGACCAGTCCGACACCCGCGAACAGGCCGGGTCGGTCTTGGACACAGCGTTCCAGGTGGCCGTTGTCGGGCTCCCCCAGATGCTGCACCAGCACGGCGTGCCCGATCCCGTGCTGCGTCATCGCTTCGAGGTATGCGGCGACAGGCCGGAACCTGGTCGGACCCACGTGTACATGGCAGTCGACGATCACGCGGTCAGTCACCGACCCGGGCGTCCGCCGTCCGCGCGCACGCCGCCGCGAACCCCGCCGACGTGGAGGTGTATCCGACGTTGGACTCGATGTACCGGATCGCCAGCAGGTTGGCGAGTTCGCCCTGGCGGGTCTCCGGATATTCGAAGGTCCGGACACAGTCACGCAGCACCACGACCCGGTAGCCCCGGTACATCGCCTCGGTGACGGTGTTGCCGAGGCAGATCCGGCTGTCGAAGCCGACCACCACCAGATCCTTGATGTCGCGCGCCCGCAGCGTCGAATCGAGCGTCGTCTCGTAGAAGCCGCTGTACATCTGCTTGCGGATCAGCGGCTCTCCCGGGCCGGGCGCGATCACCTTGGAGAACGCCAGGATGTCGTTGGGCTCCTGCCACGCCTCCAACACATCCACGTCACAGGTGCGTAGGGAGAGGTTGCGCCACTCCGTACTCTCCGCGAGCCCCGGCGAGAGATGGTTGGTGAGGTAGACGACCGGGAGCCCGATCCGCCGCGCCGCCTCCCGGGCCGGGACGATGTGCTCCCGGACGATCTCCCGGACGACGGGGTCGGCCGCGTAGATCCCGGCGAGACCGGTGTCCCCGATCTCGTCGTCGAAGCCCCGGCCGTAGGCGTCCACGATGAGGAATCCGGTGCGGTCCGGGTCGAGTTCCAGCTGTTCCTCGGCGTGCCCGAGCGGATTCTCGAACGACGGATACATCCGGTAGTAGCGGCCGGGAAGGGTCAGCGTCATCGGGGTCCTCCGCTGGGAACGGCCGGTCCTACCGGCCGGGTTTCGGTGATGAGGGCCTGGGTGCCCCGGTCCCCGCCGAGCGCCGCGGCGACCGCCTCGCACAGGTCGCGGACCAGGGTGGTGCCGGCCAGGCGGCGGGCGTCGCCGACCTCGTCGAGGGCGAGTGCGAGGTCCTTGGCCAGGTGCGCCACTTTGAAGCCGGGTTCCAGGTCGCCGGATGTTCCTCGCGGCCCCGAAACCGCGCCCCTGGAAGTCCTTCACCAAAGAGCGCGCTGTCAGCAACGGTTCCCGGGTCACGAGACCACCGCCTCGGCGACGGCTTCCCGGAAGTGGCACCGACTGCGGCGCTCAGCCTCGACAGCCTCGTTCGAGACGGCGTCGTCCGGCGCAGCGGACAGCAGGTCGTACAACGGTGGCGCGGACAACGTGCACTCCTTCGGATCGCCGAGTTCCCGCCGCAGCCAACATCGTTCGGCGAAGCGGCAACCGGTGGGCCAGGCCCGGGGGTCGGGCGGCGAGCCGGGGATCGTGGTCAGCTCCTCGGGCGGTTCACCGCCCAACGGCGGCACGGCCGCGAGAAGAGCTTTGGTGTACGGATGCGCCGGGCCGGTGCACACATCGGCCACCGGACCGGACTCCACGACCTGCCCCGCGTACATCACCACCACCCGGTCGCAGATCTCGGCG
Organism: Streptomyces sp. NPDC001508; assembly: GCF_040298665.1. Lineage (NCBI taxonomy): Bacteria > Bacillati > Actinomycetota > Actinomycetes > Kitasatosporales > Streptomycetaceae > Streptomyces > Streptomyces sp. NPDC001508. The sequence goes on from NZ_JBEPAP010000033.1 coordinate 63,879, forward strand.
ACGGTGGTCATGTCGTGGGTGACGAACAGGATGCTGGTTCCCGACTTCTCCCGCACGTCGAGCAGCAGTTGGAGGATCTGCGCCTGGATCGTGACATCGAGCGCGGTGGTCGGCTCGTCGGCGATGAGCAGATCAGGACCGAGCTGGACCCCCATGGCCACGGCCACCCGCTGCTGCATCCCGCCGGACAGCTCGTGCGGATAGCGCCGTATCTGCCGCGCCGGACGCGGCAGCCCGACCCTGGTGAGGATGTCCAGGATCCGGGCCGGGCGCTCGCCGCGCGGCAGTTCGGGCAGGTGCGCGGCCAAGCCCTCGCCGACCTGGGTGCCGATCCGACGAACCGGATTGAGCGCGGCGCCGGCGTCGGACGGGATCAGTGCCATCTGCCGGCCGCGCAGCTTGGCCAGCTCCCGGTCCCGGAGCCCGGTCACCTCGACGTTCCGCAGCCGCACCGAGCCCGCCGCGATCCGTCCGGGCCGGGGCACCAGCCCGAGCAGCGCCAGCATGGTGACGCTCTTCCCACTGCCGGATTCACCGACGACGCCGACGATCTCCCCGGCCCGCACCTCCAGGTCCACTCCGTCGACGGCCCGTGCCACATCGCCGCGCAGCGCGAACTCCACGACGAGGTCCCGCACCCTCAGGACGGGGTCGGCCGCGCCGGACGGCGGGTCGAAAGGTGTGTCGGGAGGTGTGTCGGGAGGTGTGTCGGTGACCGGGGTCATCAGCTGATCCTTTTCGCGTCGAGCCGATCGCGCAGCGCGTCGGAGAGCAGGTTGATGGCGAAAACCGTGATGGCGATGGGCACACCCGCGACCAGTGCCAGCTCGGGGTGGGTGGTGATGAACTCCCGGCTCTCGGCCAGGTGCGAGCCCCACGACGCCTGCGGTGGCTGCACCCCGAGCCCGAGGAAGCCCAACGCGGCCTCGTCCAGGATCGCGAAGCCGAGCAGCACCGTCGTCTGCACCAGCATCAGCGGCGTCAGTCCGGTCAGGACGTCGGTCCGGACCATCCGCAGCCGGGAAGCGCCGAGCACTCGCAGCGCGTCGGCGTAGGGCCGGGAGCGGATGCTCACGACGGTGGCCCGGACCAACCGGGTGTAGAACGGCCAGTACGACAGCCCGAGAGCCAGCACTGTCGTGGTCAAAGAGGCCCCGAACAGCCCGACCACTCCGATCGCCACCAGCAGCGAGGGGATCGCGAAGAACAAGTCCACGACCCGGGTCACCACGAGGTCAACCCAGCCGCCCAGGAATCCGGTCAGCACGCCGAGCGGCAGCGCGATGGCCGAGGCGATCGCCACCGCCCCGAAGGCGACCAGCGCCGTCGACCGGGCGCCGGCGGCGAGACGGCCGGCGACATCGCGGCCGAGTTCGTCGGTGCCGAGCCAGTGCGCCGCGCTCGGCCCGCCGAACCGGTGGGTGACATCGATGGCGTAAGGGCTCGCGTCCACCAGCCACGGACCGACGACGGTGGTGAGGACGACCAGCACGCCGAGCGCCACACCGGCCTTCGTGCGAAAGGGCGTCCGCCGCCGCGCCGCCGCCCGCGGCCTGGTACGCGTCACTGCGGTGGAGGTGGTCATGCGAGCCTCACCCGGGGGTCCAGGAGCCCCTGCGCGAGCTCGCTCGCGAGGTTGACGACGATGAACAACACGCCGTAGACGAGTACCAGCGCCTGGATCAGCGCGTAGTCCCGCTCGGTGACCGCGCCGACGACCAGACGGCCGGTGCCGGGCCAGTTGAACAGCACCTCGACCACGATCGAGCCCGCGATCAGCGACGCGATCGTCAGCCCCAGCGCGGCGACGAGGGTGGGCAGGGCGTTGCGAAACACATATCCGACGGAGATCCGCCACCGCGCCAAGCCCTTGGCCCGGGCGAACGGGACGAACGGCTCCTGCGCCACCTCGGCCACCGCGGACCGGACCAGCTTGGACAGGTAGGGGCTGATCGCCAGGCCGAGTGTCAGGGCCGGCAGCACTGTCAGCCGCAGGCTCCGCACCGGATCGTCGGAGAAGGGCACGTATCCCTGGGACGGAACCACGTCCAGTTTCAGGGCGAACAGCAGCATCAGCAGGGTCCCTTCGAAGAAGGCCGGCATGGCGAGCCCGAACAGCGTCGCCGTGGTGATCGCCGAGTCCAGCCGGGAGCCCGGCCGCATCCCGGCGGCCACTCCCGCCGGGATGGCCACCAGCAGCGCCACCACCAGCCCGGCGATCGCCAGGTGGAGTGTCGCCGGAATCCGAATGCGTCCCCGGCGGTCTGCGGTGGGTGTGTTTCCCGGCCTACTCGACGCGGGGCCGCTGCGTCGACTTCACCGATCCGGACCGGCCTTCAGTGGTGTGGGACGTGGACTGCGCAGACGCGTACGACGCCGGGTTCGGCCCGGTCGTCGCGGTGGCGGACCTCAGCGGCAACGGACGTCCTCAAGTGCTGCTGTCCAGCCGTCGCGGTACCGGCTACGCCCGCGACGACACCGAGGCGCTGGTCCTCGGCCGCGAGGACGGTCGGCTCTGTCAAGCGGTCCTTGACGCTGCGACCGGCGCCGTACAACTCGCCACGGACTACCGGCCGGATCCCGGCGATTACCCTTGCGCCCGCCCATACGGACTCCTGCAAGCCGTGTCGCTGGACGGCGGCCCGCGGCTCGGAGCCGTGCTGGTCAGCTGCCAAGTCGAGGAGTATGTGGCGGTCACCGCGCACGCCGAATCGGGGTTGCGGCGCGCCTGGGGCTGCTTCGTGGAGAAGGACTGGCCCGAGGATCACCGTGAGCTGCGGCCGCAGCTCACATCGGTCGCCGACGTACGAGGAATTGGGCGTCCGGACCTGGTCGTGGGCCTGTGGCAGGACGGCTGGTGGCGGACCCTCGTCGTGGACTTGGAGTCCGGGCCGTCCGGGCCGCCGTCTGGTGGCGGGCTGGCGGACGGGGCCCTGGGGGTGCTGCCGGGAAGGTATTTTTGGGGTTGCCACGATCTCGACGGTGACGGGCGACCGGAACTGGTGGTGAGTCGGGAGACCGCGCGACGGCCGGGCCGCCGCGGCGTGCTGGAGATCGTCGACGGCACGACATGGGAGACGGTGGCCGAACTGGCCGACGCGGCACTGCTGTTGTCCACTGACTCGGCGTTGCCGGAACACATCGCGTTCCACGCCGAGCGGCGCAGCGCCATCGAGGTACGGGACGGCGCGGGTCGAGCAGGGCTGTTGGTGCGGCGGGACGACGGGATCCATATGTGGAGCGGTCGGGCGCTGCGTCGGCTGGCCGGGCCGGAATACACGCGGGCCGATTGGCACGAAGGAGGGCTTTTGCTGTCCACGGCAGACGGCCGGGTCAGCAGATGCGGTCCTGATCTTCGCCCGATCGGCTCGCCGGTGCCCGCGCACGGGCGGTTCTGCCAGCCGTTGGTCTGGAACCGGGAGCAGGGGCCTGAGATCGTCGCCGACGTGGCCGGCGGATGGGTCGTCGGTCGACGGGTGAGTGGCGGGAACGTCGGTTCCGTCCTTTCGGTCCGTCCTGAAGGACTCGAATCCGGATGGCGCGTGCCGGGTACCCTGCCAAGCCTGCATCGCGACGCCGATGGCATCCATCGGCTGGTGGTCTCCGAGCCTGGCGGCGACCACCCGGCTGTGTCCATCCACCGTGAACCCGGCGCCCCGGAGGCCACGTCGATCACGATCGCGTTGCCCGCACCCGCGGCACTCGCTCTCGTCCCGTTCGGCCGCGCCTTCCACCTGCTCGCCAACCTGCACACCGGTGTCCACACCGCCGCGCTCGCCCTCTACGACGAATCCGGCGCGCTTCTGTGGTCCGATCCGCTGCACGGCGGCCACCCGTCCCTGCCCGGAGTCATGCCCGTCGGCGACGACACCTGGCTGATCGCCGCCGACGACCACGGGCGCCTACGCCTGTACGACTCGACCGGAGATATCCGTACGGAGAACGACTGGACCGCCGCGTACACCACACCGGTCGCCGTTCCCGCCGCTGACGGTGTTGGTGGCACGGCCGCCGTACTGCGCGCAGACGGAATTCACGGCCTGGAACTGATCGGCCTCGACGGTAAGACGATCTGGCGGGTCAGCACCGAACTGTGGCGCTACTTCCCGGGCCGCGCGGCCCTGGCACGTGCTCTCGAACCGGGACACTGGCTCCTCGGAGCCGTGTCCCGCGACGGCGAGTTCGCCGCGTTCGACGCGGCCGGCGGTGAGGTCCGCTGGCGTCTCGATATCGGCCCCACCATCCCCGAGCGCGCCGTGGCGGCAGGTGACCTCGACGGCGACGGCCGCGACGAGTTCCTTGTAGGTACTCGAGACGGACGTCTGCTGTGCTTGCGCGACGGAGCCATCGTCTGGGAGCAGCGGCTCCCCGCCGCGATCACCAACCCGGTGCTCGCCGACGTGGACGGCGACGGCCGGCTACAGATCCTGGTGGCCACCGCCGACGGGAAGCTGCGGTTGTTCGCGGCCGCGGCTTGACTCTGCCGGGGGTCGTCGGGGATCTTGAGCGGCCGCGTCAGTCGCTGGTCGCTCGCCGTGACCGCAGGCGGGGGATGTCGTACTCGTCGAGTCTGGTCTGGTCTGGTCTGGTCCGGAAAGCTTTGGGTAGTCCTGGGCGGGCGATCTGCCCGGCGAGTTGGCCGCCGGCCTGGCTGTACAGGTCGGCCGGCTGCACGTCGCACTATCCGTGGCCACGAACGCGCCGGCGCCTGGCCGATCGCCCGACTGACACCTGATTCCGTTCTTCGTCGGGCCCCTCCATTTCGCTCCCGTCCAGCCCACCTGGGCCATAATGAGCGAACGATCACTTTGACGCTTGCGTGCGCCTCGGAAACCGACGGGGCCACCGATTGAAAGGTGCTACCGCTGTGGCCAAGCCGTCGAGCCGGCAGGATCAGGTCCTTGCCGCGTTGCGGACCAGGGGCTCGGCGCGCGTGGCCGAACTCGCTGACGAGTTCGGGGTCTCGCACGTCACCATGCGACGCGACGTCGAGGCGCTGGCTCGCGATGAGCGTGTCGTACGCAGCCATGGCCTGGTACGCCTGCAGTCGGCTTCCCACAAGCTCGCTGCGGCGTCCTGCACCGGAACAGTGGTGATGGTCGCTCCGGGCCGCAGTTCCTATTTCGCCAAGAGGTCCGGCTGCGGGAACTCGCGCACACCTGCGAGCCGATGTGGGTTGCGACCCCCGACGAGCCGGACGTCGCGGACGACCTCGCCGAGGTCGAAGTGCTGCTCACCGGCTGGGGCACACCCCGGCTCTCCGCTGACACCCTGGCGCGACTGCCCCGGCTCCGCGCGGTTCTGCACTGCGCCGGCACCGTGCAGACCCTCGGGGAAACCGTCATGTCCGGTTCGGCGGGAGGCCGCGCGCAAGCGGATCTGCCCCGGCGGGTACCTCACGGCGCGGCCGGCCCAACCGGCTGGCTGATGCACCACCGCCGTCTCGCACGCGGCTACGAGACCCGCTCCCACCGCTCCGAAGCCATGATCCATGGCGCGGTGATCGACCTCATGGGCCGACGGCTCACCCGCGAATCCAGCCCGGACCGGCGCGACATCTGAACCGCTCAGAACAGCTTGCGGAGGATTACTTCGAGGGAGTACTCGGTGTGTTCCCGCGCCGTCTGCCCGGCGCGGTTCGCGTCGCCCTCACAGACCGCGGTGATGAGATCGCCGTGCTGTCGCGAGGAGAGCGCGATCTCCTCCGCGCTGTACAGCGCAGCGATGCGTTTGTTGAAGTGGAAGAGGCGGTTGGCGCGGATCATCTCCAGCAGACGGCGATTGCCGGAGGCGGCCGTGATGCTGTCGTGGAAGGCGTCGTTGCTGGAGACGCGGTCGCACAGGGAGTCCGCCGTCGGCGAGGTCATGCGTTCGCGCCACCCGGCGATCGCCGCACGCTCCTCGGGTGTGGCGCGCAGCGCGGCCAGCCGGGCGGCCTGGGCTTCCAGGCCGGCCCGGACCTCGTAGAGATGTGCCACTTCCTCCTGGGTGTACTCGTGCACCACCCAGCGCCGCCGCTGCGAACGGATGAGGCCGTCGGCCATCAGCCGCTGCATGCTTTCCCGGACGGGAGTTCGCGAGACGCCGAGCCGGGCCGCTATCTCGTCCTCCACGAGCGGCGCGTTGGGCCGCAGTACTCCGTCGACGATCTCCTTGCGCAAGGTCCAGTAGACCTCTTCCGACCGGCGACGCGCCGACACCCTGCCGGCACTGCCCGATGAAGCGTCCGGATGCTGTTCCGTCACTGGTCCGTCCTGTCCGCCGCGTTGCCGCCCTGGGCCCGTCGTCACCGAAGTGCCGGTCAGTACACGGGACGTTCCGCGTTCCCGGCCAGGCCCCGGTCCCAAGCGGGCACCGGCGGCGTGTAGTCGATCATGTGGGGTACCTCGATGTCCAGGTACAGCGGCCGCGGCCGCTCGGCGAAGTCGGCCACCCGGGCGGCGAGTTCGTCGGCCGAGCGGACCGCGTGGGCCTCCACGCCGCACGCCCCGGCGACGGCGACCGCGTCGATCGTACCGGGGTCGACGCCGAAGTAGCGACGGCCGGTGTAGAGATGCTGGAGCATCTTGATCCAGCCGAGGCTGTGGTTGGTGAACTGCACGAACAGGACCGGAAGTTGGAGACGGGACACCGTCTCCAGCTCACCGCACGCCATCGCGAAGCTGCCGTCGGCGGTGAAGGACACCAGCGGGACGCCGGGCCGGGCCATGGCCACGCCGACGGCCGCCGGTATCGCATAGCCCATGGGGCCGTGGCCGCGGGGCACCACCACGGTGCGTCCGGCCTGTCGCTGCCGCCAGTGCACGGCGACGTTGGGCGTGGGGGTGCCGGGATCGGCGAGGGCTGGCGTGTCGGCGGGCAGGCCGTCGCACACGATGCGGACCACCTCGTCCGGCAGCAGCCGTCCGCCGGTCACGGCCTCGGCGGCCACCGCCGGGGAGGCGGGCTCCGGTGCCGCGGCGGCCGCCCGGACGGCCGTCAGCCGGTGGGCGCGTTCGGTGTCGTCGAGGCGGGTGACGGCGTCCAGCAGCTGGCGCAGGACGGTGTCCGCGTCGCCGGGAAGGGCGAGGGCCCCGGGGAAGTTGCGGCCGGCGCGTGCGGGATCGATGTCGATCTGGATGACGGGCACACCGCCTCGGGCCGGTCCGGTCCAGCTGTTGGTGTCGGTCGCGTTGGCCCGGGTGCCGACCAGAAGCACCGTGTCGGCCTCGCGCATCAGCGCGTTGGCGCCGGGAAGGGCTCCGTTGTTGCCGACCACACCGATCGACCAGGGGCAGTCGCCGCGGACCGCGCCACGCCCGTGGATGGAGGTGGCCACCGCGGCGCCCAGCGTGTCGGCGAGCTGTTCGAGGGTGTCCCAGGCCCGGGAGATATGGACGCCGGAGCCCGCGAGAACGGCGGGCCTGCGGGCCTCGGACAGCAGCCTGGCCGCCTCGGCGACGGCCTCGGCGGGGGCCGCGGGACGCCGCGCGGGCAGCACCGGCGCGCCGGCGTCGTGGGCGGGGCGGGCCCGGGTCGGCTCGTCCAGGACGTTCTCGGGGACGATCAGGGCGACCGGTGCCGGGCGACCCGACACGGCCTCTTCGAGCGCTCGGGCGACCAACTCCGGTAGTTCGTCGGCGTTCTCGGCCACCCGGGTCCACTTGGTGACGGCGGAGAACAGGGCGACCTGGTCGATCTCGGTCAGCGCGCCCGTGCCCCGGCTGCCGGCGTGGATGTCGGAGGTGATGAGCAGCACGGGGACCCCCGCCGCATAGGCCTCACCGAGGCCGCCGACGACATAGGTCGTTCCGCCGCCGCTGGAGACCTCCACCACGCCCACCCGGTTGCCGCTGCGGGCGTAGGCGTCGGCCATCGCCGCCGCGTGCCGCTCGTCACGCGCCAGGATGTGCCGGATGTCGTCGGTACGCCGGTACAGCGCGTCGTACAGGGCCACACCGGTGTCGCCTGGCACGCCGAACAGGGTTGTGACGCCTGCGGCCACGAGCGCGTCGACAAGCGCGTCGCATCCCCGGCGCTCACCGGGCGCATGACCCGGCTTAGCGGCGGCCGGGTCGAGGGGCACCTGCTCGGGCTGGACGTCGTACACGGAGAACTCCTGGTGGTGGGCGCCGCGAGGCGTGCGGCGGGAGGGGTCAGGGACAGGACGAGGGAACAGGGCCGACGTGCTGCCAGGCGAGTGCGGCCAGCAGCAGTGCCGCATCGGGCAGGACCGACTCGTCGAACACGGCGGTCGGCGCATGGTTGCCGGAGGGACGGTCACGGCCGGGCGGGGCCGCGCCGAGGTAACCGTAGGCTCCGGGGACGCGTTGCAGGACCCGGGAGAAGTCCTCGGAGCCGATGCGGGGCCGCGCCAGTTCCTCGTAGCGGTCGGGGCCGAACAGTTCGACGGCGGTGCGGGCGAACCGGCCCGCGTGTGCGGGGTCGTTGACCGTGGTGGGCAGGACGGTCGTGAAGGTCACCTCGGCGTCCAGGCCGTGGGCGCGGGCTGTCTGCTCGACCAGCGGGGGGAGTTCGGCGGCCAGGCGGGTGGTCGCCTCCGCGGAGAAGGAACGGACCCCGGCCCGGAAGCGGGCGTCGGCGGGGATGACGTTGGGGGCCGTGCCCGCGTGGAACTCGCCCACGGTCACCACGACGGGGTCGAAGGCGTCGAAGCGGCGGCCGGTGTAGGTCTGGACGGCGGTGGCCGCGGCCATGGCCACGGGGACCGGGTCCAGTGCCTCGTGCGGTCTGCCGCCGTGGCCGCCTCGGCCGCGGACCGTGGCGTCGAGGACGCCGTAGGCGGCCATCACCGGGCCGGGGCGGGTGTAGCAGCGCCCGGCGGGCAGGTCGGCGACGACATGCAGGGCGTAGGCCGCCCGCACCGGCAGGCCCGCCGCGTCGAGGACGCCCTCGGCGAGCATCGCCCCCGCGCCGTCGTAGCCCTCCTCCCCCGGCTGGAACATGAACACGACACTTCCGCCCATGTTCTCCCGGTGCTCGGCCAGCAGCCGGACGGCGCCTGCCAGGGCGGTGGTGTGGAGGTCGTGTCCACAGGCGTGCATACGGTCGGCGTCGGCGGCGAACGGCAGTCCGGTGGCCTCCCTCAGCGGCAGCGCGTCCATGTCGCCGCGCAGCAGCACCACCGGGCCGGGCCGGGCGCCGTGCAGGACCACGGTCACGGAGTCCAGCGCGGCGCCCGTTGTCACCTCCAGCGCGCCACCGGCCTCCTTGACCGCCGGGGACAGGGCGTCCAGCACGACGGCCTGGGTGAGCGGCAGGCGCAGCCCGACCTCCGGCACGGCGTGCAGTCGGCGCCGCAGGGCGGTCAGGTCACCGGCGAGTGCGCGGGCGCGTGCGCCGAAGGCTTCCCGCGCGGCGCTCACGGCCGCTCTCCGGCCCGCAGGCGCGGCAGCACATCCGCCACGACCTCCTCGAACACGCCCTCGCGGTGCGGGCCTTGGAGCGGGAAGGGAAACATGAACTCGGTGATGCCGATGTCGGTGAAGCGGCCGACGAAGTCCCGGAAGCGTTCCACCGACTGCCAGGGGGCGTCCTCGGTGAACCCGGCCATGAAGGACTTGCGGATCGACGCCGGGTCGCGTCCGGCGCGTTCGGCGTGGGCGTCGAGCAGCGCGCCGCGCTCCCTGGTCAGGCGCAGGCTCTCCTTCTCGTCGAGCTTGACGCCCCGGCGCAGTTGGGAGAAGAGGCTGCCGTAGCTGCTCCAGATGTCGGCGTGGCGGGCGGCCACCGCGAGGGTGGCGTCGACATGCGCGGCGACGAGCAGTGGGGGCCGCTCGGCCGCGGCGGGTGCGGGGGCGCGGACCGCGCCCGCCACGGTGTAGTACGGTCCGTCGTGATCGAAGCCGTCCCGCTCCAACAGGCCGCGGACGACGGTCAGATACTCCTCCAGGCGCGCTCCCCGCTCGGCCTGCGGCCAGGGCGGTACACCCGCGTACGCCAGGTCCTTCGGGTTGCCGCCGGCCCCGACACCGGCCACGGCACGGCCATCGGAGATGTGGTCGAGCGTCATGGCCTGCTTGGCGACCAGGGCGGGGTTGCGCAGGGGCGCGGCGCTCACCAGTGTGCCCACGGTGACCCGGGAGGTGGCGGCGGCGATGCCGCCCGCCAGCATCCAGGCGTCGAACCGGCCGCGCGCCGGGCGCCCCTGGGGATCGAGGGCGCTCCACAGGTGGTCTCCGGCCCACAGGCTGTCCCACCCCTGGTCCTCGAACCGGCGCCAGCGTTCGGTGAGTTGGGCCCAGGGGGCGGCCTCGTACGTCATCAGGCCGAACCTGAGAGGGGTGCCGGTCATCGGGGAGTCGCTCCTGTCCTGTGCGGGTCCGGGGTGGGGGGCCCGTCGGTTCCGGTGCCGGTCCGGCCGGCGGCCCGGCGTACGGCGTGGGTCACGGCGGCGGGGGTCACCGTGCCCGGTCCGGCCTCGTGGTCGGCGGTGAGGTAGGCGGTGCGGTAGACCTGGGCGCGCTCGGTCCGCGGGAGGCGGCCGACGGCCTCGACCAGGTCCTCCTGCACCTGCGGTGGCCAGCGCCGCTCGTAGGCGGCGCGGGCCGAGCCGAGGGTGAACGTCCCTTCCCGCGGGTCCTGTTGGGCGCGGAGCCCGGCCGTGGCCTCCTGGTCGACGGTGCCGTCCGTGTGCAGGGCGACGCCGTACGCCGCGGCGGCCAGGTCGGGGTCCAGCAGGCCGCGGGCCACGTCGGCGGCGACCGCGTCGGCGGGCCGGTCGTGGGGGTGACCGAGGCCGCCGCCGCCCGCGGTCTCGACGAGGAGGACGTCCCCGGCGGCCAGGGTGACGACATTGACGCGGCCGAGGTCCCGTTCGCGCGGGGTGCCCGGGTTGAGCAGGGCGCGACCGGGCGCGCCGGTGCCGCCGCCCCGCACACCCCACGGCTCGAACAGCAGGCGTTCCATGCCGCGCACGGCGAGGGTGACTCCGTCGGCGAGGGCCCGGATCCGCAGGGTGATACCCGCTCCGCCGGGCCGGGCTCCCACGCCACCGGAGCCGGTGCGGTAGCGGTACTCCTCGATGAGGACGGGGGCGTCCTGTTCCAGGAGTTCGTTGGGCACATTGCGCAGCCAGCCGCCGGTGAAGCTGGTGCCGTGCAGGCCGTCGCGTCCGGGGCGCCCGCCGGATCCGCCGGTCAGCGGCTGGCCGACGGCCACATGGCGCTTGCCGGTGACCGGGTCGGTGTGCGCTACGGTGGCGATCGCCACCGCCCCGGACCCGGTCGCGAGGGCGTCCTCGGGCGCCGCCTGGGCCAGGCAGCCGAGCACGCAGTCCATGATGCGGAAGAACACGGCCGCTCGGACCCCGCAGGTGGCGCCGGGGCCGGGGTTCACCACCGAGCCGGGCGGCAGGTCGGCGGTGACGGCGCGGACCAGGCCGGAGTTGTAGGGAATGCCGGGGTCCTTGGACACCAGGTAGTTCACCAGGGCGAACACCAGCATGTAGTGGCCGGGACGGCCTCCGGTCGGCAGGTTGACGGCCTCGGCGACCTGGGGCGAGGTGCCCTGGAAGGAGAGATGGGGGCGGCCCCGGGTGAGCGTGAGTTCCAGCGCGAGCCGGGTCGGCGGGACGGTCACCCTCGCGCGGCCGTCCGGGCCGGTCTCGGCGAGCCCTTCCACATAGTCGACGAACCGGTAGCTGCCGTCGTGGAGTTCGGCCAGCAGCCCGGTCGCCCGGGACTCCGCCTCGTCCAGCAGGTCGGCGACGGCGTCCTGCAGCGCGTCGGCTCCGTGCACGGCGACGATCTCGTCGATACGGCGCTGCGCCGCCACCAGTCCGGTGATCTGGGCGTCGATGTCGCCGCGGTTCTCCTCCGGTACCCGGGTGTTGGCGAGGACCGTCCGCAGCAGCGCCGTGTTCTCCCGGCCGGCCTCGTGCAACTTGACCGGCGGGATGAGAACGCCCTCCTGGGCACGGTCGGTGTGGGTCCAGGAGATGGAGCCGGGCACCGAGCCGCCGATGTCGGAGGCGTGCACGAAGCTGAACGCGTAGGCGATGATGCGGCCCTGCGCGTACAGCGGGGCCCAGGTCCACACGTCCGGCAGATGCGTGACCAGTCCGCCGGTGGCGTCGGGGTCGTTGCTGATGCCGATGTCGCCGGGCGCGTACGGGGCCAGCGCCTCGATGGCGGCTCGCGCGGGCGCGCCGATCATCAGGTTGCCGGAGATGCTCCGGGGTGCGGCGAACACCTCGCCGTCCGGGGTGACCAGGCAGGTCCCGAAGTCGGCGGTCTGCTTGACGAAGACGCTGAAGCTGGTGCGGCGGATGGTCTCGGCCATCTCCTCCACGACGGCGGTCAGCCGACGCGCGACAATCTCCAAGGTCACCGGTGAGCTGCGCATCAGTCGGCCTTCCCCCGGGCTCGCCCGGCATCGATCAGCAGGTTGCCCATGGCGTCCGCCTCGACGCAGGCGCCGGTGGGCAGGAAGACGGTGGCGTCCGGCGCGGAGACGACGAGCGGTCCCTTGAACCGGACGCCGGGCGCGAGATCGGCCCGTTCCACACGGCCCGCCGGGACCCGGTGGCCGTGTTCGGTGACCGTGTGCGGCCGGGGCCTGACCTCGGTGCCCGAACCGGTGCGGGGGGTCAGCGGCCGTGAGCGGGCCGTCAGGGTGATCCGCAGACTGCGCACGTCGAGTTCGCGTCCCGAGGCGTCCACACCGTAGGCCGCGCGGTAGCGGGCGGTGAACGCCTCACTGAGGGCGGCGACGGTCGGCTGTCCGTCCCCGGGCAGGGTCACGGGCAGGGTGAACGACTGCCCGGCGAGTTGTACGTCCGCCCAGCGGGTCAGCGCGACCTGGTCGTGGAGGACGGCGGACTGGTCGCGGTACCAGAGCCGGGCGCGCTCCTCCAGGTCCTTCCACACGGTCCGCAGCCGTTCGTCGTCCAGGTGGCCGGTGGTCTGCCCGACGGGGGCGACCAGGTCGTGGCGCAGGTCGGTGACGAGCGCGCCGAACGCGCACAGGGTTCCCGGGGACCAGGGGACCAGCAGGTGCCGGATGCCGAGGGCACGGGCGAGCGCCACGGCCTGGACGGGGCCGGCACCGCCGTAGGGCACCAGACGGCATCCGGCGGGGTCGACACCCCGGCGGGCGAGGAGCGGGACGAGTTGGGCGTGCATCATCGCGGTGGCCACGTCCACGACGGCCTCCGCGGCGCCCTCCACGTCCGTGCCCAGCCGCCGGGCCAGCGGCGCGAAGGCCGCCCGGGCGGCGGCCGGGTCCAGGCGCACCGTTCCCCCGGCGAAGGTGTCCGGGTCGAGGTAGCCGCAGACCACGTAGGCGTCGGTGAGGGTCGCCTCGGTGCCGCCCTGCCCGTAGCAGGCGGGGCCCGGGTGGGCGCCGGCGCTGCGTGGGCCGACCTTGAGCACGCCGGAGGCGTCCAGCCAGGCCACCGAACCGCCGCCCGCGCCGATCGAGGAGACCTCCACCGACGGGGTGATCAGCGGGAAGTCGCCCAGCTCGGCGTCGGTGGAGTAGGGGATGCGCCCGCCCTCGACGATGGCGCTGTCCACGCTGGTGCCGCCCATGTCCATGGTGACGAGGTCGTCCACCCCGGCGGCGGTGGCCAGCCGTACGGCACCCGCGACGCCCGCCGCGGGACCGGACAGCAGGGTTTCCACGGCTGCCCGCAGCAGCGCCGCGCTTCCCTCATCGGCGGCCAGGGCTCCCTGCACGGACATCACACCGCCGTTGGACTTGGTGATGTGCAGCGGGCAGCTGAGCCCCTGCTCGCGCAGCCGGTGCGAGAGGTCACCGAGGTAGCCGCGCAACAGTCCCGCGACATGCGCGGCGAGAACGGCGACGGTGGCGCGTTCGTACTCCTTTTCCTCCGGCCACAGTTCGGCGGAGCCGGCCACGATCAGACCGGGGTGCGCCTGCCGCAGCAGCGCCACGGCCCGCTGCTCGTGCCCCGGGTGCGCGTGGGCGTGGAGGAAGACGACGGCCAGGGCCTCGACCCCGTCGGCGAGCAGATCACGGGCGGCGGCGAGAAGGGCCGTCTCGTCCAGTGGACGGTCGACGCTGCCGTCGATGCGTATCCGCTCGGGTATCTCCCGTACGTCCCTGCGGTCGGCGAGGGGGCGGCGGGGGTCGGCGAAGAAGTCGATGGGGTCGCGCAGGCGGAGCCGTCCTATCTCCAGCAGGTCCGGGAAACCGGCCGTCACCAGCAGCCCGGTGCGGGCGCCGGACCGTTGCAGAACGGTGTTCAGGGCGAACGTCTGCCCGTGCGCGAAGTACTCCACCTGCTCCGCTGCCACCTGGTGCCGCTCAAGGATCCCGGTCACGGCCCGCACCACGGCGGCGGCCGGCTGGGCGGCATCGGAGGGGACCTTGGCGGTGTGCAGGGCGGAGCCGTCCGCGGCGGCCAGCACCACGTCCGTGAAGGTGCCGCCGACATCGACACCGATACGGTACGCCGGTGCCGCGGACCGGGCCGGGGCGGGCTCGGCGGACGGGCGGGGGGTGTTCACGAGGCGAGGTCTCCTTGCGGTGCGGGGGCGTTCACCAGGGCGCCGGCCACGCGGCGGGCCGCCACCGCCGCGAGTGCCGCCAGCAGCAGCGAACCGGCGATCAGCAGGCTCGACATGGCGGTGACCGTGGGGTCCTGCCGCTGTTCGAGGCGCAGGAACATGGCCACCGGCAGCGTCGTGGTGTCGGCGGGCATCAGAAACACCGAGGTGTCCACCTCGTCGAACGACGTGAGGAACGCGAACACGGCTGCGGCCAGCAGCGCGGGCCGCACCTGCGGCAGCGTGATCCGGACGAACGCGGCGAGCGGGGAGGCGCCCAGGTCGCGGGCGGCTTCCTCCAGCGCCGGGTCCAGGCTGGCCAGCGCCGCCCCCACGACGGCCACGACGAACGGCATCAGCAGCAGGCAGTGGGCGAAGGCGATACCGCCGACGGTGCCGTAAGCCGCGGGGAAGAGCGAGGCGTAGAGGACGAACAGGCTGAACCCGGTGACGACGCGGGGCAGGCTCAGCGGCATCACGAACACGGAGCGCAGCAGCTCACGGCCGGGGAAGGACAGCCTGGCGATGGCGTGGGCGGCGGCCGTGCCCACGACCACGGAGATACATGTGGCCAGCACCGCGACCTGGGTGGAGTACAACAGCCCCACGGTGAAGGGCTCGTAGGACAGCGCCTCCCGGAACCAGCGCACGGTGAAGCCCTCTTGCCCGCCGGACGCGGTGGTGCCCCGGAAGGAGCTGTAGACCACCACGACGAGCGGCAGCAGCACGAACACCATGGTCGCCGTGAGGAAGAGGCCGCGGACGACCGGCAGCAGGCGACGGGACGTCGTCACACTCCCACCTCCCGCCGGCCGCCGGCGGGCGCACGGTGGCGCACGTCGGCCAGGCGGCCGAGCCGGTTGAAGGTGGCCAGCACCACCAGCGCCACGCCGAGCAGGACCAGCGCCTGCGCCGCGGCCAGCGGCCACTGAAGCTGCTGGATGTTCTGGTAGACGGACTGCGCCAGCACCGCGACACGTCCGCCGCCGAGCAGTGAGGGGGTGGCGAAGGCACTGACGGTCAGGGCGAAGACCAGTTGGAAGGAGGCGATGACGCCGGGCATGGTCAGCGGCAGAAGGATCGACCGCAGCCGCCGCCACGGGGATGCCCCGAGGTCTGCCGCCGCCTCCAGCACCCCTTCGGGCAGCGACCGCAGCGAGCCGAGCAACGGAACGATCGCGAAGGGCAGTTCGACATGGACGAGGGCGAGGACCACACCCGGTTCGTGGTAGAGCCAGCCGCCGAGCGGGCCGTGCAGCAGCCCGTGCGGCGCCAGCAGCAGCATCCAGCCGTAGGAGCGCACCACGACACTGACCAGGATCGGCGAGAAGACGGCGAACATCAGCAGGCCGGACAGCCACCAGCGGCGCACCCGCAGCAGACACCAGGCGATGGGATACGCGATCAGGACGGCCAGCACGGCCACCATGGCGCCCACGCGCAGGGTGGTCCACAGCACGTCCGCCGTGTACGGATCGTCGAGGAGCCGGGTCCAGGTGCCCAGGTCGAACGGGGCGAACAGCCGGCTGGTGCGTTCGGTGCGGAAGCTGTACGACAGCAGGAGCAGGACGATCGAGCAGAAGACCAGCAGGAGGTAGAGGACACCGGGCGCGACGAGCGCGTACGCCAGCCGCGTGTCTTTCGACCGGTGCCGGTTGTCGAGGGCCGTCCGACGGTCCTTCCGGGCGGGCGGCCGCGCGGGGGCGCTGCGTGTCTCTTCGCGTGTGCCGGTCACCGTGTGCTCCCGGGGACCGCGGGCCGCCCGGTGCGCGGCGCTACGCCGTCCGCGGCGGGCGGCAGTACGACGACGTCCGCGGCGTCGACGGTCAGGCCCACGATCTCGCCGACCGACACGGTCGGGCCCGTGGCGGTCGTGTCGACCAGGATCTCCCGGCCGCCGGGCGCTTCCAGGACGACGCGTACGCGGGCTCCCAGAAAGCCCGCGGACTGCACGGTGGCGCGGCCCGCGGTGCCGGGGGTGTCCGGCGAGGTGAGGCGGAACGACTCCGGGCGTACGGCGACCACCGGCTTCGGGGCGGCGGAGGACTTCTCCGGCAGCGGCAGCCGCAGCCCGGCGGCCGTCACGGCACGGCGGACACCCTCGGGGCCGTCCTGGACGCCGGTCACCTCGAAGAGGTTGTTCTCGCCGATGAACTCGGCGACGAACCTGCCGGCCGGCGACCGGTACAGCTCCTGGGCGGTGCCGACCTGCTCGATCCGGCCGTGGGCCATGACGGCGATACGGTCGGACATCTCCATCGCCTCCGCCTGGTTGTGGGTGACGCAGACGAACGTGGTGCCGGTACGGCGCTGGAGGGCGCGCAGCTCGCGCCGCATCTGCAGCTGGAGACCGAGGTCGAGGGCGCTCAGGGGCTCGTCCAGCAGCAGGACCCGGGGGCGCTTGACCAGCGCCCGTGCGATGGCGACGCGCTGGCGCTGGCCTCCCGACAGGGTGCTCGGTGCTCGCCCGGCGAAGGCGGACATCCCGACCACGTCCAGTGCCTCGGCGACCCTGCGGGCCGTCTCCTTGCGGTCGGTGCGCTCCGTGCTGAGCCCGAAGGCGACGTTGCGTGCCACGTCCATGTGCGGGAACAGGGCGCCCTGTTGGAAGACCAGATTGGTGGGGCGGCGGTGGGCGGGTGTGCGGGTGACGTCGACGCCGTTGATCCGCACGCTGCCCTCGTCCGCGTGTTCCAGTCCGGCGACGATGCGCAGCGCGGTCGTCTTGCCGCAGCCGGAAGGGCCCAGGAGGGAGAAGAACTCGCCCTGGCCCACTTCCAGTTGGACGTGGTCCAGGACCCGACGGGAGCCGAAGGAGCGGGTGATTCCCTCCGCGAGTACGGCCGTATCGGACGAAGCGCCGCTCACAGATGCGCCTTTACGTCGTTGTTCCAGGCGGTCGTGGCCTTGTCGAGGCCGGTCACCAGGGCGGCCCAGTCCAGCTTCAGGGCGTTCTGCACCGTCTTCAGCTGGAAACTCTCGATGTCGCGGTACTTGGCGGGCAGCCGTGCGCCCTCGACGAGGGGGATGGTGGCGGTGGCCGCGCTGTAGTCGGAGACCGCGTCGGGAGCGAAGATCTCGTTCATCAGGTCGGCGGCCAGAGCGAGTTGGTCCTCGCTCGACCCCTTCACCAGTTGGAAGCCCTCGGGGAAGGCCATCACCCCTTGCTTGGGCACGGCGAAGCCGATGGGGTCGCCCTCGTCGATCCACGGCTGCGCGACACCCTGGAAGCCGGGCGCGATGACGACCTGCCCGCTGTTGAGCTGCTGGCGCAACTGGTCGATCGAGCCGATCAGTCCGCTGAACTGCCCCTTCTTGGCCGCCCGGGAGAAGGCGGCTATGCCCTTGGAGAGGTCGCCGTCGGAACCGCCCTCGATCTGGTTGATCACCGGGACGGCGTTGACACTGAAGGCGGGGGCGTCCCATGTGGTCACCCGCCCCCGGTAGGCGGCGTCGAAGAGGTCCGTCCAGGAGGTGGGGGGAGTACGGATGACCTTCTTGTTGTAGATGAGGCCCATCGCGTCCATCACCATGTAGGCGCCGAAACCGTCACCGGTGGTGTATCCCGGCAGCACCTTCGCGATGTTCGGTACCGACTTCTCGCTCACCGGCGCCCACAGCCCGTCGGCGGCGCCCTGGGCGAAGCTCTGCGCGTTGAAGAAACCCAGGTTCAGCAGCGGCTTGTCGGCGTTGACCTGGACGGAGGACACCAGCTTGGGAAAGGTGTCCGCGTTGGTGCCCTCGATGTAGCGGATCGTCACGTCGTGCTTCTTCGCGAAGGCCTGGGCGACCCTGCGCGGCACGGTCCCCTGCGCCCCTGCCCAGTGGAAAAGGGTGAGGGTGGTCGACCCGCCGGCCGAAGTGCGGCCCGGCGACCCACAGGCCGCCAGCAGACCGCCGCCCAGGAGGGCCGCTCCCGCGGCACCGGCAGAGCGCAGGAGTGCGCGACGATCAAGGTACGTCATGGCGAATCCTCTGTCGTTCAAGGGCTGGGCGGCCAAGCGGCCCCCGGGGGGCGGGACGCCACGGAGCGACCCCGCCACCCGAGGAAGAATCTCGCATGCAGCTTCGCATGCGAAACGGTATGCCAAAAGCCCCCAGCGGTGAGACTTCACAGTCCCGCAACAAAAACCCCTCCCCGGACCAGGCGCTTTCCCCCGGAACCCGCTGGATGGCCAACGGGGGTCAGGCCGAGTCCGACCACCTTCGTCGGCGGTGTGGACAACGGGCTCTGGCTCGCCGCGGTGTCGTACGAGGGCCTGGCGCAGGAGGCGGTCGGCGTTCGCGTAGGCGTCCCTGTGACGGCTGCGCGAACGCCTTGGAGAGCATCTTCTGATACCCCGTCAACCACCCTGCGGTAAGGCTTGTTCAGTCGGAATTTGTGGGTCCAGACCGACGCCACTTCGCATGCCGGTGTCACCGTCGTATTCACCACCCCCGGCATGCAGGGGTGGTGATCGCCATGCCCAGCACGATCGGGTCGGCCAGCCAGACTCGCTACGAGCAGATCGTCGCCGAACTGCGTGAAGTCGTCGAACAGCAGAGCCGGGGCCCGTTCACGATCGGTGACCGCGCCCTGGAGGCCGAGCCGGTCAGGTCCCGCGGGGGCGTCCCGGACGCCGAATGGACGATCGAGCAGTCCCTGATGCGGCTGGCCGAGGACATCGGCTTGACGTTCAGTACGGTCAAGAACGCCAGGTGGGCCGCATCACACCGGCCGAAAGAACAGCGTCAGGCGGGTGTGTCGTTCACGATCCACCGCATTCCGGCGAGGATCGAGGATGCCGAGGAGCGGTTCGCGGCGCTCAAGGCCCCGCCCGAGGGACGGCAGCGCTGGACGGCGGACGACGCAAAGCGGCGGGTGGGGTGGACGGCCGACAGCCCGGAGAGCCCACAGCGTCGCGGCCGCCGGCCGTATCGTCCCCTCCTTGCGCAACCATGTCTTCGGCGACGACGAGCGCGCGATCGTGCACGAGAACGTCGCCCGCTGCCGGGCGACGCTCGACCGGGTCGAGACGGCCGAGGACACGGGCAAGGTGGACGTAGATTGCTGTTCGAGGCCAGACCCGTCGGCCTTGAGTTCCGCCAGTTGGTACGCGCCAGCGATATGTTCCCCAGTCAGGTCCGTTCCGGGCTCGCGGCGTTGAAGCACAGGCCGCGGAAAAGGCTGGCCCCCCGCTGACCTGGACCCGGCAGGCGGGCTACCAACTCGGCGCGGAGCGGGCGGTGCTGGAGGCATACGAACGGGCTGTGGTCAGGGCGAAGTCGACCGAGTTCCGTCGGCTCATCACCGGCACCGTCGCACCGCACGCCGCTGCCCACCCTGGCGACAAGTGGGTCAAGCACATCGTCGCCCAGCTCAACAAGTGGCTTGCCACGGCGCAGCAGTCTCGGGACTGTCCCGCAACTGCCGGAAGACCGGGCCTCGAAGGGGATCGGCGATTAAGGAACGATCGTTCGACCCCGTGGCCGCCCACTCCCGTGGTGACGGTCAGCCCCGCCGCACGCAGCTCCCGGGCCACCACAGCGGCCGTGCGCTGTTCCTGCCCGGGGCCTCAGGGTGCCGATGGATGTCCCGCCGCAGCTCAATCAGCACGCGGTCCAGATGCGCCGCCTCGGCGGCCACCGCCGCCTGCTTCACCGGTCCTCTCCACCCACCCGCAACGGCCGTCCCCATGCCTCCCCACACCATTCCCGCGCCGGCCGCCGCTGTGCCGGCCAGTAACGTGCGGCGCGTGAGCGCGTGCTCGAACGGACGATTCACTGCTACCCCTTTGACCCAAGTCGTCTTCTGGGACACACGATCGCCGCGCACCGATGTAATTGCCCATCCGGTGAGCCACCCCTTGGCGGTGGGGACAGCCACACCATGGGGACATCGCCGCGTCGAGGTAGACGCTCCTCCGGTCGCACTCCGAGATCACCATCGTCCGGGCCGACTCCCGCCTGTGCCGGACAGCTCGTGACCTGGGCGAAGGCCTACCTGAACCTGACGATCAAGACCGTCAGCCGCCCCAAGGACGCCTCCGGGTCCGTCGTTCTGCCCCGGCGCTGGGTCCTCGAACGCTATGGCCACTGACCTGCGAAGATTACGGACTTGGTTCAGTCAACAGGCAGCGGCCCTCAACATGTACAAGTACCGCACCAACGCCCGGCAGAGCCACCGGCGGCAGATCTTCCGTGCGCAGATTCCAGGACTGCTGGAGCGCCATCAGCGCCATCAGCGCCGCATGTGCGGCTTCCTACGCCGGGGCGTCACCGACCGATCGTCGCGACCGCACGCCAACCCGCCGAGTCCCAGGGCCGGGACGCCGCGACCACCCGCCGGCCGGCCGAGCGCATCGAGTACAGCCGGGCCGTTCTCTACAGCGACTTCGCCGGGCGCAACCCCGCCCCCTACGACGCGATGTTCCTCCTCGGCACCGGCCTCCCGTTCGCCGGCGCCGCGGCGCGTCGAACATGCCGCTCCGATCCCTGGCCCTCGGCCCACCGACCGGCTTCCCCCGGGCCCACGGCACCTCCGCTCGCCTGCGCTACGACTGTTGACGTACCCGGGCCGTAGCCGGTAACTGTTTACGGGTCGCTTTCAAACCGGTTTAAGGGCCGGTGTGCACCAGCCCGAAGCCGTGACCGAAGCAGCACCCCGGAAGACCTCGCCAACCGACGCACCCGCCCTACGGCAACGTTGTCAGAATCCTGGGTGCGTCTAAGGAGTCCACATGACTGATAACGGAGTCGCGCCCCTGCCCGATCGACGTCGAGTCCTCCTCCAGGGCTTCGGGCTCGCCGCCGGTGTCGCCGGACTGACGCTGTCGGTGCCGGCTCTCGCACGGGCTGCCGAAGCCAGTGGGAGTCAAGCCGTGACGGATGACATCCAGCTCATCGTCGAACGCCTGCGGCAGCGGTTTCTGGCGCAGGGTGACCAGGTGAGGATCGCCAATGGCATCTTCCTCGCCCGTACGTCCGAGGCCCTGGCCTATGCCGAGTCCCTGCGTGCCGACGGCTCGTGGCCCGATGTGGACTACAAGGACACCACCAGTTCCGCCAACGGTCGGGTCTGGTCGCCGTATCACGCGCTGTACCGCATGATCGCGATGGCCCACGCCTACCGCGATCCGGACGCCGCGGGCTACGGCAGGCCGGAGCTGATCGAGGCCCTGAACCGCGCACTGCTCCACTGGGACGGTGTCAAACCGACCAGCAAGAACTGGTGGGAAGTCGAGATCGGCAAGTCGATGGCCATGGGCCGGGTGTCGATCTTCGTCGGCGACGAACTCGGCGCCGGGGCACGGGAGGTGACCTACGCGCACAACACCGGCCGCCTGGACCCGGCCGGGGCGAACGGCTCCTGGAGGACCGAGAACTACCTGTACGAGGCCGTCGCGAAGCGCGTGACCGCCGACATCGAGCAGGGTTACGCCACCATGTCGCAGACGATCGCCGTCGACCGCAGCGGTAAGGTCGCCGAGGCCGTACAGATCGACTCGTCCTTCTGGGCGCATGGGGCGCAGCTCTACAGCGAGGGCTACGGCATGGCCCTGTTCACCATCGTCGCGGCCTGGGCCGATGTGGCGCGCGGTACCGGCTTCGCCTTCTCCCCGGATGACATCGACGCCGTCGCCTTCTACATCCTCGACGGGACCCGCTGGCTGATCCGCGGCGAGATCGGGATGATGTACCTCGGGTACCGTCCCCCCAACACCATTGACGGCATTACGAGTTATGCGGCCGACTTCCTGGAGCCGCTCGACCGGATGGTGCGGGCCGACGAGGGCAACTCGGCGGCGTACAGGAAACTGGCCGACAACATCCGCGGGAAGACCCGCGAGAACGGCGTCACCGGGCACAAGTACTTCTGGCGCTCGGAGTTCTCCTCACATCTGCGCGACCGGTACGGAATCTTCACCAGGATCAATTCCCCGCGCATGGTCGGCAGCGAGTACCGCTCCACCTTCCGGCCCGAAGTCGGCAACGAGATCGACTGGAACGCACAGGGAGCCACCTCGATCCAGGTCACCAACCGGGAATACGACGACCTGGTACCCGCCTTCGACTGGTTCCATTACCCGGGTGTCACCGCGCCGTACGTCAAGGTGATGTCCCAGTCGGGAAAGCGCAACGCCGGCAGCTTCACCGGCGGCGTCTGCGACGGGCGCTACGGCGCCGCCGTCTTCAGCCTCGACCGGTCCTCGGCCACCGGGCGCAAGAGCTACTTCTACTTCGACGACGAGATGGTCGCGCTGGGCGCGGGCATCAGTTCCACCTCCGAGTACGCCGTCCACACGACCGTCAACCAGGGCGCGGCCCGGTCCAATGCCTCCGTCGGCGGCAAGGCCGTGCGCCCGGGGACCGATTCTGCCGCCACCCGGGCCTCATGGGCGTACAACGACGAGATCGGCTATGTCTTCCCCGAGGGCGGGCCGCTGAAGGTGTCGAACAAGGAGCAGACCGGGAGCTGGCTCGACCGTGATCCGGTGAAGCGGAATGCCTTCACGCTCTTCTTCGACCATGGCACCGCCCCGGACGGCGCCGAGTACGCCTACGTCGTGCTGCCCGGCGCGGCACCCGCGAAGGTGCGCGCCTATGCGGCCAAGCCCGCCGTCCGGATCCTGCGCAACGACGAGCAGGTCCAGGCGGTCCGCCACCCGCGGCTGCGGCTGACGATGGCGACCTTCCATGCCGCGGGCTCCCTCGACCTGGGATCGGGCCGCACGCTGAGTGTCGATCAGCCTGCCCTCGTCATGCTCAACGAGCACGGCCGCTTCGCCGTGGTGAGCGTCGCCAACCCCGACCAGCCCGGTCTGACGGTCTCCGTCGTCCTCGCCGCACCCGGCCGCACCCGCCGCGCCGGCTTCCCGCTGGGCACCGGCCCGAACCTCGGCAAGACGGTGACGCAGCCTCTCAGGTGACGTGCTCCCCAGGCAGGAACCGGTGTGCGGCCGTCGGCGAGAAGCCGCCGGCCGCACACCGGTTCAGTCAGAGGCGTCAGTCCGCGGTCCGCTCCAGAGCGGCCACGCCGATCGCGCTGTCCGCCATCCCGTAGAACACATAGACCGTCCCCGCGATGCGTTCGACGGCGGTCGGGAAGACAACGTTGCCGAGCGTCCCTGTGGTCTCCTCACGGGTCTCCGGAGACAGCCACGGCTCCTGTGAGCGCGCCAGCACCCGCGCCGGATCGGCCGGGTCCAGCAGCATGCCCCCGGCCCGGTAGACGGCGCCATGGCTGAGTTCGAAGCCCTTCGCGACCGGGCCGGTCACCCCGTGGTGGATGAGCAGCCAGCCCTCGGGCACCCGCAGCGGCGGCGGGCCCGCGCCGATCTTCGCGACCTCGAACGGCATCTTGGGGCCGGCGACCGGAGCGGAGTGCCGAAGCGAGGTCAGCGCCGACAGATCGCGGCGGGCCGCCTCGGCGTCGACGTACGCGATCCAGATCGACGGACGGCCGTCGTCGATGCCGGCCGGGGCCGGGGCGCCCTCGCCCGCGCGCAGCCAGTCCAGGTCCCACATCGGCCGGTGCAGCATCGCAAAGCTCGGGCGGCCGTCGGGACCGGGAACGATCTCGGGGAAGAAGACGAGGTCCTTGTTGGGGAAGAAGTTCAAGTCGGTGGACAGATGCGGCTGGTACGCAAAGTGCAGTGGGCCCAGACGGCGCCAGCTGATCGTGTCCGTGGAGACGGCCAACGCGGGCCGGGGGCCGAGCGGACCGTAGGCGACGTAGGTCATGACGTGCACGCCGAGGTCGGGGACGAAGGTGATGCGGGGGTCTTCCACGCCGGCGTTGTGTGCACCCCGCTCGAAGCCCTCGTCCGGGGACAGCACCACACCCTGGCGCTCGACGCCGACCGGTACGCCGTCTTCGATCACGACACGGGCGCGGCCGATGCGGGAGACGTTGCCGGCCGCGACCATGCGGGGGAAGAGGTACAGCTCGCCGTCGGGTCCCCAGGCGGTGCCCGGATTGAGGACGCCCTCGGCCTCCAGGGGATCGGTGGGATCGGCGTTCATGAGCACGCCGACCCGGTTCAGGGCGTACGGGAGCGCGGTTTCGGTGTTGCGCTGGGTCATACCTAGCCTTTGATCGCGGATCCGAGGTTGGCAGAGGTGAAGTGGCGCTGGAAGAGCAGGAAGAGGACCACGGCCGGCACCGCCAGTACGCAGGCACCGGCGAGCACGGCGCCCATGGGGTTGGCCTGGAAGGTGGAGTTGGCCTGGGAGAAGTTGGCCAGGCTGACCGCGAGGGGCTGCATCTCCTGGTCCTTGGTCACCAGGAACGGCCACAGGAATTCGTTCCATGGGCCGATGAAGGTCACCAGCGTGGCGGTGAGGATCGCGGGGCGCACCAGTGGCACGGCCACCGAGCGCAGGATGCGCAGTTCGCTCGCTCCGTCCACGCGCGCCGCGTCGAAGATCTCGCGTGGGATCTGCAGGAAGTACTGGCGGAAGACGAGCACGGCGACGGAGTTGATGGCGAAGGGCAGGATCATCCCGGCGTAGCTGTCGGCGAGGCCGAAGTAGCGCACCACCATCACGTACAGCGGGATCATCAGCAACTGGAACGGGATCGCCTGGACGAGCAGCACGAGCGCGAACACCAGGCCGCGACCGCGAAAGCGCAGGATCGCCAGGGCGTAGCCGGCCAGCAGGCCGAAGACCAGTGTGCAGACCACCACCCCGACGGTCATGATCAGGGAGTTGGTCAGGGCGGTGAGCAGGCTGAACGAGTCGTCGATGCCGGTCAGGTTGTCCAGGGTGAGGTTGCCGGGCTTGGGCAGCAGACCGCCGAGGCTGGTGTCGCGCTTCTTCTGCAGCGCCCCGATGAGCATGTAGTAGAACGGCAGCAGCGCGGCGAGGGCGCCGAGGCCGAGTGCGGTACGGCGCAGGATGCGCAGGGTGCGGGCCATGTCAGTCCCTCTCCGTGACGCGCCGGGCCACGGTCGCGATGATGAGCACGCCGGTGACGAGGATCAGCCCGATGGCGGCCGCGGCATCCGGCTCGCCCTGCTCGATGCCGCGCTGGTACACCAGCAGCGCGGGGGTGAGCGAGGCGCCGCTCGGGCCGCCGCCGGTGAGCAGGAACGGCTCGGTGAAGATCTGTCCCGCGGTGATGATCGACAGCAGGACGACGAGCGAGGTGACGGGGCGGACGGCCGGCAGGGTGACGGCCCGGAACGCCTGCCAGCGCCCCGCGCCGTCGGTCAGCGCCGCCTCGTGCAGTTCCTTGGGCACGTTCTGCAGCGCGGCGAGGTAGAGCAGGATGTAGAAACCGAGCTGCTTCCAGGTGACGTAGACGGCGATGAGCGGCATCACCAGCTGCTTGTTCGCCAGCCAGGACGGGTCCGGGGCCCAGGAGCCGAGCACGTTGTTGACGGCGCCGGAGCCGTTGAACAGAAACAGCCAGACGGCGAGGGTGGCGACCGAGGCCGTCACGTACGGCACGTAGTACGCCACCCTGAAGAAGCCCCGCCAGTGGGTCGCGGCATTCAGCGCCGATGCCAGCGCGAGCGCCAGCACCACGGTCAGCGGGATGTTGATCGCCATGAACAAGCCGAGGTTGACGAACGCGCGCCGGGTGTTCTCTTCGCCGAGGACCTCGGTGAAGTTGTCGAAGCCGACGAACGGGTGCGGCACGGAGACGCCGGGCGCGGTGAAGAAGTAGTCGTGGAAGGCCATCCACACGCCGACCCCGAACGGGATGATGAACACGACCAGGACGTAGCCGGTGTACGGCGCGGTCAGGACGAGCCCGAGCGGGCTGCTGCCCAGCCATCGCTCGACGAGCCGCGGGGCGCGGGGCCGCCGCCCCGGGATCCGGGGCTCGTGTGCGGCTGCCGGCGGTGTGTGCCGGGTCGATGGCCGGGGGTGCCGGCCGCGGGGCGGATCACCCGCGGCCCGGGTGCCGTCGCGACTGTCGCGGAGTGATGTCATGGTGCGCCTCGTCAGCCGGCGGCCTGGTCGTCGATCTGCTGCGCGGCCTTGTCGAAGGTCGCCTTCAGATCGCCCTTCCCGGGCAGTACCGCCTCTTCCCAGGCCATGCGGAACGTCTTCCACACATCGGTCGAGCCGGCGATGTTCGGCACGTCCACCGCCCGCGGGACCGCGTCGGCGAAGGGCTGGTAGAAGGGGTTGTCCTTGAGATAGCCGCTCGCGACAGCGGCCACGTCACTGCGGGTGGGGAACTGGCCCGTCTTCTCCAGCAGTGCCACGTCGTTCTTCGTGCTCATCGAGAACTTGGTGAACTTCCAGGCGGTCTGCTTGTTCTTGCACGAGGTGAACAGGCCGACATTCTTGGAGTCCGCGAATGTCGAGGTCTTGCCGGCCGGTATTCCGGCGGCCGTGGGCAGCGGCACCACACCGTACTTCACCTTGCCGTCGAACTGCCCCTTGCCCCACGGCCCGGCGATGCCCATGGCGGCCACCCCGTCGGAGAACGGGCCCGCCCACATGTCACCGCTGTACGCCTCCGGGGACGAGTAGCCGTCGGCATACATCTGCTGCCAGAAGGCGAGGGTCTGCTGTCCGGCCTCGGAGGGGAAGGTGGCCTTCTTGTCCTTCACCAGCTGTGTGCCGCCGGAGTTGGCCAGATACAGCGGGTAGAAGTCGAACAGCGCATTGGTGTAGTCGCTGGTCGCCGGGGGATACAGGGCGAATTTCGCCGCCTTGCTGCTCTTGATCTTCTTGGCTGCGGCCAGCACATCGTCGTACGTGCTCAGCTTCGGGTTCTCGGCGTCCAGGCCGGCCTTTTTGAAGACGTCCTTGTTGTAGTAGAGCATGAACGGGTTGGTTTTCCACGGCACTTGATACAACTTGCCGTCCGGGGAACGGAAGCCGTCCGCGGCGCCGCCGGAGCGTTCCTTGATGAAGGACTCGGCATCGCCGAAGGTGTCCGAGAGATTCACCAGGCCGCCCTGCTTCTGGAATGCCGCGACCGCCGCCGGAGCGGTGTTGTAGACGAGGCAGGGGGTGTTGCCCGCGGTGATCGCGGCCCCGAGGACGTCCTCGGTGGACTTGCCCGACGGCACCGCCTTGGCGGTGACTTTCTCCTCGGGGTGCTCGGCGTTCCAGGCGGCCACCGTGGCCTTGGCCCAGGCTTGCTCCTGCTCATTCGTCGAGTACCAGATGTCGATCGGCCCCGAGGTCGGCTTGCCGCCGCCGGTGTCGCCCGAACCGCAGGCGGACAATGGCAGGACAACCGCCGCGGCGGCGGCCAGCACCGTAACGCGCGGAAAACGCCTCATGGCGCCCAACTCCCTTCCATGCGGGTGGTCGAGGGTCCGAAGCGACTCCCCTCCGTCGCCGCCGGCCCGCCCCGTCGAAATGATCACCACGGGGTTACCAGCGTCATCAAACCGGTTTAATATCTGAGCGTCAAGGATGGATGCGAGATGTTTCGGTAGCCGGGGTGGCGCCCTCCCGTCATCCCGGGGCCGGTGGGAAGGCGAGGCGGTATGGTGCGGGGCCAGGGCAAAGCGGCTGGGCCGACGGGCGGTTCCCGCGAGGCGGCGGGGTCGGCGGGCGGTTCCCGCGAGGCGGCGGGGTCGGCGGGCGGTTCCCGCGAGGCGGCGGGGTCGGCGGGCGGTTCCCGCGAGGCGGTGCCTGCGCCGGTACGCCGGGGCAGGGGCAGCCGGCCGACGATCGGGGATGTCGCCGCACTGGCCCAGGTCTCCAAGGCGACGGTCTCCTTCGTCATCAACGACCGCCCCGGGGTCAGCCCGCAGGCGCGCCGACGGGTCCTGGACGCCATCGACCAGCTGGGCTGGCAGCCCAACGCCGGCGCCCGGGCACTGTCCACCAAGCGGTCCCAGACGCTCGGCCTGGTGATCCGCCGGCCGCCGGAACTGCTGAGCACCGACCCGTTCTTCCTGCAGTTCGTCGCCGGCATCGAGACCGGCCTCGCCCCCCTCGGCTACGCGCTCGTACTGCAGGTCGTCCCCGACGAGGAGACCGAACGGCAGGCGTACGAGCGGCTGGCCCGTGACGGGCGGGTCGACGGCGTGTTCCTCACCGATCTGCGCACCGACGACCCGCGGCCCGCACTCGTGACGGAGCTGGGCATCGGCGCACTGATCGTCGGACCGCCGCAGGCCGGCAGCCGGGTGCCGGCCCTCGGGGTCGACGACGGCAGCGGGGTACGCCGTGCGGTCGGCCATCTGCGCTCGCTCGGGCACCGGTGGATCGGACACGTCTGCGGCGCCGCGGGATATGTGCATACCCAGGCCCGGCTCGACGCCTGGCGCAGTGCGCTGGCGGATGCCGGCCTGCCCGAGATCCCTCCTGTGGCGGCGGACTTCACCGGTGCGGCCGGCGCCCGGGCCACACACCAGCTGCTGGACATGGACCGGCCGCCGACCGCCATCGTGTACGCCAACGACCTGATGGCCATCGCCGGAATCACCGCCGCGACCAACCGCGGGCTACGGGTCCCCGAGGACCTGTCGGTGGTGGGCTTCGACGACATCCCGCTGGCCGACTGCATCGCGCCGCCGCTGACGACGGTGCGCCAGGACGTGCCGGCCTGGGGGCGCGCCGCCGCGCAGGCACTGGTTCCGCTCACCGAGGGAGGAAAGTTCCAGGCGCCCGCGCTCCCGCCGGTGGAATTCGTGGTGCGGGCGAGCACCGCGCCTCCGCGGACCTGAGCCGGGGGCCGCGAGCGGGGGCGGCCGTCGCCCGCGGACGGATCGGCGGCTCGCCACTTGTTACGGGTGTCGCGGCCGATGCCCGGCCGATGTCCCGGGGGCACGGTGCCGACCCGTCGAGGTGAGGGTCTGCCGCCGGTCGCCCGCCTACGAGAGGCATCGGGAGCGGCTCTCACCGGCGGACAATTGCCGAACTGCCCGTTGCCTGGCCGAGGTTGTCGCAGGTGTGCCGTCCGCTTGGTTCGATGTCAAAGGCGTGTGGCGACGCGTACCAGGTCAGCGACTGTGCGAAGGCGGCTGCGCGGTGGCCAGGCGATCACTGTCGTCACGGGCGGAGCGTCCAGAATCGGTACGGCGATGAGGTCCCGGCGCAGGTCGGCGCCGGCCGACTCGGGAATGACCGCGGTGGTACGGCCGAGCGCGATCAGCTGGAAGAGCTGCGTGAGGTTCCGTACCTCTGCGCCGGGCCCGTCGGGGTAGCTGCCGTCAGGACGGGGCCAGCGGGCCAGCGGGAGCTGTGGCAGTGCCGAGACGTCGGCCGTCCTGACGTGGGAGCGGCCGGCGAGCGGGTGCGAGGCCGGCAGGATCACGACCTGCCCCTCGGTGCACAGGGTCTCGGTGTCGAGTCCGGCCGCCGAGTCGAAGGGCAGGTGCAGCAGTGCCACGTCGGCGTGCCCGTCCTGCAGCAGTTGCCGGTGCTGGTGTGCCTCGCAGAGCAGCAGATCGACTGTGGCCGCGTCGGGTTCCGCGGTGTAGGCATCGAGCAGTTTCGTCAGCAGCTCGCCGGCGGTACCGGATTTCACGGCCAGGACGAGGCTGGGATGTGCTGCCGCAGCCCGTCGGGTGCGCCGCTCGGCCGCGGTCACCGCGCTCAGGATCGCGCGTGCTTCGGCCAGGAGCACGGCTCCGGCCTGGGTGAGCGTGACCTTGCGGCTGGTGCGTTCCAGCAGTGCGACTCCGAGCCGCCGTTCAAGCTGGGTGATCGCGCGGGACAGGGGCGGCTGGGCGATCTCCAGACGCTGGGCGGCCCTGCCGAAGTGCAGTTCCTCGGCGACGGCGACGAAGTACCGCAGCTCGCGCATGTCCATGAGCACAGGCTAGTAGGGCTCCGTTAGGTCGGTGTGGTTCTGGCTGATCGGTGTCTGGTTCGGGTGTGGGGCAGGGGCTGGTGGCAGGTGGCGCAGGTGCCGGT
>NZ_JBEPAP010000034.1:0-91237 GCF_040298665.1 Streptomyces sp. NPDC001508
CACCGCCCGGTCCTCCGTGACATTGATCTTCTCCCCACGGAACATCGCGTCCCGCAGCCCGAACACATCACACGCCACGGCCAGTTCCTGGAGCAGCGCCAGGGTCTCGTCGGTGATCAGGTGTTTGCTGTAGTCGATCAGCAGGTCGCCGACGCGTACGGCATACCGCTCGGCCCGTCCGGGGTCGGCCGCGAACAGGTCGCGCAACTGCGGTTGCCACGCGGCGCGGTGGTCGGCGAGCGCGGCCCACTCGGGCCGCCGGGTGAGCACGGGGTGAGGGGACTTGGGCATGTCAGACGTTCTCCTTGGTGCCCTCGCCGCGCAGGGCGATGGCGTACATCTCGTCGGCGTCGAGGCGGCGCAGCTCCTCGGCGATGAGTTCCGAGGTGGGCCGGACCTTCAGGGCGAGGGTGCGCGGCGGCTGCCCGGGCAGGGTCAGCGTGGCGAGCGGGCCCTCCGGCCGGTCGATGACGATCTCGCCGTCCGTGGTGCCCAGGCGGACGGCCGTGACGACCGGCCCGGCCGTGACGATCCGTTCGGCCGGGACCCCGAGGCGTGCCTCCATCCAGCGGGCGAGCAGTTCGGCGCTCGGGTTCTCCGCCTCGCTCTCCACAACGGCCGAGGTGATCTTCACCCGGGCCTGGTCCAGGGCCGCGGCCAGCATCGAGCGCCAGGGGGTGAGCCGGGTCCAGGCCAGGTCGGTGTCGCCGGGCGCGTAGGAGCGGACCCGGGCCTCCAGCGCGTCCAGCGGATGCTCGACGGCGTACATGTCGGTGATCCGGCGCTGGGCGAGTGTGCCCAGCGGGTCCTTCGCCGGGTTGTCGGGGGCGTCCACCGGCCACCACACGACGACCGGGGCGTCCGGCAGCAGCAGCGGCAGCACCACGGAGTCGGCGTGGTCGGAGACCTCGCCGAACGTGCGCAGCACCACTGTCTCGCCGGTGCCCGCCTCGGAGCCGACCCGGATCTCCGCGTCCAGCCGCGACCGGGTGCGCTCGCGGGGGGTGCGGGCGTGCCGCTTGATCACGACGAGGGTGCGCGAGGGGTGCTCGCGCGAGGCGTCCTCGGCCGCCTTGACGGAGTCGTAGGCGTTCTCCTCGTCCGTGACGATCACCATCGTCAGGACCATGCCCACCGCCGGGGTGCCGATGGCACGGCGGCCCTGTACAAGGGCCTTGTTGATCTTGCTTGCCGTGGTGTCGGTCAGGTCGATCTTCATGGCCTGCGCCAGCTCCGTCCGTCTCGTGCGAGCATCTCGTCGGCTTCCTCGGGTCCCCAGCCGCCCGACGCGTACTGGGCCGGCCTGCCGTGCGCCGCCCAGTACTCCTCGATCGGGTCGAGGATCTTCCAGGACTCTTCCACTTCCTCGGTCCGGGGGAAGAGGTTGGCGTCGCCGAGCAGTACGTCCAGGATGAGCCGTTCGTACGCCTCCGGGCTGGACTCCGTGAACGACTCGCCGTAGGCGAAGTCCATGGACACGTCCCGGATCTCCATCGAGGTGCCCGGCACCTTCGAGCCGAACCGGACGGTCATGCCCTCGTCGGGCTGGACGCGGATGACGACCGCGTTCTGGCCCAGTTCCTCGGTCGCGGTGTGGTCGAAGGGGGAGTGCGGGGCCCGCTGGAAGACCACCGCGATCTCGGTGACCCGGCGGCCGAGCCGCTTGCCGGTGCGCAGATAGAAGGGGACCCCCGCCCAGCGGCGGTTGTCGATCTCCAGCTTGATCGCGGCGTAGGTGTCGGTCTTCGACCTGGAGTCGATGCCGTCCTCCTGGACGTAGCCGACGACCTCCTCGCCGCCCTGCCAGCCCGCCGCGTACTGCGCGCGGACGGTGTGCGCGCCGAGATCGTCGGGCAGCCGCACCGACCTGAGCACCTTCAGCTTCTCGGTGAGCAGCGACTCCGCGTCGAAGGCGATGGGCTCCTCCATGGCGGTGAGCGCCATCAGCTGGAGCAGATGGTTCTGGATGACGTCACGGGCGGCGCCGATCCCGTCGTAGTAGCCCGCCCGGCCGCCGATGCCGATGTCCTCGGCCATGGTGATCTGCACATGGTCGACGTACGAGCGGTTCCAGACGGGTTCGTACATCTGGTTGGCGAAGCGCAGCGCCAGGATGTTCTGGACGGTCTCCTTGCCCAGGTAGTGGTCGATCCGGAACACCTGGTCCGGTTCGAACACCTCGTGCACGACCTTGTTCAGCTCCTCGGCCGACTTCAGGTCGTGGCCGAACGGCTTCTCGATGACGGCGCGCCGCCAGGAGCCCTCCGGGGGGTCCGCCAGTCCGTGCTTCTTCAGCTGCCGCACGACCTTCGGGAAGAACTTGGGCGGCACGGAGAGGTAGAAGGCGAAGTTGCCGCCGGTGCCGCGGGAGGCGTTCAGTTCCTCGACGGCCTCGCGCAGCTGCTTGAACGCCGTGTCGTCGTCGAAGTCACCGGGCACGAACCGCATTCCCTCGGCGAGCTGCTGCCAGACCTCCTCGCGGAACGGCGTGCGGGCGTGCTCGCGGACGGCGTCGTGCACCTCCTGTGCGAAGTCCTGGTCCGCCCAGTCCCGGCGGGCGAAGCCCACCAGGGAGAAGCCCGGCGGCAGCAGACCCCGGTTGGCCAGGTCGTAGACGGCCGGCATCAGCTTCTTGCGGGACAGGTCGCCGGTCACACCGAAGATCACCAGGCCGGAGGGGCCGGCGATCCGGGGGAGCCGGCGGTCACGCGGGTCGCGCAGCGGGTTCACCCAGTCGGTGGTCGGTGGGGCATCGGCGGCCCGTGCGGCCGGGACGCGGGCAGCGGCCGGCGCCGGTTCCTGCTCGGGGGTGCTCATCGGGCGTCAACTCCCTTGCTGTCCAGTGACTTCGCGACGGCGGTCAGCAGCTCCTGCCAGGCCGCTTGGAACTTGGCGACGCCCTCGTTCTCCAGTTGGCGGACGACGTCGTCGTAGGAGATGCCGAGCCGTTCCACGGCCGCGAGATCGGCCCGGGCCTGTGCGTAGCCGCCGGTCACCGTGTCGCCGGTGATGTCGCCGTGGTCGGCGGTGGCGTCGAGCGTCGCCTCCGGCACGGTGTTGACGGTGCCGGGCGCGACCAGACCGTCCACATACAGGGTGTCCTTGTAGGCCGGGTCCTTCACGCCGGTGGACGCCCACAGCGGGCGCTGCTTGTTGGCCCGGGTCCCGGCGAGCGCGGTCCAGCGCGGGCCGCCGAACACTTCCTCGTAGGCCTCGTAGGCCAGCCGCGCGTTCGCCAGCGCCGCCCTGCCCTTGAGGGCGCGCGCCCGGTCGGTGCCGAGGAGCGTCAGCCGCTTGTCGATCTCGCTGTCGACCCGGGAGACGAAGAAGGAGGCCACGGAGTGTATGGCGGACAGGTCGAGGCCCGCCGCGCGGGCCTGCTCCAGACCGGCCAGATAGGCGTCCATGACCTGCCGGTGGCGCTCCAGCGAGAAGATCAGCGTGACGTTGACGCTGATGCCGAGGCCGATCACCTCGGTGACGGCCGGCAGGCCCGCCTCGGTGGCCGGAATCTTGATCATCACGTTGGGGCGGTCGACGAGCCAGGCGAGCTGCTTGGCCTCGGCGACCGTCGCCGCGGTGTCATGGGCGAGACGCGGGTCGACCTCGATGGAGACCCGGCCGTCCCGGCCGCCGGTCGCGTCGTACACCGGCCGCAGCACATCGGCCGCGGCGCGGACGTCGGCGGTGGTCATCATCCGTACGGCCTCGTCGACCGTGACACCGCGCACGGCCAGGTCGGCCAGCTGCTCCTCGTACCCCGCTCCGTCGTCGCTCCCGCCGGTGTCGGGGGACCCGCCCACGGAGCCGATGGCGGCCTGGAAGATGGACGGGTTGGTGGTGACACCCACGACATGCCTGTGGGCGACGAGTCCGGCCAGGTTGCCGCTGCTGATCCGGCCTCGCGACAGATCGTCGAGCCAGATCGACACGCCCTCCTCGGTCAGGCGCTGGAGTGCTCCCGCGGTCGCGGTTGCTTCGGTCACTGTGATCATCTTCTTTCTGGCGATCGGATCAACCGCGGGCGGCGGCCAGGGATTCCCGGGCCTTGGCGGCGACGTTCTCCGGGGTGAAACCGAACTCGGCGAACAGGGTCCGCGCGGCGGCGGAGGCACCGAAGTGCTCCAGCGAGACGATGCGTCCGGCGTCGCCGACGTAGCGGTGCCAGGTCAGTCCGACGCCGGCCTCGACGGCGACCCGGGCCCGGACGGCGGGCGGCAGGACGCTGTCCCGCCAGGCCCGGTCCTGCTCCTCGAACCACTCCACGGACGGCATGGACACCACACGGGTGCCGATGCCCTCGGCCTCCAGCAGGCCCCGTGCGGCGACGGCGAGCTGCACCTCGGAACCGGTGGCGATCAGGATCACCTCCGGAGTCTGGGTGGACGAGTCGTGCAGGACGTAGCCGCCCTTGGCCGCGTCCGGGTTGCGCGCGTACGTCGGCACGCCCTGACGGGTCAGCGCGAGTCCGTGCGGGGCGGGCTTGGTGGTGTGCCTCTTCAGGATCTCGGCCCAGACGGTCACGGTCTCGTTGGCGTCCGCCGGGCGGACGACGTTCAGGCCCGGGATGGCGCGCAGCGAGGCGAGGTGTTCGACGGGCTGGTGGGTGGGGCCGTCCTCGCCCAGGCCGATGGAGTCGTGCGTCCACACATGGACGACGGGCAGTTGCATGAGGGCGGCCATGCGGACGGCGTTGCGCATGTAGTCGGAGAACACCAGGAAGGTGCCGCCGTAGATGCGGGTGTTGCCGTGCAGGGCGATGCCGTTCATCTCCGCGGCCATGGAGAACTCGCGGATGCCGAAGTGGACGGTGCGGCCGTACGGGTCGGCCCCCGGCAGCGGGTTGCCCTTCGGCAGGAACGAGGAGGACGCGTCGATGGTGGTGTTGTTGGAGCCGGCGAGGTCGGCGGAGCCACCCCACAGTTCGGGCATCACCGGGCCGAGGGCCTGGAGCACCTTGCCGGAGGCGGCGCGGGTGGCGACGGACTTGCCGGGCTCGAAGACGGGCAGGGCGTCCTGCCAGCCGCCCGGGAGCTGACCGGCGACGACACGGTCGAACAGGCGGGCGCGCTCGGGCAGGGCGGTGCGCCACTCGGCGATCCTCTTGTCCCAGGCGGCATGGGCCTCGGCACCCCGGTCCAGGGCCCGCTGGGTGTGCGCGAGGACGTCGTCGGAGACGGCGAAGCGCTGCTCGGGGTCGAAGCCGAGCACCCGCTTGGTGGCGGCGACCTCCTCGGCACCCAGCGCGGAGCCGTGGGCGGCCTCGGTGTTCTGGGCGTGGGGGGCGGGCCAGGCGATGATCGTGCGCAGCGCGACGATCGACGGGCGCCCGGTCTCGGCCCGGGCCGCGTCCAGCGCCGCGTACAGGGCGGCCACGTCGACATCGCCGTTGTCCGCGGGCCGCACGCGCTGCACATGCCAGCCGTACGCCGCGTAGCACCCGAGCACGTCCTCGGAGAAGGCCGTGGCGGTGTCGCCCTCGATGGAGATGTGGTTGTCGTCGTAGAGGAAGACCAGGTTGCCGAGCCGCTGGTGGCCGGCGAGCGAGGACGCCTCGGCGCAGACGCCCTCCTCCAGGTCGCCGTCCGAGACGATCGCCCAGATGGTGTGGTCGAAGGGTGAGGTGCCCTCGGGGGCGTCGGGGTCGAACAGACCGCGCTCGTAGCGGGCGGCCATCGCCATGCCGACGGCGTTCGCGACGCCCTGGCCGAGCGGTCCTGTGGTGGTCTCCACGCCCGCGGTGTGCCCGTACTCGGGGTGGCCGGGCGTCTTCGAGCCGTGGGTGCGGAACGCCTTCAGATCCTCCAGCTCCACCTCGTAGCCGGCGAGGAAGAGCTGGGTGTAGAGGGTCAGCGAGGTGTGGCCGGGGGACAGGACGAAGCGGTCCCGGCCGGTCCACTCCGGATCGGCCGGGTCGTGGCGCATCAGCTTCTGAAAGATCGTGTACGCGGCAGGGGCGAGGCTCATCGCCGTGCCCGGGTGCCCGTTCCCGACCTGCTGTACGGCATCGGCCGCCAGGATGCGGGCGGTGTCCACGGCGCGCCGGTCGAGGTCGGTCCACTCGAAGCCGTCGGTTGGCTGCCTGCTCATCTTCAAGAAGTCCTCGATCCAGGCGAAGTTTGTGGCTGAACGCGTTCAAAAGTAAAAGTCTGACTTTTAAGGAGGAAGGTCGGGGTGTGTCAGCCTGTGGTGAAAATGGGACACCGGCGGCGGCGCAGAGGCAGCACAAGAGGGACATGGCGGGCAGAACAGTGCAAGGCGATGGCGGTCGCGAGGGCGGCGACGGGATCAGTGAGGGCGGCGACGGGATCAGAACCTTCCCCTTCCCGGTCGACCTGAGCGTCGGCGGCGTCGGCATCCAGGTGGGCCCGATGGGAACCGGCCGCACCTGGCACGCACACGCCCCGCTGCACCGCGTCCACCGCATCGACTTCCATGTGGTCATGCTCTTCGGCGACGGCCCCGTCCACCACATGATCGACTTCGCCGAGTACGAGGCGACGGCGGGCGATGTGCTGTGGATCCGGCCCGGACAGGTCCACCGCTTCTCCCGGGCGAGCGAGTACCGCGGAACCGTCCTCGCCATGCAGCCCGGTTTCCTGCCCCGCGCCACCGTCGAGGCCACCGGCCTGTACCGCTACGACCTGCCGCCCCTGCTGCGCCCCGACCCGGCGCGGCTCGACGCCCTGCGCGCCGCGCTCGACCAGCTGCGACGCGAGTACGAGGACACGGAAACCCTTCCGTTCAGCCTGCACACCGCGGTGCTGCGGCACTCCCTGACGGCGTTTCTGCTGCGCCTCGCCCATCTCGCGGCCAGCTCCGCGGAGGCGGCACGGCAGCAGGACGACACGACCTTCACCCTCTTTCGTGACGCGGTCGAGCAGGGCTTTTCCACCAACCACAGCGTCAGCGCCTACGCCGACGCCCTCGGTTACTCCCGCCGCACCCTCGTCCGCGCGGTCCGCGCCGCCACCGGGGAGACCCCCAAGGGCTTCATCGACAAGCGGGTGGTTCTGGAGGCCAAGCGGCTGCTGGCGCACACGGATCTGCCCATCGGCCGGGTCGGCGCCGCCGTCGGCTTCCCCGACGCGGCGAACTTCTCCAAGTTCTTCCAGCTGCGCACCGGCCGGACCCCGGCGGCATTCCGGGCCGAGCTGGGCTGAGGGAGCCGGTCACCGGGCCGATGCCGGCCGGGACCGTCCGCCAGGACTGCCGGCCGCCCGTGCCGGCTGGCGCGAAGCTGCGTATCGGGGCGCTCCTGCGGCTGTCCAGGCGCGCCTCCACCAGACCGCGCACCCCGCCCCGCTCACCGGCGCTCACCCCGCGCACCCCGCCCCGCTCACCGGCGCTCACCCCGCTCGCGGCACCGCTCGCCACCCGGGCGTAGAACCGGCCGGGCGACGAAGGTGCATCGGGCCGACCGGAGCGGCGTGGCACGGCCACTGTCCAGGCCATGTCTAGGCCGTGCTTCCCAGTCGCTCGGAGAGTTCGGCGGCAGTGCGTGCCACCAGTTGTCCGAGTTCCACAATCCGCTCGGCTGGTGCCCGGAACCGTGGTGCTGTCACCGACACCACCGCGTCCAGGCTGTTGTGCAGGCCGTAGACGGGGGCGGCGATTCCCACCGCGTCATCTGTGTCCTCGCCGTCATTGACCGCGTAGCCGCACTCGCGCACCTTCGCCAGCTCCGCGAGAAGAGGGCCCGGCTCGACGATGGTCCTGGCGGTCTTGCGAGGCAAACCCCTGCTCAGTATCCGCTCGCGTTCGGCATCGGAGGCGAACGCGAGGAAGACCTTGCCCGACGCGGTGGAATGGGCGGCCATGCGCGCGCCGACGGTGGCCATATGCATGACGGCGCCCGGGCCCAGGACCTGGTCGAGGTTGACCGCCTCTTCCTGGTTCCACACCGCGAGGCCCGCGGTCTCCCTGGCCGTCTTGGCGAGTTCCTCCAGATAGGGCCGCGCGCTGTTTCGAATGTCGGAGTTGGCGAGCAGGGGCCAGGCCAGTGCGACGACTCCGGCCGCCAGCCTGTACCGGCCGCTGAGTGGTTCCTTCTCGACCAGACCTTCGTGCTCAAGTGTCGCCACGAGCCGCGAGACGGTGCTCTTGTGTGTGCCGATGCGTCGTGCGACCTCGTTGACGCCGAGCAACGGATCGTCGGCGCTGGCCAGCGCGCGTAGTACGCGGATCCCCTGCTGAAGTGTCGATGACAAACGCGGGCCTGCCAAGCCGTCCGTGGAACCCCCACCGTTTGGCACCGCTACCACCGCCCTTTCTATTGACAGCCCATTATGCCCGTCGTAACGTTCGCAATAGTAAGACAGTGTTTCACATATGGCAACTGTCAAAGATGGCGACTAGGAGCTCCGGTGGCGAACATCGAACGACGAACTGCCCCTGAGACCCTCGCGTTCTCGCTCGCCGAGTACGACGAGCGGCTGGCGAAGGTCCGGGCCGGTATGGACCGGGCGAATCTCCCGGTCCTGGTGCTGCACCTGCCGGACACCCTCTGCCACCTGTCAGGGCTCGACCTCGGCCACAGCGGATACTTCGCGTATCACGCGCTGATCGTTCCGCTGGAGGGCGAGCCGGTGCTCGTGTTCCGGGAGATGGAGCGTCCGCCCGTGGAGGCGACGGTCTGGACGGCCCGGGTGTCGTACGCGGACACGGACGAACAGCCCATCGGGACAACCAAGAAGGTCCTCGACGCCATGGGGTTGGCCGGTGGCCGGATCGGTGTCGATCAGCATGCCTGGAACCTGACCGTCGACAGGTTCCAGACCCTCCAGCGTCTGCTTCCCGACGCGACGTTGGTCAAGGAACCGCTCATCGCCGAGCACGTACGACTGGTCAAGTCCGCGCAGGAGATCGAGTACATCCGTCGCGGCGCTCGTGCGGCGGAGGCGGGCATGCGGGCCGGCATCGATGCGATTGCCGCCGGAGTCCCGGAGCTCCACCTCGCGGCCGCCATCGCCGGTGGCCAGGCCCGAGGCGGCAGCGAGGACCACCTCGCCGGTGTGGTCGGCTCCGGCGAGAAGGCCGCCTGGTTGCACAGCACCTGGACCGATCGACGGCTCGAAGTCGGCGATCCCGTCAAGTTCGAACTCAGCGGTGTCGAGAAGCACTACTGGGGCAGGCTGATGCGGACCACGATCGTCGGCGAGCCCACCGACGACCAGAAGCGCATCGCCGACGTGCTCAGGAACGCCCAGGACGACGGCATTTCGCGCATGGCCCCGGGCGTGACGGCTTCGCAGATCGACGATGCCTGCCGCCTCCCGGTCATGAAAGAGGGCATCCTCGACAACTACCAGAACCGCGTGGGCTACGGGCTCGGTGTGCTCTTCAGGCCGATGGCAGGCGAGTTCACCCGCGAGTTCATGCCCGGCGCCGGCTGGACCCTGGAGTCGGGGATGGTCTTCCACATGCTGACCCAGGCCCATGGGCTGGCCTTCAGTGAGACCGTGCTCGTGACCGAGAACGGTCACGAGATCATCACCGACTTCGACCGGGAGCTCTTCGTCCGGTGACGTGCGTGCCGCTGTGGCGTCGGGACGCATCCACAGCCGAGCCGGCACTCCATGACACGTGTGTCGGCAGAGCTGAACAAGCAACTACGAAGCAACCAGATCGAAGGAGGGTACAGCGATGAGAAACGGTGCGGAGGTGACGGCCGAGACGGATCGCTCGATGCTGAGAAGAGTTGTCGCCGGAGGCGGAATCGGCAACTTCGTCGAGTGGTTCGACTACGGGGTCTACGGGTATCTCGCGACGACGCTCGCCACGGTGTTCTTCCCCTCGGACAACCGCGCCCTGTCCCTGCTGGCGACGTTCGGCGCTTTCGGCGTGTCGTTCCTGCTGCGGCCGCTGGGCGGGCTGTTCTTCGGCAAGCTGGGCGACCGGGCCGGCCGGCAGCGCACGCTGGTCACGGTCATCGTCATCATGTCCGCGTCGACGTTCGTGATCGGCCTGCTGCCGACACACGAGCAGATCGGCTTGCTCGCTCCGACACTGCTCGTTCTGGTGCGCTGCGTCCAGGGCTTCTCAGCGGGTGGCGAGTACGCGGGGGCCTCCTCCTTCGTGATCGAGCACGCTCCCGCCAACAAGCGCGCCACCTACGCGAGCGCGCTGCCGATGAGTACCACGCTGGCGTTCATCGCCGCGGCGGGCCTCACCGCCCTGCTGTCGGCCTCGCTTTCCGCGTCGGACTTCGAGTCCTGGGGCTGGCGTGTGCCCTTCCTGATCGCCGGGCCGCTCGGACTGATCGGTCTCTTCGTCCGGCGCAATGTGGAGGACACCCCCGCGTTCCGCAAGGTGCAGGCCGAGGGCAAGGTGGCCGCTGCCCCTCTGCGGGAGAGCCTGCGGACCCAGGGCAAGCCGATTCTGCTGCTGCTCGGCTTTCTGATGACGAACAGTGTCGGGTACTACATGCTCGCCACGTATCTGCCGTCGTACTTCCAGGAACAGGTCGAGCTGAGCAAGGGCACCGCGCTCCTGACGAACATGGCCGCCCTGTTGCTGCTCGTGGTGTTCATCGCGGTCTTCGCAGTCCTGGCGGACCGTGTGGGACGCAAGCCGATCATGCTCGGTTCCTGTCTCGCGTTCGCCGCGCTCACCATCCCGGCCTTCCTTCTGGCACAGCAGGGGACGGTCGGTGCGCTCCTCGGGGCTCAGGCGATCATCGCCGTCGCACAGGCCGGCACGTCCGCGGTGACCAGCCTGCTGCTCGTGGAGATGTTCCCGACCCGGGTGCGGTACACCTCGGCCTCGGTGAGCTACAACCTCGCGTACATGCTCTTCGGCGGGACCGCGCCCTTCGTGGCGACCTGGCTCGTGTCCCAGAGCGGCAGCGGGCTGGCACCCGCCGTGTACATCACCGTCATCGCCGTGATCTCCGTGATCGCCGTCCTGCAGATCAGGGAGACCAAGAACGTCTCTCTGCTGGCTGACACAGACGAGCAGGAGCCGGCGCGCTCAGCCGCACTCGTCGTCGAGCAGATCGATCAGCCGGACGCTCCCGCGCATCCCGGCGGACGATCGGCAGTCCGGCAGATCAATGACAACCAGGCAAGGTGGGAACACTGAAGATCACCGTTATCGGAGCGGGAGTCATCGGGCTCTCCTGCGCCTACGAGCTGACCGACGTCGGACACGAGGTCACCGTCGTGGACGCCGGAGCCGTCGGCGCCGGCGGCTCCGCGGGGAACGCGGGATGGGTCACCCCGTTTCTGTCGACTCCCCGAGCGGCCCCCGGTGCCGTACGGGACGCGGTGCGCAGCTTCACCAGCGCCGAGGGCCCGGCCCGTATGCGACCCCACGCCGAACCCGGGTTCGCCACATGGGTGTTCCAGTTCCTTCGCGCCAGCTCCAAGGCACGCAGCGAGCAGGCCACCGCTTCCCTACAGGCGTTCTCCCGTCGAGCCATCCGGCACTTCGACTCTCTGGCTGAACGAGGCGTCGGTTTCGATCAGTACACCGCCGGCCTCGCGGTGGTTTTCAAGCAGCCGCACAACCTCGACCACTACGCGCAACTGCTGGCCAGGATACGGTCGTTGGGCTACGACGGTGAGGTCAGCGTGCACCGCGGCTCGGACGCAGCTGACTTCGACCCCGCCATCCGTCGCGACATGGCCGGCGTGATGCACCTGGAAAGTGAGCGCCATGTACGCCCCGAGACGCTGACCGACGGTCTCGCGAAGGCGATCCTGGCGGGGGGCGGGCAGATCGTCGAGCATGAGCGAGTCGTCCGGCTCGCTTCCTCCGGACGGGGCCGGTGGACGGTCGTCACGGCCGATGGCCGGGCGATCCCTTGCGACCAGGTCGTCGTGGCGGCCGGCTACCCCTCACGGGCGTTGCTACGGCCGCTGGGGGTGACGGTCCCGCTGGAAGCCGCCAAGGGCACCAGCATGACCGCCCGCGGCGAAGGCACGGTCCCGTCACACCCGCTCAAGCTC
The DNA here is from genome assembly GCF_040298665.1 of Streptomyces sp. NPDC001508. NCBI lineage: Bacteria > Bacillati > Actinomycetota > Actinomycetes > Kitasatosporales > Streptomycetaceae > Streptomyces > Streptomyces sp. NPDC001508. The sequence continues at coordinate 11,952 of NZ_JBEPAP010000034.1, forward strand.
TACGAGAACATGGTGGCCTGCTCGCCCTTCGGAAAGACAGTGCGGCTGTCCGGAACGTTCGACCTCGGGCGTCGCGACAGCACACTCGACCGCAAGCGGCTCGACATGGTCGTACGCCAAGGGCTTGGCTACCTCCAGGACTGGCGCCCGACCGACATCGACATCGAATGGGCCGGCCACCGTCCCACCTCAGTCGACGATCTGCCGGTCATCGGACCGGCCCCCGGCCACGAGGGCCTCTACCTCGCGACAGGGCACGGAACCCTGGGCATCACCTTGGGCCCCCTCACAGGAGCACTCGCGGCCCAGGAAATCGCCCACCGGCAGCACCAGCCCTGCCTCGATCCCTTCCGCCTGACGCGCTTCGCGAACCGGACGAAGCGCAGAGTGTGAACCGGCGAAACTGCCCGCACGCCCGCACAGATACAGGACTGCAGTGAACGACATACTGGAACTCACCGGAACGGCTCGAGAGCGGGGCCGCGCCCACGGAGAAGCACTGCGTGACGTCATCCAAGAGCGCATCGCGACAACGCTGAACGGCGTCACCGAAGACGACGTCGCCCCGTGGTGGCAGGCCACGCGGACCGCCGCGCCGGCGATCGCCGAGGAACTGTCCGGCATCGCGGAGGGAGCCGACTGCCGACTCGCCGAAGTCGTCCAGATCAACGTCTTCGAGGCCCTCGACTTCGCGAAGCAGGCCGCCGTGGGCGCCGGCGGTTGCACAGTCGTCGGCATTTCCCGCCCCGGCCGTGGCCCGGTCGTCGCGCAGAACTGGGACTCCAACCTCTCCTCGTCAAGCGCCCTGCGCACCCAGATGCACCGTGCCCTCCGGCCCCACCTGCACCACGGACCGGACACCCTGAGGACGCTGGTCCTGGCCTCGCCCGGCGGCATCGGATGGAACGGCATGAACGAGGCCGGCGTGGCCCTCGTCAACGCCGACCTGTTCACCCGCCGCCTGCGCATCGGCGTTCCCAGCAAGGTGATGCGGCGCATCATCCTGGCCGAGTGCAGCCGGGCCGACGGGCTCCGCAAGCTGACGGAGCACGGTGGCGTCGGTGGCCGGACCTACCTGGTGGGCGACCCTGCGGGCGCCGACCTGATCGAGGTGTCCGCCGACCGACCGCAGCCCGTTCACCTCCCGCGGACCGGCCGGGGATGGGTACACACCAATCACGCGGTGAACAGCCGAATCGCAGGCGAGGAAGACCTGCCGAACGTGCCCGTCTCGTCGCATGCCCGGTACACGCGCGCCGGCGAACTCCTGGAACACCTCGAAGGCGACTCTCTCGACGAGATCGCCGCGCTGCTTGCCGACCACCGCGGTGACCCGTACTCGGTCTGCTGCCATGTGAACGACCGGCAGCCGTCGATCACTGCCGCGTCCGTGGTCTTCGACTGCGAGGAACGCCGCGCTCATGTGGCGATCGGCAATCCGTGCACCGCGGACTTCCGCACCTACCAGCTCTGAACACCGAGCCGACACCATCCGATCCGTCAACGGACCGGCAGGCCAGGGCATAGGGCCCAAGCCGATACGAAAGGGCAATTGAACGATGACGGCTGAACCCGGGCTCGTGCGCGAGCTCATCCAACTGGACTCCACCCCCCAGAACGCCCCCTACTCGGCCGGGGTCGCACTCGGCGAGTTGGTCTGGACGAGCGGTGCCCTGCCGATCGAGTCCGACGGCAGTGTGGCGGACGACTTCGCAACCCAGGTCCGCGCTGCATTGCGCAATCTCGAAACGTATCTCGAAGCGGCGGGCGCCGACTGGTCGACGGTGGTGAAGGTCAACGGCTACGTCGCGGACATCGATCAGCTGCCGACGCTCAACGAGGTCTACACCGAAGTGGTGTGCCGCGACGGTGCACCGGCGCGAACGACCGTCGAAGTGAGCAGGTTCCGTGGCGCGGTCAAGGTCGAGTTCGACGCTGTCGCCCATCGCCGACAGCGATGAGACGGAACAGGCACTGACGTCGATGAGAACCCGGCGGAAGACCCTCCACAGCACGCCGCAGACCGATGAGCGGCCTCCTCGCGCCGAGGCCGTCATCGACTTGGCCGCAATCCGGCACAACGTCGCCCTGCTCTCCGCGCTCGCCAGGAGAAACGGGGCAGCCACCATGGCCGTCGTGAAGGCGGACGCGTACGGTCACGGGCTGCTGCCGGTGGCGGAGGCAGCCTTGGCCGCAGGCGCCACCTGGCTGGGCACGTGCGATCTGGCCGGCGCCTTCGAACTGCGCGAACACGGGGTCTCCGCACGCCTGTTCAGCTGGCTGGAGACCTCCACCGCCGACATCGGCCGAGCGATAGCCGAAGACATCGACGTATCCGTCAGCTCACTCGACGAACTCGAGGTCATCGCGCGCGCCGCGCGCCGGTCGAATCTCACCGCGCGCATCCATCTGAAGGTCGACACCGGACTGTGGCGCAACGGATGCCCGCCCGAACAGTGGCCGCAGCTCACCAGAGCGGCCGCGGCGGAACCAGCGGTGCAGACCGTGGCCATCTGGTCCCACCTGGCCTGCGCTGACGAGACCGACCACCCGGTCACCCACCTCCAGGCCCGGCGGTTCGAAGAGGCGTACCAAGTGGCCCGTGCCGCCGGCCTCGACCCGAAACGGCACATCGCGAACTCGGCGGCAACCCTCACCCGGCCAGACCTCCACTTCGATGTCGTCCGGGTCGGCATCGCGGTCTACGGACTCGACCCGATCGTGCGCGGACACACCGCCGCCCTGCGGCCCGCAATGACATTCCGGTCGAGCGTCGTGCTGACCAAGACGATCCCACCGGGTGAATCCGTCTCCTACGGGAGCACATGGACCGCCGAGCGCGAGACCACCCTGGCCCTGGTCCCTGTGGGCTACGCGGACGGCGTACCGCGCGCGCTCTCGGGCCGTATGTCGGTGTGGCTCGACGGCGAGTTGAGGAACGTGGTCGGACGCGTGTGCATGGACCAGCTGGTCGTCGACTGCGGCGACGACCGTCCGCCGATCGGCAGCGAAGTTGTCCTCTTCGGCAGCGCGAAGGGAGTGCCTACCGCTCATGACTGGGCGGATGCGGCGGGCACCATCGACTACGAGATCGTCACCGGAATGTATCGTCCGCGCGTTCACCGCCGCTACGTCAACAGCTAGTCCAATCAGTGCCCCCATTCCCGGACATTGCAAACCGGAATGGAATTCCTCACGTCAACCGGCGTGGGCATTTACCACCGAATCAACGGCTCTGGAGCGCGACAAGTCCCCATCGGCACAGCAGGGGCTCCACCGTCACGGCAATCCCGTCTCAACCTAGGAGAACCGTATGAGCATCTCTCGCCGCTGGCTGCTTCGAGGCAGCGCGGTCGCCGCGTCCGGCACGCTCCTTGTGCCGAGGAATGTCGCCCACGCGGCAGACGCGCCAAACACAGCGACACCCACGCCAGACTCCATTTTCCGATTCGATCTCCGTGGCGAAGCTACGTTGCCGCATAAAGTCGGCCCTCTGGAATCGGTTTATGTGACGATGGGCGACGGCGTGAAGATCGCCTTGGATATCGTCCGCCCAGCGGGTGACGACGCCAACACCAAGCGCGGCACCATTCTGGTGATGACGCGCTACTGGCGCGGCAGAAAGGGTCAGCCGTCAAACTCGATGGCCGAACTGTTCGTTCCACACGGGTATGCCGTGGTGGTGGGAGACTGTCGCGGCACCGGCGCTTCATTCGGGGTGTCGCTCCATGAGCGTTCACTCGCTCAAGTAAAGGACTTCAGCGAAGTGCTGGACTGGATCGCCGCACAGCCCTGGTCCACGGGCAGCGTGGTCGGCTACGGCCATTCCTCCCCCGGCAACATGGCGGAATTCATGGCGGTGCACGGCAATCCGGCATTGAAAGGCATCATCCCGGAGTCTGACGACTACGACGGTTATGAAACCATCTTCCCCAACGGAGTGCCCAGCACCGTCACTTGGCCGGCCTGGAGCAAAGGAATCTACGACCAGGACCACAATATCGGCTCCCCGGGAGTTCGTCCCGTCGGAGCGGACGGCGAGGCGGACCTCGAGGCAGCCGTGCGTGAGCACACAGCAGCCCCTCTCTGGGAGGGTTTGAAGCAGATAACGTTCCGAGACGATCGGCCCACAACCTGGGCAGGAGCCTCCCTGCTTGAGGGGTACATCCAGGAATTCGCGGACAAGGCCTCTCGCTCCGGCACCCCAACCCAGTACTGGGCCGGCTGGTTCGATGCCGCCACGCCGGAAGGGGCGGCCCGCCGCTTCGTGCAGATGTCAAATCCGATGAGCGTGATCATCGGCCCGTGGCCCCATGGCTACGACAAGCCGTATGACCCCCTCCGTCCTGACAACGAGGCGATCCTTCCAACAGTGGCGACACAGAAGGCAAATGTCATGCACTTCGCGGACTTGTGCCTCAACGGCCAGGCCGCCCGTGAGCAAGGCAAGGTCCTCCATTACTACACTCTCGGGGAGGGCGCGTGGAAATGGACCCGCTCGTGGCCGCCTCCGGCCATCCGCCGCCGCTGGTACATGGCAAGCGGCTTCCGCCTGACTTCCTCGCCTGGCAAGACGGGCTTCGACTCGTTCCAGGTCGACCCCGAACTGGGGGATGTCCCCGCCGACCGATGGACCAGCACCAGCAGTACAAAAGTGAACTATGGAGATCGGCGACAGTTCGACGCCGCTCGGCTTGCGTACACCAGCGAGCCGCTGACGCGTGACCTTGAGATCACCGGACATCCCGTCGTCCACCTGAACATCACCTCCACCCGCGAGGACGGAAACTTCTTCGTGTACCTCGAAGCCGTGAGGCCGGACGGAGTGTCCTGTTATCTCACCGAAGGCCAGCTGCGCGCCCTGCACCGGAAGGTGTGGGCCGACTCCCCCTTCGACGCGCTGGGACCTCAGCACAGTTGTTTGGAACGCGACGCCGAACCACTCACTCCGGGCAAGCCCGCCACCTTGGATTTCGCCTTGCAGCCCATCTCCGCTCGGCTCCCGAAGGGGTACCGCCTGAGGGTATGTCTCGCCGGGAGCAACAAGACCAGGTTCGCCCATGTGCCCGCCGACGGCGCGCCGCCTCTCCTCAACTTTCGTCGTGGCCTCGCCGGTTGCTATATCGACCTGCCCGTTGTTCGGGCCTGAACTCCGAACGCCGAGGGGGCGGAGGAAGAGCTGAGAGGCGTGGCGTGACACATGACGAGCGGAGTGCACCTCTGACAGAGCGTGTGCTTGTCTGCCTTCCAGCCACGTAGTCCCGTCCCGGGGCGCGCCGCGGCACGACGCCCCGGGACGCCGGGGAAGGCCGGGCCGGGCGGGGCCACGCGCAGGGCGACGTGCTCGATGTCCGAGCAGCACTGCGCGTGGAAACGATTGAAGATGACGAGTACTGTGCGCGTCGTGCCGGCAGAACGACGACGTCAACGCGGCCTGCGGGCCCTGCGCTCCGGCGGTCCCGCGGCCGTGACCGATCTGTCCGAGCAGCTGGGCGTGAGCCCCGCCACCATCCGGCGCGACCTGCTCAAACCGGACGAGGACGGCCTGCTCACCCGGGTGCACGGCGGCGCCGTCGCCGAGGCGGGCGAGAAGCCCTTCGCCGAGGTCGCCGAGGTGCGCCTGCCCGCCAAGGACGCCATGGCCGAGCGCGCCGCGGCGCTCGTCCGGGACGGCCGGTCGGTGCTGCTCGGCGGCATGGCGCGCCGCGAGTACCGCTCCCTGGTCGGCATCCTCACCGAGGACAACCTGCGCCGACTGCACGCCGGCCGGCTCTTCCTCGGGACCAGCGGAATCCGGCCGGGCGGCCAGGTGATGGACACGACGCTGGTCGAGGTGCCGGTCAAGCGGGCCATGATCGGGGCGGGTGACAAGATCGTGCTGCTCGCCGACGCGGCGAAGTTCCCCGGCACGGGAACGGCGAAGGTCTGCGGCGCGGAGGACCTGGACCTGGTGGTGACCGACGCGCCGGTGGACACGGTGACCCGCTCCGCGTTGCAGGATGCCGGGGTCGAGGTGCTGATGGCGAAAGAGGTGACGGTGTGAGACTCACGATTCTCGGCGGCGGAGGATTCCGGGTGCCGCTCGTGTACGGGGCGCTGCTGACGGACCGCGCACCGGGCCGGGTCACCCGTGTCGTACTGCACGACCTGGACGCCGCACGGTTGTCCGCGGTGACCCGGGTGCTCGCCGAACAGGCCGCCGGGGTGCCCGGCGCACCCGAGGTGAGCGCCACCACCGACCTCGACGAGGCGCTGCGCGGCGCCGACTTCGTCTTCTCCGCGATCCGCGTCGGCGGCCTCGCGGGCCGGGCGGACGACGAGCGGGTGGCCCTCGCCGAGGGCGTCCTCGGCCAGGAGACGGTCGGCGCGGGCGGCATCGCCTACGGCCTGCGCACCGTCCCCGTCGCCGTGGACATCGCGCGCCGGGTGGCCCGGCTGGCCCCGGACGCCTGGGTCATCAACTTCACCAACCCGGCCGGCCTGGTCACCGAGGCGATGTCCCGCCACCTCGGCGACCGCGTCATCGGCATCTGCGACTCACCGGTCGGCCTCGGCCGGCGCATCGCCCGTGTGCTCGGCGCCGACCCGCGGCAGGCGTGGATCGACTACGTCGGCCTCAATCACCTCGGCTGGGTGCGCGGCCTGCGCGTCGCCGGACGCGACGAACTCCCGCGCCTGCTCGCCGACCCCCGGCTGCTCGGCTCGTTCGAGGAGGGCAAGCTGTTCGGCGCCGACTGGCTCAGGTCGCTGGGCGCGATCCCCAACGAGTACCTGCACTACTACTACTTCAACCGGGAGACCGTCCGCGCCTACCAGGAGGCCCGGCAGACCCGCGGCGCCTTCCTCCGCGACCAGCAGGCCCGCTTCTACGCACGGGCGAAGGACCCGGCCACCGCGGCCCTCGCGGCCTGGGAACACACCCGGGCCGAGCGCGAGGCGACGTACATGGCCGAGAACCGGGAGACGGCGGGCGCGGGCGAGCGCGACGCCGACGATCTGTCCGGCGGGTACGAGAAGGTGGCCCTCGCCCTGATGCGGGCCATCGCCCGGGACGAACGCACCACCCTGATCCTCAACGTCCGCAACCGCGCCACCCTGTCCGTGCTGGACGCCGAGGCCGTCATCGAGGTGCCCTGCCTGGTCGACGCGAACGGCGCCCACCCGGTCGCCGTCGACCCGCTGCCCACGCACGCCACCGGCCTGGTCTGCGCCGTCAAGGCGGTCGAGCGCGAAGTACTGTCCGCCGCCGAGTCCGGCTCCCGGGCGCGGGCCGTGACGGCGTTCGCGCTGCATCCGCTGGTCGACTCGGTCAACGTGGCCCGCAGGCTGGTGGAGGGATACACCGAGGTCCATCCCGGCCTGGCCTACCTCAAGTAAGCGCCGTCCGGCCCCGCTCTCCGGAGACTTCCCATCTCCGGAGACTTCCCACAACCACCCACTACGCCCCGCACCCCACCAGGATCGGGCGGGCCCCGTCAGGGGGCGCGGGGAACTGCGCGAGCAACCACAACCCAGCCGCACCCGCCGGACCCCGCTGACACCCCCACCGCCGGAGCGCTACCGCCCCGCCCCGCAGGGAACCGCGTGCTCAGCCCAGCGGCAGTGCCACGGCCGCGGAAACCGCCGGAGGCAACGGCTCGGTCTCCTCAGGCCGTTGCCGGTCGACCGGAACGGCCCGCACCGGACGCGGCCCCGACATAACCGTGTAGTCCTGCCCGAGGAACGGCGGCACGATCTGGCCGGGATCCTCCCCGAGCGCCAACTGCACCGCCGCCCAAGGGGCGTTGATGCCGCACAGGGACAGCTGGTACAGGCCGCCCGCGGGCCGGGTGTTGACGTCGAGCAGCACCGGCCGGTCGCCGTACATCCGGAACTGGATGTTGGACAGATGGTGCAGCCCGAAGCCCTCGGCGATCAGCCGGGCCGGCTCAAGCCACTGCTCCTGGAGCGTGAACCCGCGACGGCGGCCGTTCTTGGTGCGGCCGACGGCCAGCCGGACCCGGTTGTCCGGCCCGGTCAGGCAGTCCACGGACACCTCCGGCTGCTCCAGGCGCGGCATCACCAGCCAGTCCACCGGCTGGTCGGCCCGGCGGAGCGCCGAGACGACCAGGTCCAACTGGATGTAGGGCCCGGGGAACCCGCCGAGGTGCAGCAGCGAGAAGGGGCTGCGGGTGATCACACGGAAGCCCACCCCGCCGGCGCCGGCGGCCGGTTTGAAGCAGGCCGTGTGCCCGCCCGCCTCCAACTCCTCGACGGCGGCGATGAGTTCGTCGGCCGTCCGGACCCGCTGGAACGGGGGCACCGGCACCCCCACCGAGCGGACCGCCTCGTAGGCGGTCGCCTTGTCCTCGAAGACGGCGATCGCCTGCGGGGTCGGCGCCAGCAGCGCCGTACCGGCCGCCTCGAACTCGGCGCGGTGCGCCACGATCGCCGCCTGGTGCAGCCGGGGCACGAACACGTCGATGCCGCGCCGGGCGCACTGGTCCAGCGCGTACTCGACGTACCCGGCCGGGGACAGGCCCTCGGGTTCCAGGTCGGCGGTGTCGGCGGCGGCGAGCACGGGGGAGTCGGCGTCCCCGTGCGTGGCATGGATCTCGACCGCGCGGTCGCTCGGATTTCTGCGCAGCTGATCCACGAAGAACACGTTCTCCGCGTACGTGCGGTTGAGCCAGACGCGTACGCGAGAGAGCATGCAGGCCGCCTTTCGGGGTTTTCGGGCAGGGCGCAGCGGCCCGTGCCCGGGCAAGGTGGTGGGAGGGACACCGAACCGCCCGTGCCGAGGGAGATCGGGACGGTGATGTTGGGGCGATCATACGGCTTTCCGGAGGCCCGTCTGCAACGCGCGTGTTACGGATTCCCCCATGCCGGGTGTCGGTTCTTGCACAACCCGCAACCCGCAACCCGCCGTCCGGACGCCCGCCGTCGACGCCGGTCCGGACGGCGGGCGGTGTCACCGAGACGCCCGGCGGGCCGCGACCCGCGCGGCGCGGGCGCCGCCGCTCCTCAGGGCCGCGGGCACCAGGTGTGCAGCAGCCGGAAGAACGCCTCCTCGTTGCCGGCGAGCCCCGCGTCCGTCATCGCCTGTTCCGCCTCGGCGAGCACATGGGGTGGGACCAGGAACGGCAGGCCGCCGTCCGGTGGGCCGTCGAAGGCCGCGCGCACCGTATGGAGCAGCCGGAGATAGGCCTGTACGGCGGTGCGCTCGCGGTCGGTCAGTACGGCGGTGGGCATCGGTCGGCTCTCCCCGGGTCGGCTCTGCGGTCCCGCGCCAGGACGGCGCGTACGCCGCGCGTGGCGGCGGCGCCCCTCCAGCTTGCCGTCCACCACTGACAACGCCGTCCGGCCACACCCGTTGTCGCCCGCTCGGCCGAGCCGGAACCTCGGTGGGACCCGCCGCGGGCCGTGCGGCGGTGGGGTCAGCCCTGCGGGCCGCGGTAGCCCAGGGACGCCTCGATCCGGCCCGCCAGGTGGTCGCGTTGCACGGGGCCGCGCAGCGCCGAACCCGTCAGCCACGTACGGCACTTGCTGGCGAGGAGCAGGCCGAAGGTCTCGGCCTCGCGCTCGTCGTGGAGGTCGAAACGGGTGCGTGCGGCGACCCGGTGCACCGCCGCCTGGAGGGCGGCCCGGCCGGCGTCGCCGAGGCTGTCGCCGTCGCCGAGCAGCCGTGCGGTCACGGCCGCGCCGCCGACCACGTGGCCGCGGTGTCCGGCCTGCATGTGCCACAGCTCATGGCCGAGGATCACCAACTGGTGGCCGGGCGCGGTGCGTTCCTCGATCACGATGAGGTCCTGGTCCGTCATGTCCAGCCACAGCCCGCTGGCCGTCCCGGCCGGGAAGACGGCCGTACGGAAGTGGACGGGGCGGCCGCGGCGGCGGCTCATCGCATCGCACAGCGCGGTGTAAAGGTCCTGCGGACGGGCAGGCGCGGGCAGTGTCAGTTCTCCGATCAGCGCCCCGCACAGCCGCCGCATGTCCTTGCCGATGCCCACGTTCCTCCCCCGGCTCACGACTCGGGCCGCTTGACGCTCTCCAGGAGCATGTCCAGCCACTCGGCGACCTTGTCCCGGTGCTGGTCGGTGGGCAGCTGCGCGGCGCGCCAGGCGATGCCCCGCACGCCGTGGTCCTGCAGCAGCCGTTCCAGCGGGTCCGCGGCGGCCTCGGCCGCCTGCCGCTCGCGGTCGGCGAGCTTTTGCAGCAGTTCCTGCTCGGCGCGCTGGAGGGCGCCCGCGACGGCCTCGGGGTCCTCCGCGGTGAGGAATCCGGCGTGCACGCGGAAGAAGCGCTGGAGGGCGTCGCAGTGCTCCATGGTGGGCCGGCGGTCGCCGTTGATGAGGGCGCCGGCCTGCTGCCGGGACATGCCCGCGCCGTCGGCGATCTCCTGCTGGGTGTACTTGCGTCCGTTGGGTTTGAGCCGGGTGCGGCGCAACAGGTCCAGGCGTTGCAGGAAGCGGGCCTGCACATCGGGTTCGCCCGCGCACCGGCCGCTCAGCAGGGCCCTGACGACGGGCTCGGGGACGCCGCAGGCGACGGAGAGCCGCCCGACGTCGAAGACTTCGGGGTGCGGCACGCCGAGCCGGTCGGCGAGCGCGGTGACGCGGGCGACGACGGCCGGCAGCTGGGCGGTCGCCGCGGCGCCCGGATCCTCGTAGCCATCCGTCACCGACAGAACTCCTACGTCTCTCAAGGGATTCAGTGCCCTGTCACCAGAGATTGCCGTGAACTTCCCGGAGGGTAGCCCGTGCCTCGAACCCACATCCAGGTCTCGCCACAACTGTGGCCAATTTCAGCCGTCAATGGCCCCGAAATGCCACGATAGTTGACATGGCTGTCGTCGGGGCAGCAGGATCACATCGCCGCGTGAAGGCCGCATAGGCAAGAGGGGTGACCTCCCGATGGCATATCAGGCAGGTGGGAAGCGGCCGACGCCGCGGCCGGTCCCCGAGAGCCGCGAGGCCCAGGCGTACCTCCAGGACTACGCCACACTCCTCGAATCGGTCCCGTTCCCGTCCCTCGTCGTGGACCGCCGCTGGGACGTGGTCCTCACCAACGGCGCATTCGAGACGCTTTTCCGCGGGATCGGCCCGCATCCCACGGCCATGCCCGGTGACAACTTCCTCCGCTTCGTCCTGTTCCACCCCGACGCGGGCACGGTCCTCAGGGAGCACGAGTCGAGCTGGGGCCTGCCGATGCTGGCCCAGTTCAAGTGCGCCCTGGAGCGGTACGCCCATGACCACGGACTCCAGGCGATCCGCCGGGAGATCGCCCAGGACCCGATCATGGAGGCGGCCTTCCGGCAGGGCCTGCCGCACTGGATCCGCGCGGTCGGCGAGGGGGCCGCCGAGCACGACGGCGCGATCCGCCCGCTGCTGCACCCGGACCCGCGCTGGGGCGCCACCGACTGCCGGATCGTGAACGACACCCCGAAGACCCTCCGGGAACTGGGCTACACCCGTCTCACGCTCGTGCTGCGCGACTCCCGCCGCCCGGCGGTCACCGCGCGCCGCCCGCGCCGCGCCCCCCGCACGGCCACCCATCTGACCGTCGTACCCACCCCGGAGCCCTGACCCGGCACCGCCGGCGTTCAGGTCGCCGACGGCGCCGGGCGGGTCTACCAGGCGCCGGCCCAACCCACCCTCACGCCGTCCGGCGGCTCAACCCATCCTCACGCCGTCCGCCGTCACGGCCGGCACCAGTGGCACGTCACGGCAGGGCACCAGCCGTGTCGCGACGTACCGCTCGGCCCGCGCCCGCTCCAGGGCGGCCGCGAAGTCGAGCCCCCTGATGAGGGGTCCGCCCAGATGGGCCGGGTCCGCGGAGGCCGGCGCAGCAGGGGGAGCGCGGCGGCCTCGACGTCGCGCGGGCACACGTCGGCCGCGGCCACGCCCGCCAACCGGTCGGCCACCGGCGCGGACAGGGTGAGGACGTACTCGTCGGAGCAGAGGTGGTCGACGTACGGCCCGACCACGGCCCACAGCCCGGTGTCCCGGGGCAGCGCGAACCAGTACCCGTGTGTGTGGTCCGTGTACGCCGACCGCTCCGGGTCGAGCAACAACGCGAGCGGCCGTACCTCCCCCTCGGTGGTCGTCTGCACCACTCCAGCCAGGCGGGTACGTCGTCCGGCAGGCCGGGCGCGGCGATGAAGCCGACACCGGAGACCAACTCCTTTCCGGCAACCCGCAGTTGTAGTCCCGGCCGGAGCGCGGCCTGCTCGGCGGCCGCGCTGCACACCCGCGGCGGGGCGGGGCGTTCGCGTGGGACTCCTATGAAAGCGGCTTGCGTGACTTGCGTTAGCCTTGCGGGCATGGCGCGACGACTTGCGGAAGTGGCCAAGAAGGTCGGGGTCAGCGAGGCCACGGTCAGCCGGGTGCTCAACGGCAAGCCCGGAGTCTCCGAGGCCACCCGGCAGGCGGTGCTGTCCGCCCTCGACGTCCTCGGCTACGAGCGGCCCACCCAGCTGCGCGGTGAACGGGCCCGGCTCGTCGGCCTCGTCCTGCCCGAGCTGCAGAACCCCATCTTCCCGGCGTTCGCCGAGACCATCGGGGGCGCGCTGGCCCAGCTCGGGCTCACCCCGGTGCTGTGCACCCAGACCAAGGGCGGGGTCTCCGAGGCGGACTACGTCGACCTGCTGCTGCAACAGCAGGTCTCCGGCGTCGTGTTCGCCGGCGGCCTGTACGCTCAGGCGGACGCGCCGCACGACCACTACCGGCGGCTCGCCGACCGCAACATCCCGGTGGTGCTCGTCAACGGGGCCATCGACGACCTCGGTTTCCCCGGCGTGTCGTGCGACGACGCGGTCGCCGTGGAGCAGGCCTGGCGGCACCTGGCCTCCCTCGGGCACGAGCGGATCGGCCTGGTGCTCGGGCCGGGCGACCACGTTCCGTCGGCGCGCAAGCTAGCGGCCGTCCGCGCCCTCGTGGGCGAACTGCCCGACGCACACGTGGCCCGGGCGATCTTCTCCATCGAGGGCGGTCACGCGGCCGGGGCCAAGCTGATCGACCGCGGGGTCACCGGCTTCATCTGCGCCAGCGACCCGCTCGCGCTGGGTGTCGTACGGGCCGCACGGCGCAAGGGGCTCGACGTGCCCAGGCAGGTCTCCGTCGTGGGCTACGACGACTCCGCGCTGATGAACTGCACGGAACCGCCGCTCACCACGGTCCGCCAGCCCATCGAGTCGATGGGCCGGGCCGCGGTCGAATTGCTCAACGCGCAGATCGGCGGCACCTCCGTACCGGCCGACGAGCTGCTGTTCGAACCGGAACTGGTGGTCCGCGGCTCCACCGCGCAAGCACCGCGTGCCTGAGATCCAACAGATCCTGTCGTGCTGTCGAGTAATTACAGATTCTGCGCAATCTCTTGCGAAGATCTGTCACCGGTGATTGAGTGTGCGGCGGCCACAACTCCTGTCCAGAGGGTCCACCGATGTCAAGCACCGGCTTCCGCCGCGCCTGCCCCGCTACGGTCGCCGATCTGCCGCTGATCCACACGAGCCTGCTCAACGACCCCCTCGCGATCCGGCTGCCGGTCCTCGCGTGGCCTCGATCTGCGCGCCGGTCGCCGCCATGGTGATCGCCGGCATTCCCACGGTCGCCCTGTTCCTCGTCTTCCAGCGGCACATCACCGCCGGGATCAGCGCCGGCAGCACCAACGGCTGACACGGCCCCCTCGACAGAAAGGCACGTACTGTGGGACAGCCCGCCCAGGCCCGCGAACAGACCGACTGGTGGCGCTCCGCCGTCATCTACCAGGTCTATGTGCGCAGTTTCGCCGACGGCGACGGGGACGGCACCGGGGACCTCGCGGGAGTCCGCGCGAAGCTCCCCTATCTCGCCGAACTCGGCGTGGACGCACTGTGGTTCAACCCGTGGTACCTGTCGCCGTTGAAGGACGGCGGCTACGACGTCGCCGACTACCGTGCCATCGACCCGGCCTTCGGGACCCTCGCGGAGGCGGAGAAGCTGATCGCGGAGGCCCGGGAACTGGGCATCCGCACCATCGTCGACGTCGTACCGAACCACGTATCCGACCAGCATCCCTGGTTCCTTGCCGCGCGCGCCGCGCCACCGGGCAGCCCCGAGCGCGAACTGTTCCACTTCCGGCCCGGGCGCGGCGAAGACGGCGAACTGCCGCCCAACGACTGGCCGTCCCAGTTCGCCGGCTCCACCGGACCGGTGTGGACCCGGCTGCCCGACGGCGACTGGTACCTGCACCTGTTCACGCCCGAGCAGCCCGACCTCAACTGGGCCCACCCGGCGGTCCGTCAGGAACACGAGGACATCCTGCGGTTCTGGTTCGAGCGGGGCGTCGCGGGTGTCCGCATCGACTCGGCGGCCCTGCTCGCCAAGGACCCCGCGCTGCCCGACCTCACCGAGGGGCAGGACCCGCACCCGTTCGTCGACCGCGACGAACTCCATGACATCTACCGCTCCTGGCGGTCCGTCGCCGACGCCTACGACGGCGTCTTCGTCGGCGAGGTGTGGCTGCCCGACCCCGAGCGCTTCGCCCGCTACCTGCGGCCCGACGAACTCCACACCGCCTTCAACTTCTCCTTCCTGGCCTGCCCCTGGGACGCCGGGCGGCTGCGGGACTCGATCGACACGACGCTCGCCGAGCACGCCCCGGTGGGTGCCCCGGCCACCTGGGTGCTGTGCAACCACGACGTGACCCGCACCGTCACCCGTTACGGCCGTGCCGACACCGGCTTCGACTTCGCCGCCAAGGCGTTCGGCACCCCGACCGACCTCGCCCTGGGCACCCGGCGCGCCCGGGCCGCCGCGCTGCTGTCCCTGGCCCTGCCCGGCGCGGTCTACCTCTACCAGGGCGAGGAACTGGGCCTGCCCGAGGCGGACATACCGGTCGACCGCATCGACGACCCGATGTACTTCCGCTCCGGCGGCACCGCCCCGGGCCGCGACGGCTGCCGGGTGCCGCTGCCCTGGGCGGCCGAGGCGCCGTACGCGGGCTTCGGATCCCGGCAGGAGCCGTGGCTGCCGCAGCCGGCCGGCTGGGCCGGCCACGCCGCGGACCGGCAGCAGCGGGACCCCGCCTCGATGCTCGCCCTCTACCGTGCGTCGATCCGGCTGCGCGCCGCCTTCGGGCACGGCCCGCTGACCTGGCTGCCCGCCCCCGAGGGCGTCCTCGCCTTCACCCGCGCGCAGGGCGCCACCTGTGTGGTGAACCTCGCCGCGGCCCCCGCCGACCTGCCCGCGCACAGCGAACTCCTGCTCACCAGCGGCCCGTTGGACGAGGAGGGCCGACTGCCCCAGGACACGACGGCCTGGCTGCACACCTGAGCCACCGGTCGCACGGGCCGCGCACCAGCACCGTGCGGCCCGGCCCCAAACCGTCGCACACCCGGTCCGACCCCGCCCCGTCCGATCCGCCCCGACCCCCGGCTCCCGCAGCACCGCGATCCGCCGGGTCAGCCGCCCGGCGAGTACGGCCGCTCCGGCCCCGGACCCAGACGACACCGATGAGTGCGCTCGGCTCCCGGACCGCGGCGGCTCGCCGACCCGGGGCGTGACACCCACAGCGGCGGGGCAAGCCGGCTGCTGCCCGGCGCAAGCGCACCGCGGCCGGGCCGACGCCTCGTCGGCCCGGCCATGACGGCCCACAGGGGCGCTGGCTGGTCCGGGCTGTGGGCCGGTTGGAGGCGTCGGGGGACCGCTCTCGCCTGTACCGCCGACTTTCACGTCGACGCCATCACGCCCTTCCCTGACGTTCGCCGCTCTTGGAACACTCGCACCGCGCACCTTCCGTCACGCCCCTGACGTCCCGTGCGCCAGAGATGAGAGGTTCCTTCCCATGCCTGAAGTCAACCGGCGCAGATTCCTCCAACTCGCGGGCGCCACCTCGGCCTTCACCGCACTGTCCGGCAGCATCCAGCGGGCCGCCGCACTGCCCGCGAACCACCGCACGGGCTCGGTCGAGGACGTGGAGCACATCGTCGTCCTCATGCAGGAGAACCGCTCCTTCGACCACTACTTCGGCTCGCTCAGCGGCGTGCGCGGCTTCGGCGACCCGCGCCCGGTGGCGCGGCCCGACGGCAGGCCCGTCTGGTACCAGTCGGACGGCAAGAAGGACCTCCTGCCCTTCCATCCCGACGCCGACGACCTGGGACTCGCCTTCATCCAGGACCTGCCGCACGGCTGGAACGACACACAGGCCGCCCTCGCCCAGGGCAGGTACGACCAGTGGGTGCCGGCCAAGGGCACCACGACCATGGCGTACCTCACCCGGGACGACATCCCCTTCCACTACGCACTCGCGGACGCGTTCACCGTCTGCGACGCCTACCACTGCTCGTTCATCGGCTCGACCGACCCGAACCGCTACTACATGTGGACGGGCCACACGGGCAACGACGGCCGTGGCGGCGGCCCGGTCCTCGGCAACGACGAGGCGGGCTACTCCTGGACGACGTACCCCGAACGCCTGGAGCGGGCCGGGATCTCCTGGAAGATCTACCAGGACATCGGTGACGGCCTCGACGCGAAGGGCGGCTGGGGCTGGATAGAGGACGCCTACCGCGGCAACTACGGCGACAACTCGCTGCTGTACTTCAAGCAGTACCAGAACGCCGAGCCCGGCGACCCGCTGTACGACAAGGCCCGCACCGGCACCGACGCCCGTAAGGGCGAGGGCTTCTTCGACCGGCTGCGGGCGGACGTGGCGTCCGGCGGCCTGCCGCAGATCTCCTGGATCGTCGCCCCCGAGGCGTTCACCGAGCACCCCAACTGGCCCGCGAACTACGGCGCCTGGTACATCGCCCAGGTCCTCGACGCCCTCACCTCGAACCCCGAGGTGTGGTCGAAGACCGCCCTGTTCCTCACCTACGACGAGAACGACGGCTTCTTCGACCACCTGGTCCCGCCGTTCCCGCCGGCCTCCGCCGCGCAGGGCAAGTCGACCGTCGACGCCGGCCTCGACCTGTTCAAGGGCGACGGCGGCCATGTCGCCGGACCCTACGGGCTGGGCCAGCGGGTGCCGATGCTGGTCGTCTCCCCGTGGAGCAAGGGCGGCTTCGTCTGCTCCCAGACCCTGGACCACACCTCGATCATCCGGTTCATGGAGCGCCGCTTCGGCGTGCACGAGCCGAACATCTCGCCCTGGCGGCGCGCGGTCTGCGGCGACCTGACCGCCGCCTTCGACTTCTCCCGCAGGGACACCCGGCCGGTCGCCCTGCCCGCCACCGACGGCTATCTGCCGCCCGACCGCGACCGGCACCCCGACTATGTGCCGACCCCGCCCGCCGACCAGGCGCTGCCGCGACAGGAGCGCGGCCTGCGCCCCACCCGCCCGCTCGGCTACGCCCCCGTGGTGGACGGCTCGGCCGATCCGGCGGCCGGGAAGTTCACGCTTCGCTTCGCCTCCGGCGCGCGGGCCGGCGCCGCCTTCCTCGTCACCTCCGGCAACCGCACCGACGGACCCTGGACCTACACCACCGGGACGGGCACGTCCGTCGCCGACACCTGGAACTCGGCGTACTCTAAGGGCTCGTACGATCTGACCGTGCACGGCCCGAACGGCTTCCTGCGCGTGTTCAAGGGCCCCGGCAGGAGCGCGGGATGCGAGGTCACCGTGCGGCCCCTCGGTGACGACGTACAGCTCACCTTCACCAACAAGGGCTCCGGCACGGTGCGGCTGAAGGTCGCCGACGGGTACGGCGGCAAGCCGTGGACGGTGACGGTGCGGGCCGGGGCCACCGTCCGGCGCACCGTGGACCTCTCGGCGAGCCGGCGCTGGTACGACCTGACCGTGACGTCCGAGGCCGCCCCGGGCTTCCTGCGCGGGTTCGCCGGACATGTCGAGAACGGACGCCCCGGGGTCAGCGATCCGGCGATCGGCGCGAAGTGACGCCCGGATGACGGCCGCGACGGACGGACCGGCCGGGTACCGGTGGGATCGGGGTAGTGTGCCCCGGTGACCACGCAATCGAACACACCCGCGGGCTGGTACCCCGATCCGCACGGAGCGCCCCAGACGCTCCGTTACTGGGACGGCGCGCAATGGACCGACCACACCAATCCGGACCAGCGGGGCGTCCAGCAGGCGGTCGCCCCGCAGTCCTCGGTGCCGCAGCAGCCCGCCGCCGACCCGCGCGTCCAGCAGCAGGTGCAGCAGCAGGCCGGGGTCGCGGGCGGCGCCGCCGGCGGCGGGACGCTGTTCACCGAGCCGGTGCTGGTGGTGAACCAGAAGGCCAAGCTGATCGAGCTGACCAACGAGTACAAGGTCATGGACCAGCACGGCCGCGACCTCGGCGCCGTGGTCGAGGTCGGGCAGAGCGCCCTCAAGAAGGTCCTGCGCTTCGTCTCCAGTCTCGACCAGTTCATGACGCACCGGCTGGAGATCCGCGACCCCCACGGGCAGCCCCAGCTGGTGCTCACCCGGCCCGCGAAGGTCTTCAAGTCCCGGGTGGTCGTGACCCGCCCGGACGGCTCACCGGTCGGTGAGATCGTCCAGCAGAACATGATCGGGAAGATCAACTTCGCGATGACCGCGGACGGCCGGCAGGTCGGCGCGATCAAGGCGGAGAACTGGCGGGCCTGGAACTTCGCGATCGTCGACCACGCGGACAACGAGGTGGCCCGGATCACCAAGACCTGGGAAGGGCTCGCCAAGACGATGTTCACGACCGCGGACAACTACGTCCTGCAGATCCACTACCAGCTCCCCGAGCCCCTGCTGAGCCTTGTGGTGGCCACGGCCCTGACCGTCGACACCGCGCTCAAGCAGGACTCACGGGGCTTCGGCTGACCCTCCCGACAGGGGGGTGAGGTGTCCGGGATCCGGGCGACCGGCTGCGAGGGGCGGTTCGGCCGAGCCGGTCCGCGGCTCCAGAGCCAGCACCACGGCCACCGGGTGCGCCCCGGCCTGGGCGGCGACGGGCCGCGGCACCCGGGTCAGTACCACCACGCCCCAGGACGCCACCGCCGCCCCGGCCAGCGCCAGCAGCACACCGCCGACGCCGCCCCTGAGGCCCTGCCCGAGCAGGGCGAGGCCGATCACCGCGGCGGCCACCGGATTGGCCAGCGTCACCACGGCGAGCGGCGCGCCCAGGCCGTCCCGGTAGGCGGTCTGCGAGAGCAGCAGCCCGCCGGTGGCGAACGCGGCCACCAGCAGCGCCACCACGATCACCGGCGGGCTCAGCACCGGTCCCGTGCGGTCCGTCGCCGCCACCGTCACCGTCTGGGTGAGCGCCGAGGCCACGCCCGAGGCGACGCCGGAGGCCGTCGCGTGCCGCAGGCCCGGCCGGGCGCCGGGCCTGGCCAGCACGCCGACCAGGGCGGCCGTCGAACCGGTCACCGCCAGCGCCTCGGTCAGGGACAGCACCCGGTGCGGCGCCGGTCCGGACGCCGTGACCAGCAGCGCCGCGAGTCCGAGCAGCGTCAGGGCGGTGCCCCGCCACTCGGCGGCGCCGACCCGCCGCCCCGCCAGCCGGGCCCCCATCGGCACCGCGGCCACCAGGGTGAGCGCGCCGAGCGGCTGCACGACGGTCAGCGGACCGTATGTGAGGGCCGCCACGTGCAGCGCCGCGGCGCCCCCGTTCAGCCCGACCGACATCCACCACGCGCCGGTGCCCAGCAGCCGCAGCAGGCCGGCACCGGAGCCGCGGGCGGCCAGCCGTTCCTGCGCGACCGCGGCGGCCGCGTACGCGACGGCGGAGACCAGGGAGAGGGCGACGGCGACCAGGGCGGAACTCATCGGTCCGCTCCCGCCAGGACCCGCTCCTTCGGCACGGAGCGCCGGATGACGCGGCCCGCCGTCCCGGTGCCGCGCCGTGGGCGAGGGATCACGGCGAGGGCGAGGCCGAGCATGGCCGCGGCGACGATCGCGTCCAGCCAGTAGTGGTTGGCCGTCGCGACGATCACGAAGAGGGTGATCAGCGGGTGCAGCAGCCACAGCCGACGCCAGGGCGAGCGGGTCGCCGCGATCAGCCCGATCGCCACCATCAGGGCCCAGCCGAAGTGCAGCGACGGCATCGCCGCGAACTGGTTGGACAGGTGGTCGCTCGACGGCGGGCCGTACACCGACGGTCCGTAGAGGCGGGCGGTGTCCACCAGGCCGGTTGCGGCCAGCATGCGCGGCGGGGCGAGCGGGAACGTGAAGGGCAGCACCAGGGCGGCGGCGGTGACCGCGGCGAGCACCCGGCGGGCCCAGAGGTAGTGCGCCGGACGCCGCAGATACAGCCAGACCAGGAAGGCCAGCGTGGCCGGGAAGTGGACCGTCGCGTAATAGGCGTTCGCCAGGTGGACGAGCGGGGCGCCGTGCAGCAGTGCGGACTGCACGGCGCCCTCGCCGGGCAGGCGCAGTGTCCGTTCCAGGTCCCAGACGCGGTGGGCGTTGTGGAAGGCCTCGCCCGTGTGGCCCGTGGCCAGTCGCCGGCCGACCTTGTACACGAGGAAGAGCCCCGCGACGAGCAGGAACTCACGGACGAGCGGGGGCCGGGCTATGGAGTCCGGCTCCGCTTCTGCAGGCTCGGTTCGGGCATTCATCCCCCGGCCCTTTCGCTGACGGTCGTGCGTGTGGCGGTGCGAAGCCCCGGACCCCCGGCCAGGACTCATCGATACGTACGCGTACCGAAACGACAGTGTACCGATACGCCCGTGTACCGGTACACTGACGTATCGATTGATGTGCGACACACTGGGAACAGATGGTGGACCCGCCCTTCGAGCGCAGCCCCGGGAGCGGGCCGAGGAGTGAGGAGAGCAGCGCATGACGTCGCAGGCCGCGGACGGACCGGAGACGGTCGCCGCCTCGCGCCGCTCCAAGATCACGCCCGAGCGTGAGCGGGAGTTCTTCGACGCCGTGCTCGAACAGATCCGCGAATGCGGCTATGACTCCGTCACCATGGAGGGCGTCGCCGCCAGCACACGGTGCAGCAAGTCCACGCTCTACCGGCAGTGGAAGACGAAACCCCGGTTCGTGGCGGCGGCGCTGCGTGCGAACAGCCGGGTGCGGTTCGGCGGGATCGACACCGGATCGCTCGCGGACGACCTGCGCGAGGCCGCGCACGCCGCGGGCGACTGGTCCGGCAAGGACACCCGGCTGCTGCAGTCGCTCGGCCATGCCATCACGGCCGACCACGAACTGAAGGGCGTGCTGCGGGAGGCACTGGTCGACCCCGAGATCGCCGCGCTCCGGGAGATGCTGCGGCGCGGGGTCGAACGCGGCGAGGTACGCGCGGACAACCCGGCGCTGGAGTACGTGCCCGCCATGATGTTCGGCGTGCTGCGCATCCGGCCCGTGCTGACCGGCCAGTACGCCGACTCCGCCTATCTCGTCGGGTTCGTGGAGGCCGCCGTGCTGCCCGCGTTGGGCCTGACCTGAGACTCAGGCCACCGTCCTCGGGATGACGGGACGGTGGCCTGTGCGCGCCGCACCGTGGGGACGGGGGCGGCGCACCCCGGCCGGGTGGGGCACCCCTTGAGCGGAGGGCCCCCACCCGGCCGGCCACTTCCCCGCGTCCCCCACCGACCCGCCAGCGAGGCACCCCCGGACGGCCGTCCCGCGTGGCGCGCGCGAGCCGCCCCGGATCGTCGTCCCGCGTGGGCGGCAGACCGGGATGGTCGTCCCGCGCGGGCGAGGCCCCTTCGACGGTCCCTCCGCGAACAGGGCGCTCTGGACGGCCGTCCCGCGCCCCGGCGGGCTGTCCGCGCGCGTGGTGTTCCGGCCGGCGCGTCCCGCGCGGGTGAAGGCCCCCGAGACGATCGTCCGGCGTGAGCAGCGGGCCCGGGACGATCGTCGGGTGTGAGCACCAGGCTGGGGATGGTCGCCGGCCGGGAGCGATGTGTCCGGGGCGGCCGTCCCGCGTGGCGAGCTGCACCGGACGGCCGTCCCGCGCGGGCGAGAGGTCCGGGACGGTTTCACGCGCGCGGTACCCCCGGACGGCCGTCCCGCGTGGCGAAGGGCCAGGAGGGTCGCCCCGCCTCGATCACCACGTACGCCCCGAGCCCGTCCGCCAGGTCGGCGACCGACTGGACGGGTCTTCACGGCCGTCGGCGAGCGCGGCCAACTGCCCAGGACCGCTTCCCGCGTGGCGAACTGCCCCGGGGCGGCGTCCCGCGCGCGTGGTGCTCCGTACGGTCTTCGCGCGCGGGTGAGGGGGCTCGCGCACTGGGCGTACCCCTGGCACCTGTTGAGACGGTCTTCGCGCGCGGGTGAGGGGGCTGCGACGGTTGTCGCCGGCGTGCCGCGGCTGGGCGCTCGGTGTCGGTGGGTCAGACGTTCTGGCCGTTGCCGCCGCCCGACGACACCTTGATGCCCCGAGTGATGTCGTCGATCACCGATGCGTTCTCCCCGACGTCGACGCCGAAGCGGACCACCACGATCTGCCGGGCGTTGGCGGGGGAGGGGAACGCGAGCGATTCGACGTAGCCGTCGGCGCCCTTGCTGGTGACCGCCTTCCAGCGGACCATGTAGCCCTTCTGCCCGGCCACGGTGACCGCCTTGGCGGCCAGCACGTCGTGCGAGGTGATGCCGCCGTAGGTCTTGCCCCCGTACGACTCCTCCGCGTTGGCCGTGATGTCCGCCTTGGCGACCTCCTCGGCCGTGCTCCCGTCGGTGCCGAGCGCCAGCGCCGGCGCCGAGTAGGCACCGCCCTTGGTGCACGTCTGGGAGGTGTCGCCCGGGCACTTGTAGGAGTGGCCGGACGTCAGCTGCGCGCCCGCGTTGAACGCCTGCCCGGTCCAGCCGTCCGGCACCGGCAGGCTGATGCCGTTGACCTGGTCCGACACCGTGCCGCCGCCCTCGACCTTCGGTGCCTCGGACTCGCCCGGCGTCGGCGAGCCGCCACCGGAACCGCCCGACCCGCCGGATCCGCCTCCCGAGCCGCCGCCCGGCCCGCCGAAGGGACCGCCCTGCCCGCCGCCCTGCCCGCCGCTCTGCCCCTCGGTACCGCCCGGGCCACCCGGCCCCTGCTGGGAACCGGCCCGGTCGCCGCCGGAGCCGCTGTCGGACAGCGCGTACACGCCGACCCCGATGCCCGCGAGCACCGCCGCCGCCACGCCGACCGCGATCCCGGTGCGCAGCCCCCGCCGGGGGCCGGCCGGCGGCTGCGCGGGATAGGGCGGATAGAGCCCGGCCGGCTGCGTCGGGGGACCCCATGCGGCGGTCGGCCCGGCGGGGCGGGTCTGGTCCGTCCATGCCTTGCCGTCCCACCAGCGCTCGGTGGGCGGACCGTCATTCGTCTGCCCGGGGTCGGGGTACCACCCGGGAGGAGTCACCTGCGTCATGACCCCACCGTATGAGGCGTCGGTGAAAGCCGGATGAGAGGCCCCGGGACCATCGCCACCGCCCGGCCGCTCCGGGCCCGTCGACCGCCCGTTCGCTCGACACCGGGCCGCCGGGGCCGGGGCGTGCCGCCCGGTCGGGACCCGTTTCCCCCGTCATGGCAAGAGCTGCGCGGACGCTCCTGCGTGCGACCCGTCGGACGGCTACGCTCGGGATCCGTACGTCGTTCGGGCGACTTGGGGAGGCAACGAGATGACGCAGGTAAGGCCCCGGTTGGCCGCCTCCGCCTCCCTGTGGGAGCGCGACGCGGAGATCGCCGCCGTCACGCGGGCGCTCGACGTCCTGTGCGCCGACCGGTCGTCCGAGGGAAGCCTGCTGGTGTTCCAGGGCGAGGCGGGACTCGGCAAGACCGCGCTCCTGGCCGAGATTCGGCGCATCGCCGAGCGCCGCGGCTGCACGGTGTGGTCCGCCCGCGGCAGCGAGACACTGCGGTCCGTCCCGTTCAACGTGGTACGCCAACTGCTGCAGCCCGCCCTGGTGTCGATGCGGCCCGAGGAGGCGCGCGACCACCTCGGCGACTGGTACGACATCGCCGGCCCCGCCCTCGGCATCGCGGACCCCGTGGCGGGGCAGCCCGACCCGCGGGCCGTGTACGACGGACTCGTCGCCACGGTGGGCCGGCTGGCCGAACGGGACCGGCCGCTGGTGCTGCTGATCGACGACGCCCACTGGGCCGACCAGGAGACCCTGTGCTGGCTGGCCGCCTTCACCCAGGGCCTGTACGACCTGCCCGTGCTGGTCGTGGTCGCCCAAAGACCCGGCGGGGTGAGCGGCGAGAGCGCCCGGCACCTCGACGCCGTGGCCGCCGTCGCGGGCAGCCCCGTCGCCCGCCTCAGCGCCCTCAGCCCGGACGCCACGGCCGGACTGACCCGCGCCACCCTCGGCCCGCACGCCGACGCCCCGTTCTGCCGCGAGGTCTGGGCGGTCACCGGCGGCAACCCGTACGAGACGGTCGAACTCCTCGCCAAGGTCCAGGACAGCGAACTCGAACCGGTCGAGGCACGGGCCGGCGACCTGCGCCCGCTCAACCGCTCCGCCCGCGGCGGCGAACTCGTCGCCCGGCTGGAGGGCCTGGGCATGGACGCCACCCGGTTCGCCTGGACCGCCGCCGTCCTCGGCACCGGCATCACCGTGGACCAGGTCGCCCGACTCGCCACCATGAGCGTCGAGGCGGCGGAGCGCTGCGCCGACCTGCTGCGCGCCGCCCGCATCCTCACCCGGCCCGACCCGGCGGACGCCCACCCGGGCGAGGGCGACCTGGAGTTCGTCCACCCGCTGATCGCCTCCGCGGTCTACCACTCCATCCCCGAGGCGCTGTGCACCGCCATGCACGGCATCGCCGCCCAGGTCGTCACCGACTCGGGGCGCGGTGCCGCCGCGGCCTCCCGGCACCTCCTGCGGGTGCACCCGGACGACGACGAGGAACTCGTCGAGCAACTGCGCGAGGCCGCCCGGGAACACCTCGCCGTCGGCGCGCCCGACGCGGCCCGTCGCTGTCTGGAGCGCGCCCTGCTGGAGCCGCCGCTGCCCGAGGTCCACGCCCATGTGCTCTTCGAACTGGGCTGCGCCACCCTGCTGACGGCGCCCGCCACCACCATCGACCATCTGCAGCGTGCCCTGGCCATGCCCGGTCTCGACGGTGCCACCCGGGTCGACGCCGTCGTCCGGCTCTCCCAGGCGCTCCTGCACAACGACCAGCTGGAGGACGCCGTGCGCACCGTCGAGGCGGAGGCGGCGCGCCACGAACCGGGTCCCGCCCGGATGCGGCTGCAGGCGGTGCGCTCCATGTGGGAGGTCGTCCACGGCGAGGCCGCGGCGCCCGGCCGCTCCCAGCGGCTCGCCGATCTGGCCCGGACCTGCACCGGCCGCGACACCTCCGAACGGGCCCTGCTGATCCTGCGCGGATGGGACGCGATGACGCACGGTGAGAGCGCCGAGGAAGTCGTCGAGTGGTGCGACCGCGCCCTGGTCGACGGCCGTCTGGCGCCGGGCCTCGGCTGGACCGACACCGAGTGGAGCATCGAACTGCTGATCATGCTGGGCAGTTCGTACGCCTGCGCCGACCGGCTCGACCGTGCCGAGAGCCTGTTCGCCGAGGCGCTGCGCACCTATACGACCGCGCGCTGGAGCGGTGGCCACCTCATCCTGGCGAACGCGGGCCTCGGACTCGCCCTGCGCAGACAGGGCCGGCTGAAGGAAGCGGAGGCCGTCCTGCGCGATGCGCTGGAACTGGCCGAGGGGATCGGCCGACGGCTGCCCCTGCACTGGTCGGCCACCTGCGGACTCATCGATACGCTGCTGGCCCGCGGCCAGGTCCAGGAGGCATGGGCGGTCGCCGAGCAGTACGACTTCGCGCCGCCCCATACGTCCACCATCGTGCTGCCCGACACCCGCTGTGTGCGCGGCCGGCTGCTGCTCGCCGTCGGCCGCACCGAGGAGGGCATCAACGAGCTGGAGGCCGCCGAGAAGGCCGCCGCGTCCCGCGGGGGCCACAATCCGGTGCTCGCGCCCTGGACCGTCGACCTGGCCAGGGCGCTCGCCGTGACGGACCCGGCGCGGGCCGCCCGACTGGCCACCGACGCCCGTCGGCAGGCCGAACGGTTCGGCACCGACACGGCGATCGGCGAGGCCCTGCGCTGTGCGGCGGCCCTGGAGACCGGGCAGCGCGCGGTGCGCCTCGCCGCCCGGGCCGTGGCGCATCTGGAGGCATCGCCCTGTCGGTACGAACACGCGGCGGCCCGCATCGAGTACGGCATCGCTGCCCGCTCGGCCGCCGAACTCGACCGGGGCCTGTCACTGGCGCGTTCCTGCGGCGCGGACGGACTGGTGGCCCGGGCCGAAGCGGCACTGAGCGCTCCGCCGGGGGCGCCGTGAGGCGTCGGCGGTCGTCCGCGGCGCCGTCGTGGCCTGCCGCGCAGTTCCCCGCGTCCCTACCGCTTCGGGGCGCTGGTGAACCGGAGCGGATTTCGCCGGGCCCGCTTGTCACACTGTGAGGAGTTGCTCGGTGGCCGCCGTCGGGTGTTTGCGCACCTCGGGGTCGGTGGAGAGCGAGGCCAGGAAGATCTGGCCCATCCGGGCCCCTGGCCGCTTCGGGCCGGCCTCGGGCGTGCGGGAGGCGTACGTCAGGGCCGGGGGCCGAAGATTTCCGCGAGGTCGTAGCGCACCGGTTCCTCCAGCTGGGCGTAGGTGCAGCTCTCGGCGGTGCGGTCCGGGCGCCAGCGGCGGAAGCGGGCCGTGTGCCGGAAACGGGCACCGCTCTCCATGTGGTCGTACGCCACCTCCGCCACCCGCTCCGGCCGCAGCGGCACCCAGGACAGATCCTTCTTGCCCGACCAGCGGCTCGGCGCCCCGGGCAGCCGGGCCGTCTCGTGCGCGGACTCCTCGGACCAGGCCGCCCACGGGTGCCCGGTCACCTCGGTCATCCGCAGCGGCTCCAGCTCCTCGACCAGCTCAGCGCGCCGCTTCATCGGGAAGGCCGCGGACACACCCACATGCTGGAGCGTGCCGCGGTCGTCGTACAGGCCCAGCAGCAGCGAGCCCACCACCGGACCGCTCTTGTGGAAGCGGTAGCCGGCCACCACGACATCCGCGGTGCGCTCGTGCTTGATCTTGAACATTACCCGCTCGTCCTGCCGGTAACGCCCCGCCGGCGGCTTGGCGATGACGCCGTCCAGGCCCGCGCCCTCATACTGCTCGAACCACTGCCGCGCCACCTCGATGTCCGTGGTCGCCGGCGCCACATGCACCGGAGCCGTGGTCCCGGACAGCGCCCGCACCAGCAGCGCCCGCCGGTCCGTCAGCGGCACGTCGAGCAGCGACTCGTCGTCCAGCGCCAGCAGGTCGAAGGCGACGAACGAGGCCGGTGTCCGCTCGGCGAGCGTACGCACCCGGGAGTCGGCCGGATGGATGCGCTCGGTCAGCGCGTCGAAGTCCAGCCGCCCGTTCAGGGCGATCACGATCTCCCCGTCCAGCACACACCGCTTGGGCACCCGCTCCTTGAGCGCCGCGACCAGTTCGGGAAAGTACCTGGTCAGCGGCTTACCGGTGCGGCTGCCCAGCTCCACTTCGGGCCCGTCGCGGAACACGATGGCGCGAAAGCCGTCCCACTTGGCCTCGTAGTGCATGCCCGGCGGGATCCGCGCCACCGGCTTGGCGAGCATCGGCTTCACGGGCGGCATGACCGGTAGATCCATGTACTGATTCTGCGCGTGTGCGCGACTTCGCGCATACGCCGGGTGTCTCCCGGTGTGCGAGGTGTGCCCGGTACGCCTACCGTGGCCGCATGGCTGACGCGGTGGAACTGGAAGCGGGCGACCGGACGGTGCGGCTGTCCAGCCCGGACAAGGTCTTCTTCCCGGAGCGCGGTTTCACCAAGCTGGACCTCGCCCGGTACTACCTGGCGGTCGGCCCCGGCATCCTGCGCGCCCTGCGCGACCGCCCCACCACCCTGGAGCGCTACCCCGAGGGTGTGACCGGCGAGTCCTTCTTCCAGAAGCGGGCGCCCAGAAACATGCCCGACTGGATCCCGACCGCCCACATCACCTTCCCCAGCGGTCGCAGCGCCGACGAGATGTGCCCCACCGAGGAGGCCGCCGTCGTGTGGGCGGCGCAGTTCGGCACGCTCACCTTCCATCCCTGGCCGGTGCGCCGCGACGACGTCGACCGGCCCGACGAACTGCGTATCGACCTCGACCCGCAGCCCGGCACCGACTTCGCCGACGCCGTGCGCGCCGCCCACGAACTGCGCGCGGTGCTCGACGAGTTCGGGGGACTGCGCGGCTGGCCCAAGACCTCCGGCGGACGCGGTCTGCATGTCTTCGTGCCGATCGAGCCCCGCTGGACCTTCACCCAGGTGCGGCGCGCTGCGATCGCCGTCGGCCGGGAACTGGAACGCCGCATGCCGGACCTGGTGACGATCAGATGGTGGAAGGAGGAGCGCGGCGCGCGCATCTTCCTCGACTACAACCAGACCGCGCGCGACCGCACCATCGCCTCCGCCTACTCCGTGCGTCCCCGCCCGCACGCACCGGTCTCGGCCCCGCTGCGCTGGTCCGAGCTGGACGAGGTCAGGCCCGAGGACTTCGACCTCGCGACCATGCCCGCGCGCTTCGCCGAACTGGGCGATGTGCACGCGGACATGGACGACCACGCCTTCTCCCTGGAGGCCCTGCTCGACCTGGCGCGCCGGGACGAGCACGAGCACGGCCTGGGGGACCTGCCGTACCCGCCCGAGTACCCGAAGATGCCGGGGGAGCCCAGGCGGGTGCAGCCGAGCCGGGCGCGCAAGGAGAAGCCGGCCGGGTCCTGACGGCCGGCCGGCTCTCCTCGCCGCACGGTTCCCCGGTGCGCGGCTCCTGGCCGCACGGTTCTCCGGTGCGCGGTTCCTGGCCGCACGGTTCTCCGGTGCGCGGTTCCTGGCCGCACGGTTCTCCGGTGCGCGGTTCCTGGCCGCACGGTTCCCCGGTGCGCGGCTCCTGGCCGCACGGTTCTCCGGTGCGCGGTTCCTCAGTGCGTCGCGTCTCCTACAGGTCCTTGATCCGGACGTCCCGGTAGGAGATCACGTCCGTCGTGCTGTGCACCTGGAGTCCGATGTAGCCGGAGGCGAACCGCCGCCCGTCCGTGCCCGGGTCGTCCGAGCGGGGCGGGGAGAAGTCCTGGCCGCCGATGTTGTCGAACTCGTTGAGCAGCACACCGTTGCGGTAGACGGAGTAGTGCTGGTCGACCACGCGGATCTCGTAGTCGTTCCAGGTGCCCTTCTGCGTCACACCGGCACCGGCCAGCCCGACCCGGTCGAAGCCGTAGATCGAGCCGGTCTTGTACATGTCGCCGTCGGGCCGGTCGAACACCTGCACCTCGTGCCCGAACTTGATGGCGACCCACTCCGGCCGCGACTCCTCCGGATGGTCGTGGACCTGCGGGAACCGCACGAACACCCCGGAGTTGGCGTTGCCCGTGCCCGGAGCGTCGTCACGCCACTGCAGCCGCAGCGAGAAGTCGCCGTACTTGCGCTGCGGGTACCACAGCATGCCCAGGCCGTCCCTGCTGGTGCCGCTGGTGATCGACCCGTCACCGTTGCGCGCGAAGGAACCGCCGCCCACGTGCTCCCACTGGGCGAAGGAGTCGGCGGTGCCGTCCAGGATCGTGCGGTAGCCGGTCGTCTGGCCCGGCTTGCCGATGCCGGACTGGCGGGCGGCCTTCTGGACGGTGTGGTATTCCCGCCGGTCGATCACCCCTTCCTTGCGGAGCCGGTCCAGGACCGTCTTCACATGCTTGAGGAACAGCGCCTGGGACGTCCACTCCTTCTCGTCCTCGATCA
Organism: Streptomyces sp. NPDC001508; assembly: GCF_040298665.1. Classification (NCBI taxonomy): domain Bacteria; kingdom Bacillati; phylum Actinomycetota; class Actinomycetes; order Kitasatosporales; family Streptomycetaceae; genus Streptomyces; species Streptomyces sp. NPDC001508. The sequence continues at coordinate 41,560 of NZ_JBEPAP010000034.1, forward strand.
ACTCGTTGATGCGGCACCGGTTGTCGGTCACCCGGTTCGGCACACCCGAGTCCACCGTGCCGACGATCACCGTCAACCGCTCGTCGTACTCGGGGCAGTTGGGCGCGGGCACGCCCCCGCCCGCGACGACCGTGAAGCTCACGGAGCGCGGTTCGGAGGTGTTGCCCGCCTTGTCGCTCGCCCGGTACGCCACCGTGTGCGCAGCGGCCCGGTCCACCAGCACGGGGCCGGTGTACGCCAGGTAGGGGCCGGCGTCGAGCGAGTACTCGATGCCGGCCACCCCGGAACCGCCCTCGTCCGCGGCGGTCACGGTCACCTTGGCGTTGCCCACGTACGCCCCGTCCGAGTTGCGCGTGCCGTCGACGCTCACACCCGTGACCGGCGGGACGGTGTCCTGCGGCGGGGCGGAGACCACGGTGAACCCGACGCTCTTGCCGGCGGACACATTGCCCGCCTTGTCGGTGGCCCGGTAGCGGACGGTGTGGGTGCCTGTCCGGTGCACCATCACCGGTCCGGTGTACGGCTGCCAGGCGTCCGTGCCGACCGCGTACTCGATGGTGTTGACCCCCGATCCGGTGTCCGATGCGGTGACCGTGACCGTCGCCATGTCGATATAGGCGCCGTCGGCGTTGCGTTCACCGCCGACGGTCGCCGAGGTCTCCGGCGGGGTCGTGTCGTCCGAGGGCTGGGCGACGACGGTGAACCCGACGCTCTTCTCCGCGGACACATTGCCCGCCTTGTCGGTCGCCCGGTAGCGCACGGTGTGGCTGCCCACCTGGTCGATGACCACGGGGGCGGTGTACGGCTGCCAGGCGCCGTCGGGGCCGATCGCGTACTCGACGCGGTCCACGCCCGAGCCCTCGTCGGTGGCGGCGATCGACACGCTTGCCGAACCGACGTACGCGCCCTGCGCGTTACGGGCGCCGTCGACCGTCGCCGAGGTCTCGGGCGCCGTCGTGTCCGAGCCGCCGCCCTCGGTCACCACCAGGATGCCCTGCATCTGGCCGTGGCCGGGGATGGTGCAGTGGTAGAAGTAGCGGCCCGGCGTCAGGGTGACCTCGGCGGTGTGCCGGCCGCCCTGGTCGTCGAACGGGTTGGCGAGGATGTTGACCTGGACGTCGTCGTTGAACTCCGGGTCGGTGGTCACGAAGGTCAGTGTGTGCGGCATGCCGGTGGTGTTGCCGGTCGCCGCGCTGTTCTCGAAGACGATCGTGGCCTGCCCCGCGACGGCCGTCGTGGGCGCCGAGAGGTACTTGGTGATGTCGTCGCCCGCGGTCCAGGAGAGCAGCTGCTCGGCCGCCGCCGCGGGGGTGTCCTGGCGTCCGGCGGCCGGTGTCGCCTGGAGCCCGAGCATCACGAGGACGGCTGCCAGCAGCGCCGTCAGGATTCTTCGTGGCCGTATCACTGTGCCCCCCTGGCGAGTTGGTCGGCGGGCGGTGTCGGACCGCCGCCGGTGTATGTCACCCGCCACAGCGCCGACCTGCCGTCCGAGGTGAAGAAGCCGCGCCCGTAGTCGAGGACGTACAGCGCGCCGTCCGGACCGAACTTCCAGTCCATGAGGTTCTTGATGCCGTCGTTGCCGATCGGCACGATCTTCTTCAGGGTCTCGGAGTGCACCGGCAGCCCGCCGTCGCCCTGGGTCCTCGGATCCATGAGCACGGCGTTGCGCGGCTGGTCGGCGTCGTAGAAGTCGCCGATGAACCACTTGCCGTCCCAGTAAGCGGGCCACTTCACGGCGCTGTCGCTCGTCGCGTCATAGCGGTAGACGGGACCGTTCATCGCGGCCTGCCCGCCGCCCTTGAGCCACGGCAGCCGGTAGGTGGCCTCCTCCTTCTTGTACGAGGGGATGCCGTTCGCGTCACGCGGGTAGTCCGGGCCGCCGCCCTGGGGCGAGTACCAGACGTTGTTGCCGGTGACCGGCGGGATGGTGACGAGCCCGTCGTTGTTCGGCGACTCGTTCTTCGGGTGGTCGCAGTCGTACCAGCCCAGCGGCTTCGACGGGTCGGGCAGATTGCGGTCCCGGTAGGGCTGCTTGTTGCCCATGCAGTACGGCCAGCCCCGGTTGCCCGCCTCGGTGATGACGGCGAACGTGTCGTACTTGGCCGGACCCCAGGTGGCCGACGGCTCGCCCGCGTCCGGGCCGACCCAGCCCGCGTACAGGATGTCCGTCGTCCTGTCGACGAAGATGCGCGCGGGGTTGCGCACACCCATCACATAGATCTCGCCGCGCGTCCTGCCACCGCCCTCGTCGGTCTCCTCGCCGGTGAAGAGGTTGCCCTGCGGCAGCGTGTACGTCCCGTCGGGCTCCGGGTGGATGCGCAGGATCTTGCCGTTGAGGTTGTTGGTGTTGCCCGCGGTACGGCGCGCGTCGGCGAACGACACGCCCTTGTAGCTGGGCTGCGGGTTGTTGCCGGAGTAACCGTCGCTGAACCCACTGGAGTTGTTGTCACCGGTGGCGATGTACAGGTTGCCCCGGGAGTCCCAGGCCATCCCGCCGCCCGCGTGGCAGCAACTGTGCACCTGTACCGGCCACTTGAGCAGCACCTTCTCACTGCTCAGGTCGAGCTTGTCCGTGGCCGGGTCGAGGGTGAAGCGGGAGACGCGCCGCTCCGCCATCTGTGTGTCGCGGTTGAGCCGAGAGTGGGGTGTGTAGTGCAGGTACACCCAGCCGTTCTGCTCGAAGCTCGGGTCGAGTTCGATCCCGAGCAGGCCCTCCTCGACCTTCGTCAGCTCGTCGCCGCCGCCCTTGTTGCCGAAGACGGTCAACTCCCCGGCCAGGGTGACCTTCTTGGTCTTCGGGTCGTAGACGTGGATCTGCCCCTTGCCCTTGCCCACGTCCGGGTTGCTCCAGTCGGTGATCACGGGCTGCGAGGAGTCCGCGCCGCCGCGGCCGATGTACAGCACCCGGCCGTCGGGCGCGGCGACCAGGCCGTGCGGCTCGCCGATCTGGTCGTTCTGCCCGGGCTGGTTGGCCTGGGTGAGGCGCTCGGCCCGGTAGTTGGCGTCGATGGTCGCCTTGCAGTCGGCCTGGCTGAGCCGGGTCGTCCACAGCAGGGCGCCGCGCAGATGGGCACGGAAGTCGCTCTCGTCGTACGACGAGACGGTGCCGCCCATGCCGGTGTAGAAGGACCGGCCGCCGTCGTAGTCCCGGCACCAGCTGACCGGGTGGTCCGCGCCGTTGGCGCTCGCCCCGGGCTGGTACGTCGACTCGCGCACCCGGGCCACCGTGTGCACGGCGCCGGACGGGTTCTTCACCCAGTTGAACCACTGGTCCGGCCGCTTCCACTGGAGCGGCAGGTCCTTGGTGGCCGGATGCCGGCGGTCGCCCACCTCGACCGTGGCCCGCTGGACCGCCGCCGGGCCCAAGGCGGCCGGGCGCGCGCCGATCAGACCGGTGAACCAGTCGGAGTACGGCTCGGCGCGGGCCGCGTCATGGATGCCGACAAAACCGCCGCCCGCCTCCATGTAGGCCTCAAGGCCGGCCTCCTGGTCGGGATCGAGCACGTCACCGCCGCCGGTCAGGAAGACGACGGAGTTGAAGCGGCCGAGTTCTGTCGCGTCGGTGAACACGGCGGCGTCGTCCGTCGCCTCGACCGCGAAGCGCTCCTGCGCGGGGCCGGACAGCCCGATCTTCTCGATCGCCTCGATCCCGGCGTTCACCAGCGGTGACTCGACCCCGGCGGCTGCGGAGCCGTAGAAGAGCAGCACTCTTACGTTCGCGCCGCCCGGCGGCGACTTGATAGACATCGTTGTCAGGGAGGGGTCCTGCCGCGCGTTCGCGGCCGGGCCCGAGAGCAGTCCGGCCGTGATGACCCCCGCGGCAACGGTGGCCGCCCAGGCCCGTCTCCTCCTGCTTGTGGCGCTCAACCCTCGTAAGTGCATGGGCACCTCCTCGGTCACGGCAACAGCGCCAAGAAAGCTAGGCCCCTTTGCGCGGCCCGCCAATACCTATGACCGCAATCAAACGAACTTTGTCCTGAGAGTGGATAAACGGGCGCGGGGCCGGTACCGTCGCACAGGTTCATCACAGGTACGCCTCCGCAAAGTCCTTATGAGGGTGGGGAGTTCCGCATGGACAGACGCGCGTTCAACCGGAGGGTGCTGCTGGGCGGCGCGGCGGTCGCGACATCGTTGTCCCTGGCGCCCGAGGCCGTCAGCGCGGGCACGCCGCCGCGCACCGCACCGGTCGGCGGCGAGGTCAGACACATCAAGCTGTACGCCGAGAAGCTGGCCGACGGGCAGATGGGCTACGGCTTCGAGAAGGGCAAGGCGACGATCCCCGGGCCGCTCATCGAGCTGAACGAGGGCGACACACTGCACATCGAGTTCGAGAACACCATGGACGTGACCGCGAGCCTGCATGTCCACGGCCTCGACTACGAGATATCCAGCGACGGCACCAAGCTGAACAAGAGCGATGTCGAGCCCGGTGGCACCCGCACCTACACCTGGCGCACCCACGCCCCCGGCCGCCGGTCGGACGGCACCTGGCGTTCCGGCAGCGCGGGCTACTGGCACTACCACGACCATGTCGTCGGCACCGAACACGGCACCGGCGGCGTCCGCAAGGGCCTGTACGGCCCGGTGATCGTGCGCCGCAAGGGCGACATCCTGCCCGACCGCACCCACACGATCGTCTTCAACGACATGACCATCAACAACCGCCCGCCGCACACCGGGCCCGACTTCGAGGCGACGGTGGGCGACCGGGTCGAGTTTGTGATGATCACGCACGGCGAGTACTACCACACCTTCCATATGCACGGTCACCGCTGGGCGGACAACCGGACCGGCCTGCTCACCGGGCCCGACGATCCCAGCCAGGTGATCGACAACAAGATCGTGGGACCCGCCGACTCCTTCGGGTTCCAGGTGCTGGCGGGGGAGGGCGTCGGCGCGGGCGCCTGGATGTACCACTGCCATGTCCAAAGCCACTCCGACATGGGAATGGTCGGCTTGTTCCTGGTCAAGAAGCCGGACGGGACGATTCCCGGATACGAGCCGCACGATCCGCACGGGTCGCACGATCCGCACGGGTCGCACGGGTCGCAGGGGTCGCACTCATCGGCCCCGTCGTCTTCGTCGTCCTCGTCGGACGGGGGCCACGCCGGTCACTGAGCGCTGAGCGCTCCGCTCGGTGGGGCCGTTGGACCGTTGCCGTTCGTCCGCGGGGCGGTCGGGTGGCCGGTCGCGCGGTTTCCGCGCCCCTGCGGGGCGTGGTGGGGCCGGTCGAGAGCGCTCTCGGCGGGGGTGGCTCGGAGCTATTCTGAGGCGGAGTCGCCGAGGGGAGTTCCGTCGTGCCCGAGACAGCGCCGCGTCCCACGCTGGAGGCCGTCGCCGCGCTGGCCGGGGTGTCCCGGGCCACCGTGTCCCGGGTGGTCAACGGCGGCGACGGGGTCAGGGAGCCGCTGGTCCAACGGGTGCGGCGGGCGGTCGAGGAACTCGGCTATGTCCCCAACCAGGCGGCGCGCAGCCTGGTGACCCGGCGGCACGACGCCGTCGCCGTGGTCATCGCGGAACCGGAGACCAGGGTCTTCGCCGACCCCTTCTTCGGTCTTCAACTCCGCGGGATCAGCAAGGAGCTGACGGCACACGACAGTCAGCTCGTGCTGCTGCTGACGGAGGGCCGGGACGACCACGCCCGCGTGGGCCGCTATCTCACCGGCGGCCATGTCGACGGGGCCCTCGTCTTCTCGCTGCACCTCGACGACCCGCTGCCCGGTCTGATCCGGGGCGCGGGGGTGCCTACGGTCTTCGGCGGCCGGCCCGACTGGAGCGACGCGTCGGGCGGTTCGGTGTACGTCGACTGCGACAACCGCGGCGGGGCCCGCGCGGCCGTACATCATCTCGTCGGTCTCGGCCGGACCCGGATCGCGCACATCACCGGCGCCCTGGACCAGACCTCCGCGGTGGACCGGCTCGACGGCTTCCGGGACGTCATGGGGGACCCCGATCCACGGCTGGTCGTGGAGAGCGACTTCACCCCGGCCGGCGGGGAGCGCGCCATGCGGGAACTCCTCGACCGCCGCCCGGACGTGGACGCCGTGTTCGCCGCCAACGACCTCACCGCCTCCGGTGCCCTGCGGGCGCTGCGCGAGCGCGGCCGGCGCGTGCCCGAGGACATCGCGGTGATCGGTTTCGACGACATGCTGCCGCTCGCCGAGCAGACCGACCCGCCCCTGACGACGGTCCGTCAGGACATCGAGGAGATGGGCCGGCTCATGGCGAGCCTGCTGCTGGCCGGCCTCGACCGCGGCCACCACGAGCAGACCGCGCCTCACGCACCGCCCGGCGTGATCCTGCCGACGACACTGGTACACCGCGGCTCGGCCTAGGGCTGCCCTAAGACTGTCCTAGGACACCGACCCGCCGCTCACTCCGTCGGGGGTTCACCGCGGATCACCGCGAAGCGGGCACCCTGGGGGTCGGCGAGCCGGGCCATGCGGCCGACGCCCTCCACCGTGACGGCGGGCACCCGCACCGTGCCGCCCAGCTCCAGTGCCCTCGCGACCACCGCGTCCGGGTCCTCGACCGCGAAGTACGGCAGCCAGTACGCGCCGGCCGCCGCCTCCGTGGAGTCGTCGGCCAGCGGGACCATCCCGCCGAACATCGCCTCCTCCCCGCCCTCGGCCGGATTGACGCAGGTGTACGTGCCGCCGGGGAAGGGCACGGCCGAGGTCTCCAGGCCGAGCGTGCGGTAGTAGAACGCGGCGGCCGCCGCGACATCCGGCGTGTACAGCTCGACCCAGCACAGCGAACCCGTCTGACCCGCCAGGTCCAGTCCCTCCAGGCGCTGGGGCTGCCAGATCCCGAAGGGCACACCCGCGGTGTCGACCAGCACCGCCATGCGGCCCTGCCCCAGCACATCCATCGGCGGGCAGGACACCCGGCCGTGCGCCCGCTCGGCCGCGTCAGCGGTGGCCTGCGTGTCCCCGCTGCGGAAGTACACCGTCCAGGACGGCGGGCCCTGCTCCGCGGCGACGGGCGCACCGCCGGCGACGGTTCTGCCGTCCAGCTCGAAGAAGCCGTAACCGCCGGCCTCGGGGCCCGCCGACCGGAACCGCCAGCCGAAGAGGCCGCCGTAGAAGGCGGCGGTGCCGTCGATGTCGGACGTGGTGACGTCGATCCAGTTCGGAGCGCCGTCGACGAAACGGGTGGTGAGCATCATCGCCCTCCTCGGAAGGGTCCCGTCCTGTGCACAGCCGAGTCTCGCACCGCCCACTGACAATCGCCGCCCGGCGCCGCCGCCCGCCGGGACAGGTACACGGTCACCCAGCGTGACCGGCGGCGATCCCGTTGTTTTCGGCCGGCTCCCGCGCGCCGCCGTGCGCCACGGCGGGCCCGTGGCGCATCATCGGGGCGGCCCGGGGCCCAGGCCGCGGCGTTGAGCCGGCGTTGATCGAACGTTTTTCGCCGGACGGCACCATCCTGGTCATGCACTTCGACACGATCACCTCGCCCGACCTGGCCTGGCAGGAGGAGGCGTTGTGCGCGCAGACCGGGGCCGACTTCTTCTTCCCCGAGCCCGGCAGCTCCGTGCGTGAGGCGAAACGGATCTGCGGCCTGTGCCCGATCCGCTCCGCCTGCCTGGAGTTCGCGCTGGACCACGACGAGCGCTTCGGCGTCTGGGGCGGCATGTCGGAGAAGGAACGCCTGGAGCTGCGGCGCACGCCCCGCTGACAAGCGGGTGGCGAGACCGTCGTCGCGGGCCGGGTGCCGCCGGGCGATAGATTGATCGCCATGAGTGACAACGTGTACTTCGACATCACGATCGACGAGCAGCCCGCCGGCCGGATCGTGTTCCGGCTCTTCGACGACGTGGTGCCCCGCACCGCGGAGAACTTCCGGCAGCTCGCCACCGGCGAGCCCGGCTTCGGCTACGCCGGATCGGCGTTCCACCGGGTGATACCCGACTTCATGCTGCAGGGCGGCGACTTCACCGCGGGCAACGGCACCGGCGGCAAGAGCATCTACGGCGGCACCTTCGAGGACGAGAACTTCTCCCTCAAGCACGACCGCCCCTACCTGCTGAGCATGGCGAACAGGGGGCCCGACACCAACGGCTCGCAGTTCTTCATCACCACGGTCGTCACGGACTGGCTGGACGGCAAGCACGTGGTCTTCGGCGAGGTCGTCGAGGGACAGGAGATCGTGCAGCAGGTCGAGGCCCTGGGCAGCCACACCGGCAGGACCCGCGCCACCATCAAGATCGCCGAGAGCGGCGTCTGCTGAACACCGGCCCCCGGGCGCGGGCCGCGGACAGGGCGCACCGATAGCTCGGTGCGCCCCCGGCGGTGCCGGTCAGCGGGCCGCCCGCGCCGCCATCCGGGCCTTGCGCGTGGCCAGTTTCTCGTCGAACTTCATGGCCTCCGCGTCCAGGCCGCCCATGAACAACCCCAGTTCCTCCTGCGCCCGAAGCCCCTCGGGGCCGAGCCCGTCGATCTCCAGGACCCTCAGGAAGCGCAGGACGGGCTGCATCACGTCGTCGTGGTGGATGCGCAGGTTGTAGACCTCGCCGATCGCCATCTGGGCGGCGGCCCGCTCGAAGCCGGGGATGCCGTGGCCGGGCATGCGGAAGTTCACGACGACGTCCCGGACGGCCTGCATGGTCAGGTCGGGTGCGATCTCGAAGGCCGCCTTCAGCAGATTGCGGTAGAAGACCATGTGCAGGTTCTCGTCGGTCGCGATCCGGGCCAGCATCCGGTCGCAGACCGGATCGCCCGACTGGTGACCGGTGTTGCGGTGCGAGATACGGGTCGCCAGCTCCTGGAAGGCGACATAGGCGATCGAGTGCAGCATCGAGTGCCGGTTGTCGGACTCGAAACCCTCGCTCATGTGGGCCATCCGGAACCGCTCCAGCTTGTCCGGGTCCACCGCGCGCGAGGCGAGCAGATAGTCGCGCATCACGATGCCGTGCCGGCCCTCCTCGGCCGTCCAGCGGTGCACCCAGGTGCCCCAGGCGCCGTCCCGGCCGAAGAGCGTGGCGATCTCGTGGTGGTAGCTGGGGAGGTTGTCCTCGGTCAGCAGGTTCACCACGAGCGCGGTCCGGCCGATCTCGGTCACCTTCGACTGCTCCTTGTCCCAGGGCTCGCCGTCGGCGAAGAACTCGGGGAAGTTGCGGCCGTCGCTCCAGGGCACGTACTCGTGCGGCATCCAGTCCTTGGCGGCCTTCAGATGGCGGTTGAGTTCTTCCTCGACCACGTCCTCCAGGGCGTACAGCAGCCGCTCGTCGGTCCACACGGACGGGCTGCCGAGGTGGGGAGAGGTGATCGTCACAGGAACTCCAGGGGGACGGCGAACAGGGGGAGTCGAACGGCTCGGACCGGCGAGCGGTGCCGAAACCTACGTGATCGTAGGCTACGAGACCGTAGGTTACGAAACCGTAGGTTAAGCGCGCCGTAAAGAGCGCTGCTCAGCCGCGTACATGGGCAAAGAGGGGACCACGAAAAGGTCCTGGGAACCCCAAGGATCCCGGAGCCGGCACGGCGCACCACATGCGCTCCGGACTCCTCGGGCACCGTCAGAAACCCGGGGAATCCGGGGAATCCGGGGAATCCGGGGAAGAGGCAGGGCCGGTTTCCGTGCGGAATGTGCCCGAGCCCCGTGCCCTCGGGCAGGGCGGTCACCGCCGACTTCAGATGCAGCGCCTCGCGCACCGGAACGGCGACCACCCGCGCGCCCAACCGCTCGAAGGCGGACCGCAGTTGCCGCACTCCGGCGGCGTTGGTGCGTCCGCTCCGGCCGACGTGGACAGAAGGTCTCGGCGCGCCGTGACTCGGCGCCGGGCCGGGCGATCAGCGCCACGTTCCGGAACATCACCACAGTGTCCTCGACGAACACGGAGTCCGGGCAGTCGTCGGCCGGGTCCACCTCGATCGTCTCCCAGCCGTGCGCGCGCAGCGTCCCGACGTACGCCTCCCACTGCTCCACGGCGAGCCCCCCATCGACCGTCGTGCGCTCGATGTGCGTCACCAGACCTTCGGCGAGGCGCGGGCCAAGGCGGCGGACGAGGGCCTTCTTGCTGGGCACGGCCGGTCTGCGTATCGGCGGGGCGGTGTTCGTTGTCCATCATGCGGTGCCGGTCCGCCGTGATGCAGGACGGGCCGCCCGGCCGACCCCCCTGGGGGTCACCCGACGGCCTCCGGCGTGATCTGACGGAGTTCGCCGTCCTCCAGGAGCAGCCAGCGGGTGATGCCGGCCGACTTCAGGAACGGCACATCATGACTGGCCACCAGCAGGGCGCCCTCGTACGACTCCAGGGCCGTGGTCAGCTGCCGCACGCTCGCCATGTCCAGGTTGTTCGTCGGCTCGTCCAGCATGAGCAGCTGCGGTGCGGGCTCCGCCAGCAGCAACGCGGCCAGCGCGGCCCGGAAGCGTTCCCCGCCGGACAGGGTGGCCGCCTTCCGGTCGGCCCGGGCGCCGCGGAACAGGAACCGGGCGAGACGGGCCCGGACCCGGTTGCGGGTGGCGCCGGGCGCGTACCGGGCCACGTTCTCGGCGACGGTCAGCTCATCGTCGAGGACGTCGAGCCGCTGCGGCAGGAAGCGCAGCGGGACATGCGCCGTCGCCTCGCCCGCCACCGGAGCCAGCTGCCCGGCGATGGTGCGCAGCAGCGTCGTCTTGCCCGCGCCGTTGCGTCCGAGCAGCGCGATCCGCTCCGGCCCGCGCACGTCGAGGACACCGCCGACACGTGCTCCGTACGTCAGCTCCAGGTCCCGCAGGGTGAGGACGTCCCGGCCCGGCGGGAGGGCCGTGTACGGCAGCTCGACGCGGATCTCCGCGTCGTCGCGTACGGCGTCCACCGCCTCGCCGAGCCGGTCCCTGGCCTCGGCCAGCCGTTCCTCGTGCAGGATGCGGTGCTTGCCCGCGGACTCCTGGGCGGCCCGCTTGCGCGCCCCCATGACGATCTTCGGCTCGCGTTTCTGCTCGAACATCTTCTGCCCGTACCGCTTGCGGCGGGCCAGCTTCATCTGGGCGTCGGTCAACTCGCGCCGCTGCCTGCGCACATCGGCCTCCGCGACCCGCACCATGCGCTCGGCGGCCTCCTGTTCGGCGGCGAGGGCTTCTTCGTACACCGAGAAGTTGCCGCCGTACCAGGTGACCCGTCCCGCCCGCAGGTCGGCGATCTGGTCGACCAGGTCGAGGAGTTCGCGGTCGTGGCTGACCACGACCAGCACGCCCGGCCAGGACGCGACGGCCGAGTGCAGCCGCCGGCGCGCGTACAGGTCGAGGTTGTTGGTGGGCTCGTCGAGCAGCAGCGCGTCCGGGCGGCGCAGCAGCAGCGCGGCCAGCCGCAGCAGCACCGACTCGCCGCCGGAGACCTCGCCGACGGTGCGGTCGAGACCGATGTGGCCGAGGCCGAGTTCGCCCAGGGTGGCGAGCGCGCGCTCCTTGACGTCCCAGTCGTCGCCGAGCGTTTCGAAGTGCCACTCGGCGGTGTCGCCGGCCTCGATGGCGTGCAGCGCGGCCCGGCGGGCCGCGATGCCCAGCGCCTCGTCGACGCGGAGGGCGGTGTCGAGCGTGACGTTCTGCGGGAGGTAGCCGATCTCGCCCGTCACCCGGACGGTGCCGGCCGACGGGGTCAGCTCCCCGGCGATCAGCTTCAACAGGGTCGACTTGCCTGATCCGTTGACGCCGACGAGCCCGGTCCGGCCGGGGCCGAAGGAGAGGTCGAGGCCGTCCAGGACGGGCGTGCCGTCGGGCCAGGCGAAGGACAGGGAGGTGCAGATGAGGGAGGGTGACATGGAGCCTCGCGGTTGTTCGGTGCGGTCGGGGCACACGCGTGTCGAGGCACCGCGGGGCGGCAACCGGGGGACCGGGGCCGTGGAAAGGCCCTGTGCCGGGGGACGGCTCGGACGCCGAGGTCGCACGCGACGCCCACACCTCAGGTGTGGAACGCGGTGACTCAGGACCTCAGACGAGCAACGTCCTTCTCCCATCGACGGCAACAGAACCGCGGGAAACGCTACGAGGGGGGTCAGAAGGCTGTCAACGCGATTAAACGCGCTGCATCGCCGCCGCGCCGCCGTGCGGCGCGCGGCGGCGGCCGTCAGGCGCCCCGCATCAGCTCGGCCAGATCGTGGTCGAGGTCGAACTGGAGGTGCTCAAGGCCGAGCGGCACCAACTCGCTGGTGGCGTCGAGGAACCGGCGGATCTCGGCGGAGTGCACGTGCACGACGGCCGTGCCCTCGGGGGCGTGGAACTCCAGGACGGTCCGGTCGTACCCGTACGGCCGCACGCGTACGTCGCCGTGCCCCTGCGGGCCGTGCAGGCCGGCCGTGAGGAGGTCGCGGGCGAACGTCCAGCAGACCTCCACGCCCTCCAGGGTGGCCGGGGCGGGGAACGACATGCGGATGGCGAACGGGTCGCGCCGGTCGTAGTGCAGCGTGGCGGGAATGCTGGGCATGCGCGGGGCCGCGGCGACGAGACGGGCCTGTACGGAGTGCTCGATGACGGTGGACAACGCCTTGCTCCCTCGTGACGGCTGGACGAACGTCCGGGTGGACGCGGCCTGGCACTGGAAGAGACGACGGAACGGCCTCCTGAGTGCACAGAAAATCCGAGTGACCTCTGTCACCGCTTTCATGCACCCACATTCCCCCCACGCCTTCCGCGGACCGCGGGCGGGTTTGGATGGTGAGGTGGGGGTGGCTGTGAGTGGCGGGTGCCTGGTGATGTCCACGCCGAGGGACGCCTGGCCGTGCACGGCCGGCGTCGCCCACGCGCGTGTGCCGCCTACGCCCGTCGTCGCCCACGCGCGTGTGCCGCCTACGCCCGGAGTGGCCCACGCGCGTGTGCCGCCTACGCCCGGAGTGGCCCACGCGCGTGTGCCGCCTTCCGGGGACCGCGGGGCGGGTTGGGCCGCCCGGGGCGCGTCGGTTCCGGGCGGCTACCCGGTGCGCGGTTTTTTCGCCCTCGCCTTCCGCGCCCGCGCCCGCGCTCGCGGCCACGCCCTCGCGATCGGCGGCGGCCACCGTCCCGGCCGGCCCCCGAGGGGTGCCGCGTAGGCTTGTGGTCACCATGGCGACCGGCCCCCGGGGGCCGCGTAGGCTCTTGGTCACCATGACGACCGTATCGATGCCCGGGGGGCGGCCCGCGACCGAGGAACAGGCCCGCGCCGTGCAGGACGCGCTGCGCGGGCGGGTGGTGCTGGACGAGGCCGGGCCGCCGCCCGGGACCGGCCGGGTCACCGGGGTCGACGTCGCCTACGACGACGAGCGCGACCTCGTGGTGGCGGCGGCCGTCACACTCGACGCGGCCACCCTGGGCGTACTCGCCGAGGCGACCGCCGTCGGCAGGGTCGCCTTCCCGTACGTGCCCGGACTGCTCGCGTTCCGCGAGATTCCCACCGTGCTGGCCGCCCTCGACACGCTGCCCGGCCCGCCGGGTCTGGTCGTCTGCGACGGCTACGGGCTGGCCCACCCGCGCCGCTTCGGGCTCGCCTGTCATCTGGGCGTGCTCACCGGCCTGCCCACCATCGGCGTCGCCAAGAACCCGTTCACCTTCACCTACGACGCCCCGGCCGGCGAGCGCGGCAGCGCCTCGCCGCTCCTCGCGGGCGACGAGGAGGTCGGCCGCGCCCTGCGCACCCGGGACGCCGTCAAACCGGTCTTCGTCTCCGTCGGCCACCGGGTGAGCCTCGACAACGCCTGCGCCCACACGCTCGCGCTCACCCCGCGCCACCGGCTCCCGGAGACGACGCGCCGCGCGGATGCCCTGTGCCGCCGAGTGCTTCAGGCGGCGACGATCCGCCACGCTCCGGCCTCGCGCCACCCGCGGTCGTAGACGACCGAGCCGGCTCCGGGTCCGAGGGCGGCGAGACGGAGCGCGCCGCGACCCCGGCAAGTCCCGAATGCCGGTACGCCGTCTGAGTATGTGTACGGATGTGGCGAACGGCGCCGCACCAGCAGGCTGGGCCGTATGACAACGCACCCCCGCCCGCGCACCGTGGCGCGACGCCCCGGCCCCACCGGTCCCTCCGCCGCGGCCGTGCTGGCCCTCGCCGTTCTGGCGGGGCTCGGCTGGACGGCCGCAATGATCTACACCCTGCTGCGGTGGGCCCTGTGAGCGCGGTGGGCGAGCGCCGTGCCCGCCGCCGCCCCGGACGGTACGGATGAGTACGCGAGCAACCTCTCGCGTCGGTCCGGCCGGGTGCCGCCCGCGTGCCTGGCCGGGCGTACCGACATACGGGTAACCTGGCCAAGCGCTTGCTCTTTCGGCCTTGTGCCGGGTGGAGCGCGTTCCTAGCATCGCTGGTGTCACATCGGTTGTGTCATCGACTGGGGGCCGCCCATGACGACGGCAGGGACGCCGACGCGGGGAACCGGCCCGCTCACGGGCGTGCGCGTGGTGGAACTGGCCGGCATCGGCCCCGGCCCGTTCGCCGCCATGCTCCTCGCCGACCTGGGCGCCGACGTCGTCCGCGTGGACCGGCCCGACGGCCCCGCTTTCGCCGTCGACCCGGCCCACGACGTCACCAACCGCAACAAGCGCTCGGTGATCGTCGACCTGAAGTCCGCCGACGGCCCGGCCCGCGTCCTCGACCTGGCCGAACGGGCGGACATCCTGATCGAGGGCTATCGCCCGGGCGTCGCCGAGCGGCTCGGTGTCGGCCCCGAGGACTGCCGCGCCCGCAATCCACGGCTCGTCTACGGCCGGATGACCGGCTGGGGACAGCAGGGCCCGCTCGCCCAGCGGGCCGGCCACGACGTGGCGTACATCGCCGTCACCGGTGCCCTCGGCATGATCGGCCGGCCGGACCAGCCCCCGGCCGTCCCCGCCAACCTGGTCGGCGACTACGCGGGCGGCTCCCTCTACCTGGTCGTCGGCGTGCTCGCCGCGCTCCACCACGCGCGCGTGACCGGCGCCGGCCAGGTCGTCGACGCGGCCATCGTCGACGGCACCGCCCACCTCACCGCCATGATCCACGGCATGCTCGCCGCCGGCGGCTGGCAGGACCGCCGCGCCGCCAACCTGCTGGACGGCGGCTGCCCGTACTACGGCACCTACGAGACCGCCGACGGCGGGTACATGGCGGTCGGCGCCCTGGAACAGCGGTTCTACGAGGAGTTCCTGCGGCTGCTCGGCCTCGCCGAGCTGATCCCGGCCCGCACGGACCCGGCCCGGTGGGGCGAGCTGCGCGAGGGGATCGCCGCCCGCTTCAAGTCCCGTACCCGCGACGCCTGGACGGCCGTCTTCGAGGGCTCCGACGCGTGCGTGGCGCCCGTCCTGTCGCTGCGCGAGGCCCCCCGGCATCCACACCTGGCCGCCCGGGACACCTTCACCGAGCACGCCGGCATCACCCAACCGGCCCCGGCACCCAGATTCTCCGCGACCCCCACCGCCGTCCGCAGCGCCCCCGCGCCGCCCGGCACCGGCACCGCGGACGTGGCCCGCGACTGGGACGTGCCGCGCCTGCTCTGCGACCCCGCCGCGGACGACGCATGATGGAACCGCCGTTCCCCCTCGGCCGCGTGCCGGGCCCGGCAGGCCCGGGCGGGCGAGCCGAGGAACGGCCGTGACCCCCTGGCCGCCCCGATCACCCCAGCGCTTGGAAACCCTCGTGGAAAGGCCTGCCAGTGACCACCGAAGCGTACGTGTACGACGCGATCCGCACCCCGCGCGGCCGCGGCAAGGCGAACGGCGCCCTGCACGGCACGAAGCCCATCGACCTGGTCGTCGGCCTCATCCACGAGATCCGTACCCGCTTCCCCGGTCTCGACCCCGCGGCCATCGACGACATCGTGCTCGGCGTCGTCGGCCCGGTCGGCGACCAGGGTTCGGACATCGCCCGCATCGCGGCGATCGCGGCCGGGCTGCCGGACACGGTGGCGGGCGTCCAGGAGAACCGCTTCTGCGCTTCCGGCCTCGAAGCCGTCAACCTGGCCGCCGCCAAGGTCCGTTCCGGCTGGGAGGACCTGGTGCTCGCCGGCGGCGTCGAGTCGATGTCCCGGGTGCCGATGGCCTCCGACGGCGGCGCCTGGTTCAACGACCCGATGACCAACCTCGCGGTCAACTTCGTGCCGCAGGGCATCGGCGCCGACCTGATCGCCACCATGGAGGGCTTCACCCGGCGCGACGTCGACGAGTACGCCGCGCTCTCCCAGGAACGCGCGGCCACCGCCTGGAAGGAGGGCCGCTTCGCCCGCTCTGTCGTCCCGGTCAGGGACCGCGGCGGACTCGTCGTCCTCGACCACGACGAGCACCCGCGCCCCGGCACCACCGCGGACTCGCTGGCCAAACTGAAGCCGTCCTTCGCCGACATCGGCGAGCTGGGCGGGTTCGACGCCGTAGCCCTGCAGAAGTACCACTGGGTGGAGAAGATCGACCACGTCCACCACGCGGGCAACTCCTCCGGCATCGTCGACGGCGCCGCCCTGGTCGCGATCGGCTCCCGGGAGGCCGGCGAGCGCCACGGCCTGACCCCGCGCGCGCGGATCGTCTCCGCCGCCGTGTCCGGTTCCGAGCCCACCATCATGCTCACCGGGCCCGCGCCCGCCACCCGCAAGGCCCTCGCCAGGGCCGGGATGACCATCGACGACATCGACCTCGTGGAGATCAACGAGGCGTTCGCGGCCGTCGTGCTGCGGTTCGTCAAGGACATGGGCCTGTCCCTGGACAAGGTCAACGTCAACGGCGGCGCCATCGCCCTCGGCCACCCGCTCGGCGCCACCGGCGCGATGATCCTCGGCACCCTCGTGGACGAACTGGAACGCCAGGACAAGCGGTACGGCCTGGCCACGCTGTGCGTGGGCGGCGGCATGGGCATCGCCACCGTCGTCGAGCGCGTCTGACCACCCTGCGGATCACGAGACTGCTACGGAGAGCCCTCACATGACCGAGAGCACCGCCATCCGCTGGGAGCAGGACGACACCGGCGTCGTCACCCTCGTCCTCGACGACCCGAACCAGTCCGCGAACACCATGAACCAGGCGTTCCGCGACTCCCTCGCCGCGATCACCGACCGGCTGGAGGCCGAACGGGACTCCCTGCGCGGCATCATCGTCACCTCCGCCAAGAAGACCTTCTTCGCCGGCGGCGACCTGCACGAACTGATCCGGGTCACGCCCGAGACCGCGCGGGAACTGTTCGACGCCGGCCTCGCCGTCAAGCGTCACCTGCGGCGCATCGAGACCCTGGGCAAGCCGGTGGTCGCCGCGATCAACGGCGCGGCCCTGGGCGGCGGCTACGAACTGGCCCTGGCCTGCCACCACCGGATCGCCCTCGACACCCCCGGCACCAAGATCGGCTGTCCCGAGGTCACCCTCGGGCTGCTCCCCGGAGGCGGCGGCGTCGTCCGCACCGTGCGCCTGCTGGGCATCGCCGACGCCCTGCTGAAGGTGCTGCTCCAGGGCACCCAGTACAGCGCGCGCCGCGCCCGGGACAACGGTCTCGTCCACGAGGTCGCCGAGACCCCCGAGGAACTGCTTGCCAAGGCCCGCGCCTTCATCGACGCCAACCCCGAGTGCCAGCAGCCCTGGGACCGGCCCGGCCACCGCATCCCGGGCGGCACCCCGGCGAACCCGAAGTTCGCCGCCGACCTGCCCGCCTTCCCGGCCACACTGCGCAAGCAGACCGCGGGCGCCCCCTACCCGGCGCCGCGCCGCATCCTCGCCGCGGCCGTGGAGGGATCCCAGGTCGACTTCGAGACCGCCCAGGTCATCGAGGCCCGTTACTTCGTGGAGCTGGCCGCGGGACAGACCTCGAAGAACATGATCCAGGCGTTCTTCTTCGACCTCCAGGCCGTCAACTCCGGCGCCAACCGCCCCGAGGGCATCGACTCCCGCGAGGTGCGCAGGGTCGCCGTACTCGGCGCCGGGACGATGGGCGCCGGCATCGCCTACGCGTGCGCACGCGCGGGCATCGACGTCGTCCTCAAGGACGTCTCCCTGGAGGCCGCCCTCAGGGGCAAGGGCCACTCCGAGAAGCTGTGCGCCAAGGCCGTCGCCAAGGGCCGCGCCACGCAGGAGAAGGCGGACGCGCTGCTCGCCCGCATCACGCCCACCGGCGACACCACGGACCTGGCGGGCTGTGACACGGTCATCGAGGCCGTCTTCGAGGACCCCGCGCTCAAGCACAAGGTGTTCCAGGAGATCGAGCACGTCGTCGCCCCCGACGCGCTGCTGTGCTCCAACACCTCCACCCTGCCGATCACCGCGCTCGCCGAGGGCGTCCAGCGCCAGGCCGACTTCATCGGACTGCACTTCTTCTCACCGGTCGACAAGATGCCGCTGGTCGAGATCATCAAGGGCGAGCGCTCCGGGGACGAGGCGCTTGCGCGCGCCTTCGACCTGGTCCGGCAGATCAAGAAGACACCGATCGTCGTGAACGACTCGCGCGGCTTCTTCACCTCCCGCGTCATCGGCCACCTCATCGACGAAGGCGTGGCCATGGTGGGCGAGGGCATCGAGCCCGCGTCGATCGAGCAGGCCGCGGCGCAGGCGGGCTACCCGGCGAAGGTGCTCTCCCTCATGGACGAGCTGACTTTGACCCTGGCCCGCAAGATCCGCAACGAGTCGCGGCGCGCCGTCGAGGAGGCGGGCGGCACCTGGACTCCGCACCCCGCCGAGGCCGTCATCGACCGCATGGTCGACGAGTTCGGCCGCACCGGCCGCGGTGACGGCGCCGGGTTCTACGACTACGACGGGGACGGCAGGCGCACCGGACTGTGGCCGGGGCTGCGGGAGCACTTCACCCGGCCCGGCCACCGGATCCCGTTCACGGACA
This sequence comes from Streptomyces sp. NPDC001508, assembly GCF_040298665.1. Taxonomy (NCBI): domain Bacteria; kingdom Bacillati; phylum Actinomycetota; class Actinomycetes; order Kitasatosporales; family Streptomycetaceae; genus Streptomyces; species Streptomyces sp. NPDC001508. The sequence continues at coordinate 60,287 of NZ_JBEPAP010000034.1, forward strand.
TGCAGGAGCGCATGCTCTTCGCCGAGGCGCTCGACACCGTGCGGCTCCTCGAAGAGGGCGTGCTGACCTCCGTCGCCGACGCCAATATCGGCTCGATCTTCGGGATCGGCTTCCCGGGCTGGACCGGCGGTGTGCTCCAGTACATCAACGGCTACGACGGCGGCACCGGGGCGGGCACCGGGCTGCCCGGCTTCGTGGCACGCGCGCGTGAACTCGCCGAGCGCTACGGCGAGCGGTTCGCCCCGCCCGCCCTGCTGGTCGAGAAGGCCGAGAAGGCCGAGCCCTTCACCGACACCCGCTGAGACCGACCCCCGCCGTCGGCCGCTCCGCCGTCGGCCGCTCCGCCGTCGGCCGCTCCGCCGTCGGCCGCTCCGCCGTCGGCCGCTCCGCCGTCGGGCGACCCTCCGGGAGGGCGGCCCACGGATCAGGATTGGGCCGCGGTTCAGGGGGGCCGCGGTTCGGGACTGCCGAGGCCGGCCGTAAGACCCTGCTGCTCGGCCCGGTGATCGCCGTCCCGCTGGTCGTCGGCTGGTTCGGGGCGTCGCCGGATGCCCCGGCAGGCCGGCCGCGAGCCGGGCGACCCGACGAAACAGCAGCGGGCGGCCACTGTCAGTGGCAGCGATTACAGTGGGTGATCGAACGGGCGCGGCAGCGCCATGACGGTGTACGACCACGGGGAGGACGGCGGATGAGCGCACAGACGGACGTGCTGGTGCTGGGCGGCGCGGGAGTGGACACCATCGTCCACGTCCCCGAACTGCCGCTCCCGTACGCCGACAGCTACATGATCGACTCCGGGATCCGCACCCGGGCCGGACAGACCGGCGACTTCGTCGCGCTGGGCCTGAGCGCCCTCGGCCTGCGCACCCACCACCTCGACCTGCTCGGCGAGGACCCCGAGGGCGACCTGGTGCGCGCGCTGCACGAGGAGCGGGGCATCGGGCTCACCGCGATCCCGCAGCCCGCCGGCACCAAGCGCGCGGTCAACCTGGTCGGCCCGGACGGCCGCCGTCTGTCCCTGTACGACACCAGCCGCGCGCACGCCGCCGACCGTTTCCCCGAGCCGCTGGTGCGGAGCCTGGCGGCGGCGAGCCGACACGTCCATGTGACCATCACCCAGCCGTGCGCCCACGCGCTGCCCGTGCTGCGCGAGACCGGTGCGCCCCTCTCCACCGATCTGCACGACTGGGACGGCGAGAACCCGTACCACGAGTCGTTCGCGCTCGCCGCGGACGTCGTCTTCCTGTCGGCGACGGCCCTGTCCGACCCCGAGCGGACCATGCGGCGCATCGCCGAGCGCGGCCGGGCCGAGGTGGTCGTCGCCACCGCCGGGGCCGACGGCGCCCAGCTGCTGGCCGACGGCGAGCTGAGACGCATACCGGTCGCCCCGCCGCCCGGACCGGTGGTCGACTCCAACGGCGCGGGTGACGCCTTCGCCGCCGCGTTCCTCTTCGGCCGTCTCACGGGCCTGCCACCCGCGCGCTGCGCCCGCTACGGCGCGGTGGCCGGGGCGTACGCCTGCACGGTCCCGGCCACCCGGACGGCGGCGGTGGGCCGGGCGGAACTGCTGGCCGCGGCGGCCGGGCCGGCGCCCGCCGGGCGGCGAGGGGCCGGGGCGCCCCCCCGGTCCCCGCCTCGGGCTTCGCCGGCGCGCGTGGTTCAGCGCCGGTGCACGTCGTTCGTGGCCTCGATCTTCCTCCACGACTTCGGCCGGACCGGGGTCGCGGCCGCCTCGGCGACGGCCGCCGTAGGGGCCGTGGCGCTCGCGGGCTTGACCGGATGGAACAGCCAGGTGTCGAACAACGCGGCCAGCGGCTTGCCGGACACCTGCTCGGCGTACCTCTGGAAGTCGGCCACCGACGCGTTCGCGTACGCGTGTTCCTTCGGCCAGCCCTTCAGGACGGCGAAGAACGCGTCGTCGCCGACCTCGTTGCGCAGCGCCTGGACGGCCAGCGCGCCCCGGTCGTACACGGCGGTGTCGAACTGGTTGTCCGGCCCGGGGTCGCCGGGCGCGACCGTCCAGAACGGGTCGTCGGCCGGGTGCGCGGCGTACACGTAGTCCGCCAGTTCCTGCGCGGTGCCCTCGCCCTCGTGCTCGGACCACAGCCACTGCGCGTACCGGGCGAAGCCCTCGTTGATCCAGATGTCCTTCCAGCCCTTCAGCGACACGGAGTCGCCGTACCACTGGTGGGCCAGTTCATGCACGACCACCGAGGTGTTGGAGCCGTTCGCGAACTGCCGCGGGCTGTAGTACACGCGGGTCTGCGTCTCCAGCGCGTACCCGGTGGTCGTGTTGGGCACATAGCCGCCGGCCGAGCCGAACGGGTACGGCCCGAGGTATCCGCTCAGCCAGTCGACGATCTCCCCGGTCCGCTCCACACTGGCCCGCGCCGCCCCGTCGTTGTCACCGAGGTCCTTGCTGTAGGCGTTGACGACCGGGACGCCGCCCTCGGAGGTGCCGGTCGTGAGGTCGAACCTGCCGGCCGCGAGGGTGGTCAGATAGGTGGCCTGCGGCTTGTTCTGCCGCCAGGTGTACCGGGTCCAGCCGAGCCTGGAACTGGTCGACTGGAGCGTGCCGTTGGAGATGGCCTGGGTGCCGTCCGGTACGGCCACCGACACGTCGTAGGTGGCCTTGTCGAGCGGGTGGTCGTTGCTCGGATACCACCACCACGCCGCCTCGGGCTCGTCCGCGGCGACGGCGCCGTCCGGGGTGCGGTGCCAGGTCGAGAAGCCGTACGCGCTCTTCGTGGACGGCACCCCGCTGTAACGGACGACGACCGTGATCGCGGTGCCCTTCGCCAGCGGGGCCTTCGGGGTGATCACCAGCTCGTGCTCGCCCGAGGTGGCGAAGGCGGCCTTGGCGCCGTTGACCCGGACCTCGCTCACGTCCAGCAGGAAGTCCAGGTCGAACCGGGACAGGTCCTGCGTGGTGCGGGCCAGGATCGTCGCCGTGCCGTCCAACTCGTCCGTCGCGGGCCGGTATTGCAGCCGCAGGTCGTAGTGGGAGACGTCGTAGCCGCCGTTGCCGTAGTTCGGGTAGTAGGGGTCGCCGATGCCCGGGGTGCCGGGGGCGTAGCCCGCGGCCGATGCGGGGACCGCCAGCAGCAGACAGGCCGCCGCGAGCGCGCCCGGCACGAAGATTCTGCGGTGCACGAGAACTCCAAGTCGTAGGGGCACGAAGTCTGTTCGGAGCCTATTCAGTCCCCGCGACTTCTGACGTGTCCACGCCCTGCGCTGTCACACGATCGCCATTCGACCGTCATGAGCGCCCCTCCCACCCGCTCGTCTGCCGGTGTGCGTCAACGCCGGCTCGCCCTCGCCGGTCCGGCCCGAGCACCGGACCGGATGCGCCCGGCAGCCCGCCCGGCGGGCCCGCCCCGCACCATCGCCGGGGCCGTGGCCGCCGCTCGTGCGGTCGGGGCTCCGGACGGCGCCGGCACACCGCGCCTTGCCGAGCACGTCCCGACGGGCCGACCGAGCAGGACGGCCGGTCCGGCACCCGGCCACCTTCGCCCGCGGCCCTGGACCCCTGCCTGCGGTATTCGGCGCTCTGCCTACGGCAGACGGCCGTCTGCCCGCGGCTCCTGGGGTCCTGCCCGCGGCACCGGGGCCCTGTCCGCGGCACTCGGCCTCCTGTGCGCGGCCCCCGGGCCTCTGCCTGCGGTATTCGGCGCTCTGCCTGCGGTATTCGGCGCTCTGCCTACGGCAGACGGCCGTCTGCCCGCAGCCCCCGAGGTCCTGCCCGCAGCCCCCGAGGTCCTGCCCGCAGCCCCCGAGGTCCTGCCCGCAGCCCCCGAGGTCCTGCCCGCAGCCCCCGAGGTCCTGCCCGCGGCACCCGGCCACCCCGCCCGCGGCCCTGGACCCCTGCCTGCGGCATTCGGCGCTCTGCCTACGGCAGACGGCCGTCTGCCCGCGGCTCCTGGGGTCCTGCCCCGGCACCCGGCCTCCTGTGCGCAGCCCCCGGGCCCCTGCCCGCGGCACTCGGGCCCCTGACCGCAACCCCTGCCCGCGGCACCCGGCCTTCTGCTTGCGGTTTTTGGGCTGTGGGGCTGTCGTGCTCGGTCGGTTGACCGGTGGGGCCGGCCGGGCTCAGGCGTCGGCCAGGCCCGCTGCCTCTCGGGCGCAGCCCCAGGCCACGGTCACCCCGGCCCCGCCGTGCCCGTAGTTGTGCACCAGCGACCGGCCGTCCGGCAGCGGCCGGTGCTCCAGCCGCACCGCGGGCCGCGCCGGGCGCAGGCCCACCCGGTGCTCCAGCACCCGCGCCCCGGCGATCTCCGGCAGGAGAGCCGCGCACCGGGCGACGATCTCCTCGGCGGTGCGCGGATCCGGCTCCAGGGACCAGGCGTCCTCCTGCGCGGTGCCGCCCAGGACCAGCCCGCCCGGCTGCGGGAGGACATAGGCCGTGGCGCCCGCGGCATTCTCGACCGAGGCGAGCCACGTGGTGATCCCCGGGTTCCGCACCACGACCAGCTGCCCGCGGACCGGACGCACCGCAGGATCGGGCACCAGCGAACGGGCGCCCAGCCCGGTGCAGTTGACCACGACGGCGGCCGGAACCGCGGCGAGGTCCGACACCGTCCGCTCCTCGACAAGGCCGCCCGCCGCCGTCAACCGCTCCCGCAGCCACTCCAGATGGGCCGGCATGTCGATCAACGGCAGCCGCGCCCGCAGCCCGTCGCCGCCGTCCCTCGCCCGCAGCCCCGGCACCCGCCCGGCCCACGGCCCCAACTCGTCCGGCCGCACCCCGAGGTGCACGCCCTCGACCATGCGTACGCCCGTCCGCTCCGGCCGCCGCGCCAACTCCTCGTACACCACGAGCGAGGTGAGCGCCCAGTCGCCGACCAGCGCCTCCGGCTCGATGCGGTACGGCCACCACAGCGCGCCGGCCACCGCCGAGGTGGTCCGCCCGACGGGCTCCCGCGTCCACACCCGTACCCGCCGGCCGGCCTCCGCCAGCACCACCGCCGTCGTCAGCCCGATGACCCCGCCGCCGACCACGATCACTTCGTCACTCAGCCGATGCTCCACGCGGCGACGATAGGGCCTGCACGGAACAGCGCGGCGCAGCCGAGCGGAATATGTCATGCCGTGCGCACAACCGTCCCGCTCTGGGGATACTCACAGCATGTCTGGCGCATACGCGACCTTCGCCCTGGCACCGGCGACGCGGGCGGGCGCCGTCCTCGCCGACGGCGGCTACCAGGTCCACCGGGACTTCGTGGACTTCGTCATCGACGGACGCCCGCTGCTGTTCCAGCTCTCCGATCTGGACGCCGTCTCGCCGCTGGCCTCCGACATGCCGCCCGCGATCTTCACCGCGCAGGTGCGCGGCCTGCTGCTGGAGACCGGGGCACCGCTGCCCGGCGGACGGTACGTGGTCTACGGCTGCCCCGAGTGCGCGGACCTGGCCTGCGGAGCGGTCACCGCCGTCATCGAGCGCGACGGCGACGACTATGTCTGGCGCGACTTCGCCTGGCAGACCGACGAACACGCCGACCTGGAATTCAACGGCTACCACGGCATAGGCCCGTTCCGCTTCCACGGCCCCGGCTACCGCGCCGCCCTCGCCGCACTCCTAGACGACACCGCGCCCCCGGCCGCGCCCCGCCGGCGCGTCCTGCTGATCGGCGCCCGCGTCGCCGTCCTCGCCAAGCTGGCCGCCGCCCTGCGCACCATCGGCATCGGCGCCGACATCACCCGCGACGCCACCGGCGTACCCGCCGAGGAACTGCGCGGCTACGGCGCCGTCGCCTTCGGCCGGGCGGTCGGCGAACCCGAACGCGCCGCCGTGCGCGACGCGTTCGAGCGGGCCGCGGTCGACGTGGCCTACGTCGACGGCCTCGCCCCGATCGTCCCCCTGCTCGTCGCGCAGATCGAGCACGCCCTGGACCGCAGCCCGCGCGCAGGGCGCCGCCTCACCGCGCTGGCCGCCGCCGACGGCGAGGCACGCATCGAGGTCACCTCGCCGTGCCGGGTCAGCCTCACCGCGTACCGGCTCGACCGGCTCCACCGCAGCCACGCCCAGCAGGTGTTCGACGGCGTCCTGGAGCCCGGCCGGCACCGCATCCCGCTGGACGCCCGGGCGGTGAAGGGCGAGTCCTTCGTCGTGGCCCGCACCGCCGGAGGAGTGCTGGCGGCCGCGGTGACCCACGGCAAACCCGGCTGAGCGGCACACCGCCGCACGACTAGGATCGCCCCTTGATGACTGCCACCCTCGTCGCCAAGAACCTCGCCGCCGGGCACGGCGACCGCTCGCTCTTCTCCGGCCTCGACCTCGTCGTCGCGCCCGCGGACGTGATCGGGCTGGTCGGCGCCAACGGCGCCGGCAAGTCCACGCTGCTGCGGCTGCTCGCCGGGCTCACCCGGCCCGAGCAGGGCGAACTGCGGCTGTCCCCGCCGACCGCGACCGTCGGCCATCTGCCGCAGGAACCCGAGCGCAGGCCCGGTGAGACCCTGGGCGGCTTCCTTGCCCGCCGCACCGGCGTCGCCCGGGCGCAGCGGCTGATGGACGAGGCCACCCAGGCGCTCGTGGACGGGGCGCCCGGCGCCGACGACGCCTACGCCGCCGCCCTGGAGCGCTGGCTCAGCCTCGGCGGCGCGGACCTGGAGGAACGGGCCGAGGAGGTCACCGACTCGCTCGGCCTGGCCGCCGGCCCCGACCAGCCGATGACCTCGCTGTCCGGCGGCCAGGCGGCCCGCGCCGGCCTCGCCTCGCTCCTGCTGTCCCGCTACGACGTCTTCCTGCTCGACGAGCCCACCAACGACCTCGACCTCGACGGCCTGGAACGCCTCGAACGCTTTGTGACCGGACTGCGCGCCGGCACGGTCGTGGTCAGCCACGACCGCGAGTTCCTCACCCGCACCGTCACCAAGGTCCTCGAACTCGACCTCGCCCAAAGGCAGATCAACCTCTACGGCGGCGGCTACGCGGCCTATCTGGACGAGCGGGAGGTGGCCCGGCGGCACGCCCGGGAGGACTACGAGGAGTACGCCGACAAGAAGGCGGCACTCCAGGAGCGGGCCCAGACACAGCGCGCCTGGATGGACAAGGGCGTCCGCAACGCGCGCCGCAAGGCGGGCAACGACAACGACAAGATCGGCCGCAAGTTCCGCAGCGAGGCCAGCGAGAAGCAGGCCGCCAAGGCCCGCCAGACCCAGCGCATGATCGAACGGCTGGAGACCGTCGAGGAGCCGCGCAAGGAGTGGGAGCTGCGCATGGAGATCGCCGCCGCGCCCCGCTCCGGTGCCGTGGTCGCCACGCTCAGGGACGCGGAGGTGCGCCGCGGGGACTTCGTCCTCGGCCCGGTGACGCTGCAGATCGACTGGGCGGACCGGGTCGCGGTGACCGGAGCGAACGGCGCGGGCAAGTCCACCCTGCTGGGCGCGCTGCTCGGCCGGGTGCCGCTGACCGCGGGGCACGCCGCGCTGGGCTCGGGCGTCCTGGTCGGCGAGGTGGACCAGGCCCGTGCGCTGTTCCACGGCCCCGAGCCACTTCTGGACGCCTTCCGTACGGGCGTCCCCGACACCGAACCGGCCGACGTACGCACCCTGCTGGCCAAGTTCGGCCTGAAGACGGAGCATGTGCTGCGCCCCGCCGCGACGCTCTCCCCGGGCGAACGCACCCGGGCCGCGCTGGCGCTGCTCCAGGGCCGGGGCGTCAACCTCCTGGTCCTGGACGAGCCGACCAACCATCTCGATCTGCCCGCCATCGAACAGCTCGAATCGGCCCTCGACGCCTACCGCGGCACGCTCCTGCTGGTCACCCATGACCGCCGCATGCTGGACGCCGTCCACGTCACCCGCCGCCTGGAGGTGGCGGGCGGCAAGGTCACGGAACGCTGACCAACCGGTCGCAAGCCACCGGACCGGGCCCGGGTGGTCGAGCCAGAGCCGTCCGCGTCCAGTTCCAGATCGCTGCGGAAGGCCCCGGAGACGAAGCGCGCCCGCGCGCCCACCTCGTCGCCGGGACGCATGTACGTCCGCCGGGACGGCCGGACGGACAGGCCGGGCACCGACACCCAGGCCACCGGGAACTCCGCCGACCGGCGCCCGACGGAGCCCGTGCCGCAGCACGCGCATGGTGCCGGAGAGCGGGCACAGGCCCAGATCGCAGTCGAGGACGCCGCCGAGGTCCGGCAGCGGCTGCCCGCCGCCGCTCCAGCGGCCCGTGCCGTCGCGCCGCAGCTCCAGGCCCGGGTGCCCCGCGTGGACTCGGGCGTCACCTGGAGCCGACGCGTCACCTGCCGCTCGGCGGTGTCGAGTTCACAGCTGATCCAGCAGGGCTCAGGGGAGGGTCCCGACGGCGCGGCCGTGCGCCCGCAGCACCCCCCGCCCCACTCAGCCCAGGCAGTCTCGTCCCCCCCATACACACACCTGCCAGGTGAGGACGCGCCGGGGCGCGCCCCCGGTGGCGGCATTCCCGCCGGTGGAACTGTGTTCACGCCCGCCGGAGCGCTCGGCGCACGACTGGCAGCCCGAAGAGGCCCCCACGTGGCGGCACCGACGCGGGCACTGCGCGCGGCGCCGCGTCAGCCGTCATGGCCACACACGCCGGAGGCCGCGCCGGGCCCGGCTCCTGTCTTCGCGCTGAGAGGAGCCGGACCCGGACGGTTCGGCGGCGGTCCGCCGGCCGGTCAGCGGCGGTCGTTCTTGGTGGAGTCGAGCAGGCCGGCGCGTCGCAGCGCGTCCGCCATCGCGCTGTTGGCCGGCGGCGGCGCCTGGCGTCCGCCCCGGTCACCACCGCGGCCTTGGCCCTGCCGCTGGCCCTGGCCCTGCCGCTGGCGCTGACCCTGCCGCTGCTGCGGCGGACGGCCGCCGCCGCGCTGCTGCTGCCCCTGCGGCGCGGCCTCGTCGTCCAGCCGCAGCGTCAGCGCGATCCGCTTGCGCGGAATGTCCACGTCGAGGACCTTCACCTTCACGATGTCCCCGGGCTTGGCGACATCCCGCGGGTCCTTAACGAACGTCCGGGACATCGCGGAGACATGCACGAGACCGTCCTGGTGGACACCGACGTCCACGAACGCCCCGAACGCCGCCACATTTGTGACCACGCCCTCCAGGATCATCCCGGAGGCGAGATCGGAGATCTTCTCCACGCCCTCCTTGAAGGTGGCTGTCTTGAACGCCGGCCGCGGATCGCGCCCCGGCTTCTCCAGTTCCTTGAGGATGTCCGTCACGGTCGGCAGTCCGAACGTGTCGTCGACGAACTCGGCCGGTTTCAGCGAGCGCAGCAGCGCCGTGTTGCCGACCAGGGCGGCCACCTCCTGCCCGCTGGTCTTCACCATGCGCCGCACCACCGGGTACGCCTCCGGGTGCACGCTGGAGGCGTCCAGCGGGTCGCTGCCGCCGCGGATGCGCAGGAAGCCCGCGCACTGCTCGTACGCCTTCGGGCCCAGCCGGGCCACGTTCTTCAGCTCCGCGCGCGAGCTGAACGGACCGTTGGCGTCACGATGCGTCACGATGTTCTCGGCGAGGCCCGAGGAGATCCCGGACACGCGCGCGAGCAGCGGCACCGACGCCGTGTTGACGTCCACGCCCACGCCGTTCACACAGTCCTCGACCACCGCGTCCAGCGAACGGGACAGCTTCACCTCGGACAGGTCGTGCTGGTACTGGCCCACGCCGATCGACTTCGGGTCGATCTTGACCAGTTCGGCCAGCGGGTCCTGCAGACGGCGGGCGATCGACACCGCGCCGCGCAGCGACACGTCCATGTCCGGCAGTTCCTGCGAGGCGAAGGCGGAGGCCGAGTACACGGAGGCGCCGGCCTCCGACACCATCACCTTGGTGAGCTTCAGCTCCGGGTGCCGCAAGACGAGGTCGCCGGCGAGCTTGTCGGTCTCACGGGACGCCGTGCCGTTGCCGATCGCGATCAGCTCGACCGCGTGCTGCTTCGCCAGCCGGGCCAGCGTGGCGATCGCCTCGTCCCACCGGTTGGCCGGCACATGCGGGTGGATGACGTCCGTCGCCGCCACCTTGCCGGTCGCGTCGACCACGGCCACCTTCACACCCGTACGGAAGCCGGGGTCCAGACCGAGCGTCGCGCGGGTGCCGGCCGGCGCGGCGAGCAGCAGGTCCCGCAGATTGGCGGCGAACACGTCGACCGCCTCGTCCTCGGCGGCGGTGCGCAGCCGTAGGCGCAGGTCGATGCCGAGGTGCACGAGGATGCGGGTGCGCCAGGCCCAGCGCACCGTGTCCAGCAACCACCTGTCGCCCGGCCGGCCGCGGTCGGCGATGCCGAAGCGGTGCGCCACCGTCCCCTCGTAGGACGACGGGGTCCCCGGGGTCTCGGCCGGCTCCTCCGGTTCCAGGGTGAGGTCCAGGACCTCCTCCTTCTCACCGCGCAGCATCGCGAGCACACGGTGCGAGGGCAGTTCGGTGAACGGCTCGGCGAAGTCGAAGTAGTCGGCGAACTTGGCGCCCGCCTCCTCCTTGCCCTCGCGCACCTTGGCGGTCAGCCGTCCGCGCACCCACATGCGCTCGCGCAGCTCGCCGATCAGGTCGGCGTCCTCCGAGAACCGCTCGGTGAGGATCGCCCGCGCGCCCTCCAGAGCGGCCTGCGGATCGGCGACGCCCCTGTCGGCGTCCACGAAGGCGGCGGCAGCGGCGAGCGGCTCGACCCCGGGGTCGCCGAGCAGGCCCTCGGCCAGCGGCTCCAGACCCGCCTCGCGCGCGATCTGCGCTTTGGTCCGCCGCTTCGGCTTGTACGGCAGGTAGACGTCCTCCAGGCGCGCCTTGGTCTGCGCACCGCGGATCTGCGCCTCCAGCTCGGCGGTGAGCTTGCCCTGCTCGCGCACCGACTCCAGGATCGCCGTGCGCCGCTCCTCCAGCTCCCGCAGATAGCGCAGCCGCTCCTCGACGGTGCGCAGCTGCGCGTCGTCGAGCATCTCGGTCGCTTCCTTGCGGTAGCGGGCGATGAAGGGCACCGTCGAGCCGCCGTCGAGCAGCTCCACCGCGGCCTTCACCTGCCGCTCCCGCACGCCGAGCTCCTCGGCGATCCTGCCTTCGATGGACCCTACTTCGAGGGTCCCGGGTGTCGTCACGATCCCGTACCGCCTTCTCACTGGGGTTGCGCGGCAATTGTGGCAGGTGGCACCGACAACAGGGGCTCAGGGCGCTCCCGCCGCGCGGTCGCGTCCACCGGTCCGATGGCAGAAAAGGCGGGGAAGCCGTCATTGCGGCCATCCCCGGGTCCGCGAAGAATCGAGGGCACGGCGCAGCGAACGGTCCTCGTCGTCCTCTTCGACGACGTACAGAGCCTGGACGCCAGCGGCCCGGCGGAGGCCCTCACCGGCGCCGAGACATACTCCCCGTGGACGTACCACCTCGTCCAGAGGTTGCGCGTCGGCAGCAGGTTCAGCGTGGTACCGGCGCGTTCCAGGTGAACCGGGGCGTCCGGCGCTCCAGGAACGCGGCGACGCCCTCCGCGGTGTCGCCGCTGCCGCGTGCCTGCTCGGCCCAGTGGCCGTCCCGGTCGGTGCGACCGTCGGCGAACTCCTTGGCCGCGGCCTGCGTCAGTCGCGAGCGGGCCGCCAGGATCCGGCCGAACTCCGCCACCCGCTTGCCCAGTTCGCCCTCCGGCAGCACCTCGTCCACGAGACCGGTGCGCAGCGCCCGCTCCGCGTCGATCAACTCGCCCGAGAACAGCAGGTACTTGGCGGTGGCCAGCCCCACCAGCGACACCAGCCGCCGGGTGGCGGACGCCGGATAGACGATGCCGAGCCTGGCCGGGGTCACCCCGAACAGCGCCCCGGCCTCGGCGAACCGCAGGTCGCAGGCGGCCGCGAGCTGCGCCCCGCCGCCCACGCAGTGGCCCCGGACGGCCGCCAGCGTCGGCTTGGGGAATGCGGCCAGCGCCTCCTCGGCGGCCGCGGCGAGCCGCTGCGCCTCGTCGGGCGCCTCCCGCAGCGTGGAGATGTCGGCGCCGGCGCAGAAGGTCCCGCCCTCGCCGGTGAGCACCAGCGCCCGCACGCCGGGATCGGCGGCCAGGGCGTCGAGCAGCGGGGGCAGCGACCGCCACATCGCAGCCGTCATGGCGTTGCGTTTGGCCGGGTGGTGGACGACGACGGTGGCGACCGAGTCGATGACCGAGTGCAACAGCTGGGGCTCCATGCGCCGGATGCTATCGGGCGCGGTCCGACGAGCCGTACAACCCGAAAAGTTCGCGAAGTCGGCCCGCGGGCGACAGGAGCAGTCCAGCACCCGACCAGGTCATGCGCAGGCGGTCAGAAACGCTCGATAACTGCTGACTTGTGTTCAGTTCGGTCGACGGGAGCGGCGCAGTGCCAACACTCGACGTGTGGTGACAATCGAGCGCAAGGGCGGCGACCGGACCATGGACGACGACGGGCGCGGGTACGGCCCGCGCCCCGAGGAGGGCGACCGGCGACCGCCGGATCCACTGCCGTACGAAGGAGTGTGGCGGTTCACCGCCCCCGCCGTCGACGCCTCGGTGCCGCAGGCCCGACGCGCCGTGCGGGACCTGCTCGCGCGCCAGGGCGTGCCGGTCTGCGAGGACCTGGTCCACGGCCTGCTGCTGATCGTGTCCGAACTGGTCACCAACGCGGTCAAGCACGCGGCGCTGCTGTCGCCGACACTCGCCGTGGAGGTCGCCGTCGGCGCCGAGTGGGTGCGCGTGTCCGTGGAGGACAACCACCCCTACCGGCCGAGCGCCCTGGAGGCCGACCACGGCCGGACCGGCGGGCGGGGGCTGCTCCTGGTGCGCGAGGTGGCCCGGGAGGCGGGCGGCACGGTCGACGTGGCGCACACGGCGAGCGGCGGCAAGGTGATCTGGGCCGCCCTGCCGCTCAAGCCCGTAGGGACTGTGTGAGGCCGCTCACCAGCCCGCGTCCGGCCCCGTCAGCTCCCTGATCGCGGGCCGGGCCGCGTCCAGCACGGTCATGAACCAGGCGGAGAAGGGATCCCGTGCGTGCCGCTCGGCCAGCTCGGCCGGGGTGACGAAGGCCGTTGCCGCGACCTCCTCCGGGTCCGGCACCACGGCGGACTGCACCAGGCCGACGAACAGGTGGTTGTACTCCTGCTCGACCAGCCCCGAAGCGGGATCCGGGTGGTTGTAGCGGACCGTGCCGGCCTCGCCGAGCAGCGAGGGGGACGCCCCCAGCTCCTCGTACGTCCGCCGGGCCGCCGCCGCGAACGGCGCCTCGCCCGGGTAGGGGTGACCGCAGCAGGTGTTGGACCACACACCGGGGGAGTGGTATTTGCCGAGCGCCCGCTGCTGGAGCAGCAGCCGGCCGCGCTCGTCGAACAGGAACACCGAGAACGCGCGGTGCAACTGCCCCGGCGGCTGATGGGCGGCGAGCTTTTCCGCGGTGCCGATCGTCACGCCCTTCTCGTCGACCAGTTCCAGCAAAATCGCCTCCGCGGTGCCGTTCGACGCACTGTTCGTCGCGCTGGCAGGTGTGATCGGCATACCCATCCTTCGCCTCGGTCTTCGCGCCCCAAGTCTGCCGTACTGCTCCGGCGCTCCCGGAACTTCCCGGGGCGTCCGCATGTCCCGCGCCCGGCGCGGGCCGCGACCGCCCCGGCCGGCCACCGGAAGGGGGACCCGGTAGAAGATCGTGCCCAGCCGTCCGGCGGGGAACCGCACGGGGCCCTCGCACACGCGGGCGAAGGGGCCCGCCGGGCCGCCACGCCCGGCCGGGGCCCGGTGCTACCAAGCGCGCTTCAGCGGCACAGCCGCGCAGCTCTGACCTCGGCAGACCAAGCCCAGCTCAGGGCGGGCGCCGATCACTGGGCGAGGCGTGTGCGCCAGCCCCGCCAGGCCGACTCGACCATCTCGGGCACCCCGCGCCGCGCCCGCCAGCCCAGCGTCTTCGCGGCCAGCTCCGCCGAGGCGACCGCGCGCGGCGCGTCGCCGGGGCGCCGGCCCTCCACGACGGGCGTGCGCCGCTCGCCGGTCACCTCACCGATGACCGCGATCAGCTCGCGGACGGAAACGCCTTCCCCGCGGCCGATGTTCACGGTCAGGTCGTCGGCCGGGCGCTGCTCGGCGAGCCCGCGCGCCGCCGCCAGGTGCGCCTCGGCCAGGTCGGCGACATGGATGTAGTCGCGGATGCAGGTGCCGTCCGGTGTCGGGTAGTCGGCGCCGAAGATCCGCGGGGCCTCGCCCCGGGTGAGCCGGTCGAACACCATGGGCACGATGTTGGACACGCCCGTGTCGGCCAGTTCCGGCGCGCCCGCGCCCGCCACGTTGAAGTAGCGCAGGCACACCGTGGCGATGCCGTGCGCCCGCCCCGCCGCCCGTACCAGCCACTCCCCGGCGAGCTTGGTCTCGCCGTACGGGTTCACCGGCGCGCACGGCGTGTCCTCGGTGATCAGCTCCACGTCCGGGGTGCCGTACACGGCCGCCGACGAGGAGAAGACGAAGCGCTCGACCCCGGCGCCCGCGACCGCCTCCAGGAGCGTGCCGAGGCCGCCGACGTTCTCCCTGTAGTAGCGGGTCGGCAGCGCCACGGACTCGGCGACCTGCTTGCGCGCCGCGAGATGCACCACCCCGGTCACCGCGTGCTCGGTGAGGACCCGCGCGAGCAGCGCACCGTCCAGCGTGGACCCCTCGACCAGCGGAATGTCCGCGGGCAGCCGCTCGGGCACCCCGGCCGACAGATCGTCCAGGGCCACCACGCGCTCCCCGGCATCCGCCATGGCCCGCGCCACATGCGCCCCGATGTATCCGGCCCCGCCGGTGATCAGCCACGTCATGGTCGTCCAGCCTATGCCGTCCCCCGCCGTGCATCCGCTATGCCCTCGATGCCCTGTTTCCCGGGCGCTTCCTGTGCGCGGGCCCCCGGGGGGCGCGGTTTGTGGGCCGGGCCCCCGATCACCGATGATGATCTCGGCACAGGGCGAGCAGACCGCGTCGACCGGCCCGTGAACGGCCGGTGAACAAGGTCTTCCGGCTATCCGATAACCTCTGCCGACAATGCCGCCCGGACGAGCGGCGCCCCACCCAGCAGACGACCGGCGCGCACGCGCCGGCACCCAGGGAGTGAGTTCGGTTGTCGACCGCCATCGTCACCGGTCAGCCGGTGCCCGGATCGTCACTGGAGAACGATCTGCGGTCCCTCGGCTTCGAGGTGCGGGTGGCCGCCGACGCCGCCGATGCCGCAACGCTCCTCGCGGCCGTCCCCGCCGACAGCCGGGTGGCCCTCATCGACGCCCGCTTCGTCGGCCACCCGCACGCGCTGCGCCTCGGCCTCACCGACCCCCGCTTCCCGCTAGCCGCCGTCACCGGCGCCGTCACCGCCCGACCCGCCGGCCGCGCCGCCCTCAGTCGCGCCCTGGCCCGGCAGACCACGACGGGCGGCGGCACCGCGGTCGCCGTCGACAGCCTCGCCGACCGCGTCGTCACCGCCCTCGACGCCGAGGGCGCCGAGGTGCACCGCCCCGAACTGGGCAGCCTGGTCGCCGCCGTCCCCACCGACCCGCAGACACGCAACGAGGCACGGCAGGCCGTCGCCGCCGTCGACGACGAGGCCGTCCGTCTGAAGTCGGCGGTGAAGGCCCGCGACGGCTTCTTCACCACGTTCTTCGTCAGCCCGTACTCGCGCTACCTGGCCCGCTGGTGCGCCCGCCGCGGCCTGACCCCCAACCAGGTCACCACCGCCTCACTGCTCACCGCGCTGATCGCGGCGGGCTGCGCGGCCACCGGCACCCGCGGCGGCTTCGTCGCCGCCGGCCTGCTGCTCGTC
The DNA here is from genome assembly GCF_040298665.1 of Streptomyces sp. NPDC001508. Lineage (NCBI taxonomy): Bacteria > Bacillati > Actinomycetota > Actinomycetes > Kitasatosporales > Streptomycetaceae > Streptomyces > Streptomyces sp. NPDC001508. Next base: position 75,994 of record NZ_JBEPAP010000034.1, read on the forward strand.
TTCTCCTTCGTGCTGGACTGCACCGACGGCCAGCTCGCCCGCTACTCGCTGCAGTACTCCACGCTCGGCGCCTGGCTGGACGCCACCTTCGACCGGGCCAAGGAATACGCCTACTACGCCGGTCTCGCCCTCGGCGCGGCCCGCGGCGGCGACGACGTGTGGGCGCTCGCCCTCGGCGCGATGATCCTGCAGACCTGCCGGCACGTCGTGGACTTCTCCTTCAACGAGGCGAACGCCGGGGCGGCCACCGCCGACACCGGCCCCACCGCCGCCCTGTCCGACCGGCTCGACAGCGTCGGCTGGACGGTGTGGCTGCGCCGGATGATAGTGCTGCCCATCGGCGAACGATGGGCCATGATCGCCGTCCTGACGGCCGTCACCACCCCCCGCATCACCTTCTATGTGCTGCTCGTCGGCTGCGCCTTCGCCGCCTCCTACACCACCGCGGGCCGCGTGCTGCGCTCGGTGGCCCGCCGCAAGCAGCAGGCCCCCCCGGGCGTCGAGCGCGCAGGGAGCGCGGACCGGGCCGCGCGGGCACTGACGGACCTCGCGGACTCGGGCCCGCTCGCCCGGGTGCTCGCCCGCACCGTCGGGCGGGGGCTGCCCGGCCTCGCCGTCCCAGCCGTCGCGGCGGCCGGCGCGGCCGTCGTCGTCTGCGCCGCCGCGCTGTCCGGCTACGGCGGGCCGCTGCCCGTGGCCGCGGCCGTCGTCTACGTGGTGACCTCGGCCCTCGCCGTCGCCCGCCCGCCGGCCGGCGCCCTCGACTGGCTGGTCCCGCCCTTCTTCCGGGCCGCCGAGTACGGCACCGTGCTCGCCCTCGCGGCCGAAGCGGAGGTGAACGGAGCCCTTCCTGCGGCTTTCGGCCTGGTGGCCGCCGTCGCCTACCATCACTACGACACGGTGTACCGGATCCGGGGCAACGCCGGGGCGCCACCGGCCTGGCTGGTGCGCGCCATCGGGGGGCACGAGGGGCGGACGCTGCTCGTCACCGTTTTGGCCGCGTTGCTCACCGCCGCGCAGTTCAAGGTCGCGCTCACGGTCCTCGCCGTGGCCGTCGCCCTGCTGGTGCTCGCCGAGAGCATCCGCTTCTGGGTGGCCTCCCATCTGGGGGGCGCGCCCGCTGTACACGACGAAGGAGAACCCGCATGATCGGCCTCGTGCTGGCGGCCGGCGCCGGACGGCGTCTGCGCCCCTACACCGACAGCCTTCCCAAGGCTCTGGTGCCGGTGCGTTCCGCGGGGTCGGCGGGCATAGAGGACCCGGTCACGGTGCTCGACCTCATCCTCGGCAACTTCGCCGAGATCGGCCTGACCGAGGCCGCGATCATCGTCGGGTACCGCAAGGAGGCCGTGTACGAGCGCAAGGCGGCCCTGGAGCGGACGTACGGACTGACGCTCACCCTCATCGACAACGACAAGGCCGAGGAGTGGAACAACGCCTACTCCCTGTGGTGCGGGCGTGACGCCCTCAAGGACGGGGTGATCCTCGCCAACGGGGACACCGTCCACCCGGTCTCCGTCGAGCACACCCTGCTGGCCGCCCGCGGCGACGGCAAGAAGATCATCCTCGCCGTGGACACGGTGAAGTCGCTGGCCGACGAGGAGATGAAGGTCGTCGTCGACCCCGGCAAGGGCGTCCAGCGGATCACCAAGCTGATGGACCCGGCCGAGGCCACCGGCGAGTACATCGGCGTCACCCTCATCGAGGGCGACGCCGCCCCCGAACTGGCCGACGCGCTCCGGACCGTGTGGGAGACCGAGCCGCAGCAGTTCTACGAGCACGGCTACCAGGAACTCATCAACCGCGGCTTCCGGATCGACGCGGCGCCGATCGGCGACGTCCAGTGGGTCGAGATCGACAACCAGGACGACCTCGCCAGGGGACGGGAGATCGCGTGCCAGTACTGACCCGGCTCATCCCCTCGCCGGTCGTCGTGGACATCCGCCCGGGTGCCCTCGACGACCTGGCCGGCGTCCTGGCCGACGAACGCATCTCGCACTCCGGGCGGCTCGCCGTCGCCGTCAGCGGCGGCTCCGGCGCCCGGCTGCGCGAGCGCCTCGCCCCCTCGCTGCCCGGCGCCTCCTGGTACGAGGTCGGCGGCGGCACCCTCGACGACGCGGTCCGGCTGGCCGGCGCCATAAAGGCCGGCCACTACGACGCGGTGGTGGGCCTCGGCGGCGGCAAGATCATCGACTGCGCCAAGTTCGCCGCGGCCCGCGTCGGACTGCCGCTGGTCGCCGTGCCGACCAACCTCGCGCACGACGGCCTGTGCTCCCCGGTCGCCACCCTCGACAACGACGCGGGCCGCGGCTCCTACGGCGTGCCCAACCCGATCGCGGTCGTCATCGACCTGGACGTGATCCACGAGGCCCCGGTCCGCTTCGTACGCTCGGGCATCGGCGACGCCGTCTCGAACATCAACGCGGTCGCGGACTGGGAGCTGGCCAACCGCGTCAACGGCGAGAAGGTCGACGGGCTGGCCGCGGCCATGGCCCGGCAGGCCGGCGAGGCGGTGCTCCGGCACCCCGGCGGCGTCGGGGACAACGGTTTCCTCCAGGTGCTGGCCGAGGCGCTGGTTCTCACCGGTGTCGCGATGTCGATCTCGGGTGACTCACGGCCCGCCTCGGGCTCCTGCCACGAGATCAACCACGCCTTCGACCTGCTCTTCCCGAAGCGCGCGGCGAGCCACGGCGAGCAGTGCGGCCTCGGTGCGGCCTTCGCGATGTACCTGCGCGGCGCCCATGAGGAGGCGGCGTACATGGCCGAGGTGCTGCGCAGACACGGCCTGCCCGTCCTGCCGTACGAGATCGGCTTCACCCAGGACGAGTTCGTCCGGGCCGTGGAGTTCGCCCCGGAGACCCGGCCCGGCCGCTACACGATCCTCGAACACCTCGACCTCAAGACCCACCAGATCAAGGACATCTACGCCGACTATGTCAAGGCCATCGGTAGCTGAACTGCGTACGGTCGTCCATCCCCCCGGGGTGAAGGACCGGCGCAGCGGTGAGCACTGGATGGGACGCCTCTATATGCGCGAGGTGTCCCTGCGGGTCGACCGCTTTCTGGTCACCACGCGCGTCACGCCCAACCAGCTCACGTACCTGATGACCGTCTTCGGTGTGCTCGCCGCCCCGGCGCTGCTGGTGCCGGGGATCGCGGGCGCCGTGCTCGGTGTGCTCGCGGTCCAGCTGTATCTGCTGCTGGACTGCGTCGACGGCGAGGTCGCCCGCTGGAAGCAGCAGTACTCGCTCGGCGGGGTCTACCTCGACCGGGTCGGCGCCTATCTGACCGACGCCGCGGTCCTGGTCGGCCTCGGCCTGCGGGCCGCCGACCTGTGGGGCCCCGGCCGCATCGACTGGCTGTGGGCCTTCCTCGGGACCCTCGCCGCCCTCGGCGCGATCCTGGTCAAGGCCGAGACCGACCTGGTCGGCGTCGCCCGCCACCAGGGCGGGCTGCCACCGGTCCAGGAGGCCGCGGCCGAGCCGCGCTCCTCGGGCATGGCGCTGGCCCGCCGGGCCGCCGCGGCCCTGAAGTTCCACCGGCTGATCCTCGGGATCGAGGCGTCCTTGCTGATCCTGGTCCTGGCCGTCGCGGACGCCGGCAGGGGCGACCTGTTCTTCACCCGGCTCGGCACCGCCGTGCTGGCCGGCATCGCCCTGCTGCAGAGCGTGCTGCACCTGGTGTCCGTCCTCGCCTCCAGCAGGCTGCGGTGAGCGCCGTGGAGGCATCGACCCCGCTGAAGGTCGGCGCGGTGATCATCACCATGGGCAACCGCCCCGACGAACTGCGCGCCCTGCTGGACTCGGTCGCCAAGCAGGGCGGCGACCCGGTCGAGGTGGTCGTCGTCGGCAACGGCTCGCCCGTGCCGGAGGTCCCCGCGGGCGTGCGCATCATAGAACTGCCGGAGAACCTGGGCATCCCGGGCGGACGCAACGTCGGCACGGAGGCCTTCGGGCCCGGCGGTCGCGATGTCGACATATTGCTCTTCCTCGACGACGACGGGCTGCTCGCCCACCACGACACCGCCGAGCTGTGCCGCGCGGCCTTCGCCGCGGATCCGCGGCTCGGCATCATCAGCTTCCGCATCGCCGACCCGGACACCGGCGAGACCCAGCGCCGGCACGTGCCGCGGCTGCGGGCCGCCGACCCGATGCGCTCCTCCCGGGTCACCACCTTCCTCGGCGGTGCCAACGCCGTCCGCACCCGGGTCTTCGCCGAGGTCGGCGGGCTGCCGGACGCGTTCTTCTACGCCCATGAGGAGACCGATCTGGCCTGGCGCGCCCTCGACGCCGGCTGGATGATCGACTACCGCTCCGACATGGTGCTGTACCACCCCACGACCGCCCCCTCCCGGCATGCGGTGTACCACCGCATGGTCGCCCGCAACCGCGTCTGGCTGGCCCGCCGCAACCTCCCCGCGCCGCTCGTCCCCGTCTATCTGGGCGTCTGGCTGCTGCTGACCCTGGTGCGCCGTCCCTCCCGCCCCGCCCTGCGGGCCTGGTTCGGCGGGTTCCGGGAGGGCTGGACGACCGCCTGCGGACCCCGCCGGCCCATGAAGTGGCGTACGGTGTGGCGGCTGACCCGACTGGGCCGGCCCCCGGTGATCTGACAAGCTCGACCCAAGGGGGCGCGCGGCGCCACGACGAACTCGAAGACGAAAGTTTCCACGCGTGAGTGAGACAACGCATGACGGCACAGCCGCGGTGACCGCGGCCCCGTCGTCCGACGAGGGACTGACGGCCGAGCAGCTCGCCGCCAAGTACGGGCTGACCGTGAGCGGCGCCCGGCCCTCGCTTGTCGAGTACGTCCGTCAGCTGTGGGGGCGGCGGCACTTCATCCTGGCCTTCTCCCAGGCGAAGCTGACGGCCCAGTACAGCCAGGCCAAGCTGGGCCAGGTGTGGCAGGTCGCCACCCCGCTGCTGAACGCGGCCGTCTACTACTTCATCTTCGGCCTGATCCTCAAGGCCAGCCGGGGCATGTCGCACGACGTGTACATCCCCTTCCTGGTCACGGGCGTGTTCGTGTTCACCTTCACGCAGAGTTCGATCATGTCGGGCGTGCGCGCCATCTCCGGGAACCTGGGCCTGGTGCGCGCCCTGCACTTCCCGCGCGCCTCGCTGCCGATGTCCTTCGCGCTCCAGCAGCTCCAGCAGCTGCTGTTCTCGATGATCGTGATGTTCCTGGTCGTGATCGGCTTCGGCAGCTACCCCCGCCTGTCCTGGCTGCTGATCCTGCCGGCGCTCGCACTGCAGTTCCTCTTCAACACCGGGCTCGCGCTGATCGTGGCCCGCATGGGCGCCAAGACGCCGGACCTGGCCCAGCTGATGCCGTTCGTGCTGCGTACCTGGATGTACACCTCCGGCGTCATGTTCTCGATCAACAAGATGCTCGAAGGCCGGCCCGAGTGGATCGTGCGGCTGCTCCAGGTCAACCCGGCCGCGGTCTACATGGACCTGATGCGCTTCGCGCTCATCGACGGCTACGGCTCCTCGAATCTGCCGCCGCATGTCTGGGCCATCGCCCTGTTCTGGGCCGTCGTCGTCTTCGTCGGCGGCTTCGTGTACTTCTGGAAGGCCGAGGAGCGCTACGGCCGTGGCTGAGCAGAGCACCGGGCAGACCGCCCCGACCGTCATCGCGGACGACCTGCACATCGTCTACCGCGTCAACGGCGCGCGGACCGGCAGGGGCAGCGCCACCGCGGCCCTCAGCCGCATCCTGCGGCGGGGCTCGGACGACACGGCGCGGGGCGTGCGCAAGGTGCACGCCGTGCGGGGCGTCTCCTTCGTCGCCCACCGGGGCGAGGCCATCGGTCTGATCGGCTCCAACGGATCCGGTAAGTCCACCCTGCTGCGGGCCATCGCCGGGCTGCTGCCCGCCGAGCGCGGCAAGGTCTACACCGACGGCCAGCCCTCGCTGCTCGGTGTCAACGCGGCCCTGATGAACGATCTGACGGGCGAGCGCAACATCGTACTCGGCGGTCTCGCCATGGGCATGTCGCGTGAGCAGATCAGGGACCGCTACCAGGAGATCGTCGACTTCTCCGGCATCAACGAGAAGGGCGACTTCATCACCCTCCCGATGCGTACCTATTCCTCCGGCATGGCGGCCCGGCTGCGCTTTTCCATCGCCGCGGCCAAGGACCACGACGTCCTCATGATCGACGAGGCGCTGGCCACCGGCGACCGCAGGTTCCAAAAGCGCTCCGAGGAACGGATCCGGGCGCTGCGCAAGGAAGCCGGCACGGTGTTTCTGGTCAGCCACAACAACAAGTCGATCCGTGACACCTGCAACCGCGTGCTGTGGCTGGAACGCGGCGAGTTGCGGATGGACGGACCCACCGACGAGGTGCTCAAGGAGTACGAGAAGTTCACAGGCAAGTAGCCCGACACGCCCGGGGCCCCGCCGGAACCTTTCCGGTGGGGCCCCGCGTCTGCAAAGGAAAAGTCAACTCGGGGCGTGCTTAGGAATCTTGACGCCAATCGGTGTGTTGTTGTGATGTGCAGGACACCCCGACGGACCTCGCTGCGTTGTACAACGTAAGCTGTAGCGGTCATGGAAAGCGGCAAGTGGGGTGATAACGCGCGACACCCTCCGCCGGGGCCGCTCGCGCGGACGGCCGGGCGGCGTGTCCGAAATAGTGTGTATTGGTTCAGCAGTGTAGAACGGGAGATGTGACGGCAATGGCTACGGAAACTCCCCAGCTCAGCGCAGCATGTGCCGTCCCTGCCCCGGGTAGCGCACGGTGACGGGAACCGATACGGCCCGCCCGGCGAGCCCGGAGCGCGGCACGCTCGACAAGGCCGCGGGCGAGAACTTCCCCGTGGCTCCGTTCTTTCTGCCCCGGGCCTGGCGCGAGGACCTGATGGCGGTCTACGGCTTCGCCCGTCTCGTCGACGACATCGGCGACGGCGACCTCGCCCCGGGCGGCGCCGACGCCCGGCTGCTCGGCGTGTCGCCCGACCGGGCCGAGGACCGGCTCGCCCTCCTCGACGCCTTCGAGGCCGATCTGCACCGCGTGTTCGACGCGACCCCGCGCCACCCGCTGCTGCGCCGCCTCCAGCCCACCGTCCGCCGCCGCTCCCTCACCCCGGATCCCTTCCTCGGCCTGATCGCCGCCAACCGCCAGGACCAGCTCGTCAAGCGGTACGAGACCTACGACGACCTCCTCGCGTACTGCGAACTGTCCGCCAACCCCGTCGGCCGCCTCGTCCTCGCCGTCACCGGCAGCTCGACCCCCGAGCGGATCCGTCTGTCCGACTCGATCTGCACCGCCCTGCAGATCATCGAACACCTTCAGGACGTGGCCGAGGACTTCGGCCGCGACCGGATCTATCTGCCCGCCGTGGACATGAAGCGCTTTCACGTCCAGGATGCGGATCTCGCCACGAAAATCACGGGCGCATCGGTGCGCGCCCTGGTTGCATACGAAGCCCAACGCGCCCACGATCTACTGAATGAAGGCGCCCCCCTGGTGGGTAGCGTCCACGGCAGGCTGAAGCTGCTGCTCGCGGGGTTCGTGGCAGGGGGGAGGGCGGCGATCCGGGCGATCGCCGCCGCCGAATACGACGTACTTCCCGGCCCGCCCAAGCCCGGCAAGGTCCAGTTGCTGCGCGAGGTGGGCGTGACTCTGCGAGGAGAGGGGTGATCCGGACCGTGGAGTCGCAAGCACACGCGTCCGCGCCGGTACTCGCCGCCTACAGCTACTGCGAGGCCGTGACCGGACAACAGGCCCGTAACTTCGCGTACGGCATCAGACTGCTGCCGACGCGGAAGCGGCGCGCGGTGTCGGCGCTGTACGCCTTCTCCCGGCGCATCGACGACATCGGCGACGGCGAGCTGGCGGACGACGTCAAGATCGCGCGGCTCGACGCGTCCCGGGCGCTGCTCGCCCGGGTCCGCGACGGCCGGGTCGACGAGGACGACACCGACCCGGTCGCGGTCGCCCTCGCCCATGCCGCCGACGCGTTCCCGATCCCGCTCGGCGGCCTCGACGAACTCATCGACGGCGTCCAGATGGACGTCCGCGGCGAGACCTACGAGACCTGGGACGACCTGAAGGCCTACTGCCGGTGCGTGGCGGGCGCCATCGGCCGGCTCTCGCTCGGCGTGTTCGGCACCGAAGCCGGGGCGCGCGGCGCCGAGCGCGCCGCCGAGTACGCCGACACCCTGGGCCTGGCCCTGCAGCTGACCAACATCCTGCGAGACGTCCGCGAGGACGCCGAGGGCGGCCGCACCTATCTGCCCGCCGACGACCTCGCCAAGTTCGGCTGCTCGGCCGGGTTCAACGGGCCGAATCCGCCGGAGGGCTCCGACTTCGCGGGCCTCGTGCACTTCGAAGTGCGACGGGCCCGCGCCCTTTTCGCCGAGGGCTACCGGCTGCTGCCCATGCTCGACCGGCGCAGCGGCGCATGCGTCGCCGCCATGGCCGGGATCTACCGCAGGCTGCTCGACCGCATCGAACGCGAGCCCGAGGCCGTGCTGCGCGGCCGGGTCTCGCTGCCCGGACACGAGAAGGCGTATGTCGCCGTGCGCGGACTGTCCGGCCTCGACACCCGGCACGTGGCCCGGCGGACCGTCAGGAGGCGTGCCTGATGGACCCGAAGAGCCAGGACGAGCCGGCCGGGCACCGGCAGGCAACCCTCCGGCGTGGCGCGGCGTCCCTGACTGAGACGACCCGCCGTGCACCGTTCGACCAGTGCGGCGGGCGGGCACGGGAGGGCGCACCATGACCGACGGCACGCGGTCCGAGGGGCCGCACACGGGCAGCCCGGAACGCGCCGGGCGCAGCGCCGTCGTGGTCGGCGGCGGGCTGGCCGGAGTCACGGCCGCGCTCGCGCTCGCCGACGCGGGCGTCCGCGTCACCCTGCTCGAAGGCAGGCCGAGACTGGGCGGCCTCGCCTTCTCCTTCCAACGCGGCGACCTGACCGTGGACAACGGTCAGCACGTGTATCTGCGCTGCTGCACCGCCTACCGCTGGTTCCTCGACCGCATCGAGGGCGCGGAGCTGGCACCGCTGCAGAACCGTCTCGACGTGCCCGTACTCGACCTCGACAAACCCGAGGGACGGCGGCTCGGCAGACTGCGGCGCGACCCACTGCCCGTACCCCTGCACCTGGGCCGGAGCCTGGCCGCGTATCCGCATCTCTCGCTCGCCGAGCGGGCCGGGGTGGGGCGTGCCGCGCTCGCGCTGAAGGGGCTCGACCTCGCCGATCCGACCCTGGACACCCAGGACTTCGGCAGCTGGCTGGCCGCTCACGGCCAGTCGGCGCGTGCCATCGAGGCCCTGTGGGACCTGGTCGGGGTCGCCACCCTCAACGCGGTCGCGGGCGACGCCTCGCTGGGGCTCGCCGCGATGGTGTTCAAGACCGGTCTGCTGTCCGACCCGGGCGCGGCCGACATCGGCTGGGCCCATGTACCGCTGGGCGAACTGCATGACCGGCTGGCCCGCAAGGCGCTCGACTCCGCGGGCGTGCGTACCGAGGTCCGTACACGCGTCACCTCCGTCTCCCATAACGAGAACGGCAGTTGGAGCGTTCAGGTTCCCGGCGAAGCACTTCGGGCCGACGCGGTCGTCCTCGCCGTACCCCAGCGCGAGGCGCACGGCCTGCTGCCGCCCGGCGCCCTCGACGAACCCGACCGGCTGCTCGGCATCGGCAGCGCGCCGATCCTCAACGTCCATGTGATCTACGACCGCAAGGTGCTCGGCCGGCCGTTCTTCGCCGCCCTCGGCACCCCGGTGCAGTGGGTCTTCGACCGCACCCACGCCTCAGGGCTCGGCACCGGCCAGTATCTCGCCGTGTCCCAGTCGGCCGTGCACAACGAGATCGACCTGCCGGTGGCCGTGCTGCGCGAGCGCTATCTGCCCGAACTGGAACGGCTGCTGCCGGGCGCGCGCGAGGCGCGGGTGAAGGACTTCTTCGTCACCAGGGAGCGCACGGCGACGTTCGCCCCCGCCCCCGGCGTCGGACGGCTGCGGCCCGGCGCCCGCACCAAGGCCCCCGGCCTGTACCTGGCCGGAGCGTGGACCGCCACCGGGTGGCCCGCGACCATGGAGAGTGCGGTCCGCAGCGGTGTGAGCGCGGCGGACGCCGCGCTCGGCGCCCTGGGCCGGCCCCGCCCGAGTCACCTCTTCGCGTTCGAGGAGGCGGCCTGATGCCCGATCAGCACGCGGCAGGCTCCCGCACCCCCGGTACCGCAACAAGAGGAGAGACTGTGCCCCCTGTGCCCGAGGCCGCGACGGCCGCTCAAGCGACCGCGGTGGACGTGACCGCGCTCCTGGAGCGCGGCCGGACCCTGGCCACACCGGTACTGCGGGCGGCCGTCGACCGCCTGGCCCCTCCCATGGACACCGTGGCCGCCTACCACTTCGGCTGGATCGACGCCCAGGGCAACCCCGCCGACGGGGACGGCGGCAAGGCCGTGCGTCCCGCCCTCGCCGTGCTGTCCGCCGAGGTCACCGGCGCCCCCGCGCAGACCGGCGTCCCCGGGGCCGTCGCCGTCGAACTGGTCCACAACTTCTCGCTGCTGCACGACGACCTGATGGACGGCGACGAGCAGCGCCGGCACCGCGACACCGTCTGGAAGGTGCACGGCCCCGCCCAGGCCATCCTGGTCGGCGACGCCCTGTTCGCCCTCGCCAACGAGATCCTGCTGGAACTCGGCACGGTCGAGGCGGGCCGCGCCACCCGCCGGCTGACCTCCGCCACCCGGGCCCTGATCGACGGTCAGGCGCAGGACATCTCCTACGAGCACCGCGACCGTGTCAGCGTCGAGGAGTGCCTGGAGATGGAGGGCAACAAGACCGGCGCGCTGCTCGCCTGCGCGTCCTCCATCGGCGCGGTGCTCGGCGGCGCGGACGACCGTACCGCCGGCGCCCTGGAGCGGTACGGCTACCACCTCGGCCTGGCCTTCCAGGCCGTCGACGACCTCCTCGGCATCTGGGGCGACCCGGAGGCCACCGGCAAGCAGACCTGGAGCGATCTGCGCCAGCGCAAGAAATCCCTGCCGGTCGTGGCCGCGCTCGCGGCGGGCGGCCCCGCCTCCACGCGGCTCGGCGAGATGCTCGCCGCCGACGCCAAGAGCAGCGACTTCGAGAACTTCTCCGAGGAGGAGTTCGCGGCCCGCGCCGCCCTCATCGAGGAGGCGGGCGGCCGCGAGTGGACCGCCGACGAGGCGCGCCGCCAGTACACCATCGCCATCGAAGCCCTCGACGCCGTCGACATGCCCGACCGGGTACGGGCCCGGTTCACGGCGCTCGCCGACTTCGTCGTAGTCCGAAAGAGATGATCACTATCGGTCGAATAACCCTCGCGTAGTCGCCGGCCGGTGTCGAGGGATGACGGACACCGGCCGACGGCGGACCCACAGCAGCACGACTCGCACGACTGCACGAAGGGGAAGCCATGACAGCGACGACCGACGGAAGCACCGGGGCACTGCCGCCCCGCGCTGCCTCGGCCAGCGAAGCCCACCTCACGACCCCCGTGGCGGCCGGGGTACAAGAAGCCGCCGCACGCGCCGTACAGCGCGCCACCGACTTCCTGCTCGCGCAGCAGGACGCCGAGGGCTGGTGGAAGGGCGACCTCGAGACGAACGTCACCATGGACGCCGAGGACCTGCTGCTCCGCCAGTTCCTGGGCATCCGCGACGACGCGACGACCCACGCCGCCGCGCTCTTCGTCCGCGGCGAGCAGCGCCCGGACGGCAGCTGGGCCACCTTCTTCGGCGGCCCGGGTGAACTGTCCGCCACCATCGAGGCGTATGTCGCCCTCCGGCTGGCCGGCGACGCGCCCGAGGCACCGCACATGGCCAGGGCAGCCGCCTGGATCCGCGAGCGTGGCGGCATCGCCGCCGCCCGCGTGTTCACCCGGATCTGGCTGGCCCTGTTCGGCTGGTGGAAGTGGGAGGACCTGCCCGAACTCCCGCCGGAACTCATCTACTTCCCGAAGTGGTTTCCGCTGAACATCTACAACTTCGGGTGCTGGGCGCGGCAGACCATCGTGCCGCTCACCATCGTCTCGGCGAAACGCCCGGTGCGTCCGGCGCCGTTCGCGCTCGACGAACTGCACACCGACCCGGCCCGCCCCAATCCGCCCCGGCCGCTCGCCCCGGCGGCGAGCTGGGACGGCCTGTTCCAGCGGCTCGACAAGGTCGTGCGCGGCTACCGCACGATCGCCTCCCGGCGCCTGCGCAAGGCCGCGATGAACTCGGCGGCCGGCTGGATCATCGAACGCCAGGAGAACGACGGCTGCTGGGGCGGCATCCAGCCGCCGGCCGTGTACTCCGTCATCGCCCTGCACCTGCTGGGCTACGACCTGGAACACCCCGTGATGCGGGCCGGACTTGAGTCGCTGGATCGTTACGCCGTGTGGCGCGAGGACGGCGCCCGGATGATCGAGGCGTGCCAGTCGCCGGTGTGGGACACCTGCCTGGCCACCATCGCCCTCGCCGACGCGGGCGTCCCCGCCGACCATCCGCAGCTGGTCAAGGCCGCCGACTGGATGCTCGGCGAGGAGATCGTGCGGCCCGGCGACTGGTCCGTGCGGCGGCCCGGACTCCCGCCGGGCGGCTGGGCGTTCGAGTTCCACAACGACAACTACCCCGACACCGACGACACCGCCGAGGTGCTGCTGGCGCTGCGCCGGGTCAGGCACCACGACCCGGAACGGATCGAGAAGGCCATCGGGCGCGGGGTGCGCTGGGAACTCGGCATGCAGTCGAAGAACGGCGCGTGGGGCGCCTTCGACGCCGACAACACCAGCCCGTTCCCCAACCGGCTGCCGTTCTGCGACTTCGGCGAGGTCGTCGACCCGCCGTCGGCCGACGTCACCGCGCACGTCGTGGAGATGCTCGCGGTCGAGGGCTTGGCCCACGACCCGCGCACTCGGCGCGGCGTGGACTGGCTGCTGGCCGAACAGGAGCCGGGCGGCGCCTGGTTCGGGCGCTGGGGCGTCAACTATGTGTACGGCACCGGATCCGTGGTACCCGCGCTGGTCGCGGCCGGCCTGCCCGTCTCACACCCGGCGATCAGGCGCGCCGTCACCTGGCTGGAGTCGGTGCAGAACGACGACGGCGGCTGGGGCGAGGACCTGCGCTCCTACCATGACGCCAAGGGGTGGAGCGGCCGCGGCGCCTCAACCGCCTCGCAGACCGCGTGGGCGCTGATGGCGCTGCTCGCGGCGGGGGAGAAGGACGCCAGGTCCGTGCGGCGCGGCGTCCAGTGGCTGGCCGAGACCCAGCGCGAGGACGGCTCGTGGGACGAGCCGTACTTCACGGGCACCGGCTTCCCCTGGGACTTCTCCATCAACTACCACCTCTACCGCCAGGTGTTCCCGCTCACCGCGCTCGGCCGGTATGTGCACGGCGAGCCCTTCGCCGGCCAGGGCAGTGGTGCGGCCGGGCAGCCCCGTGCCGACGCAGAGGGGAGCTGATGGACGCCCAGCCCGCCCCGGCACCGCTGCTGATCGCCTGCGCGCTCGGCATCGAGCACCTCGCCCTGCGCGCCGGTGAACGCGGTGGCGCGGGCGGGCCGGTCACGGTACTGCGCACCGGTATGGGGCCCAGGGCGGCGGAGCGCTCCGTCGCCCGGCTGCTGGCCGATCCCGCGCTGGCCGGGGCCGCGGTCCTCGCCACCGGCTTCTGCGCGGGGCTGGCCCCCGGCATGCACCCCGGCGACCTGGTCGTCGCCGAGGAGACCCGGGACCCGCGTGGTGACGTCCCGTGTGTCGGGACCGAACTGCTCGTGAAGGAACTCGTGCGCACCGTGCCGGGGCGCACCGTCCACACCGGCCCGCTCACCGGCTCCGACCACGTGGTCCGCGGCCATGAGCGGTCCGATCTGCGCGCCACTGGTGCGATCGCAGTCGACATGGAGTCGGCTGCCACGCTGCTGAGCGCCGTCCGCGTGGGCGAGCGCCCTGTTGCGGCCGTCCGGGTGGTCGTGGATGCTCCAGAACATGAACTTGTCCGGATCGGCACGGTGCGCGGTGGGATATCCGCTTTCCGTGTTCTTCGTTCCGTACTTCCCGCATTTTTTGAATGGCACCGTTCTTTGTTGCTCCCTCGGAGGTGAGCCAGATGGCCATGCCCCTGCGCCAGTCCATCAAGGTCGCTACATACCTGGCTGAACAGAAGATCCGCAGGCGGGACAAGTTTCCGCTCATCGTGGAGCTGGAGCCGCTGTTCGCCTGCAACCTCAAGTGCGAGGGCTGCGGCAAGATCCAGCATCCGGCCGGGGTCCTCAAGCAGCGCATGCCGGTGGCCCAGGCCGTCGGCGCGGTGCTGGAGTCCGGCGCGCCGATGGTGTCCATCGCCGGCGGCGAACCCCTGATGCACCCTCAGATCGACGAGATCGTGCGTCAGTTGGTCGCCAAGCGGAAATACGTGTTCCTGTGCACCAACGCGATGCTGCTGCGCAAGAAGATGGACAACTTCACGCCCTCGCCGTACTTCGCCTTCGCCGTGCACATCGACGGGCTGCGCGAGCGGCACGACGAATCCGTCGCGAAGGAAGGCGTGTTCGACGAGGCCGTGGCGGCGATCAAGGAGGCCAAGCGGCGCGGCTTCCGGGTCACCACCAACTCGACCTTCTTCAACACGGACACCCCGCAGACCATCGTCGAGGTGCTCAACTTCCTCAACGACGACCTCAAGGTCGACGAGATGATGATCTCGCCCGCCTACGCCTACGAGAAGGCCCCGGACCAGGAGCACTTCCTCGGCGTCGAGCAGACCCGTGAACTGTTCAAGAAGGCGTTCTCGGGCGGCAACCGGCGGCGCTGGAGGCTCAACCACTCCCCGCTCTTCCTGGACTTCCTGGAGGGCAAGGTCGACTTCCCGTGCACCGCCTGGGCGATCCCGAACTACTCGCTGTTCGGCTGGCAGCGCCCCTGCTACCTGATGAGCGACGGGTATGTGCCGACGTACCGGGAACTGATCGAGAAGACCGACTGGGACAAGTACGGCCGGGGCAAGGACCCGCGCTGCGCCAACTGCATGGCGCACTGCGGCTATGAGCCCACCGCCGTGCTCGCCACCATGGGATCCCTCAAGGAGTCGCTGCGCGCCATGCGCGAGACCGTCTCCGGGAACCGGGAGTGACCCGATGACCGCCATCTCCCTGGGCGTCCCCGAGATCCCGCCCCGGCCGATCGCCGAGCGTCGGCCGAGCCGGCGGATTCAGGTCGGTTCGGTGGCGGTGGGCGGGGACGCGCCGGTGTCGGTGCAGTCGATGACGACGACGCGT
>NZ_JBEPAP010000035.1:0-90402 GCF_040298665.1 Streptomyces sp. NPDC001508
GTGGCCGCCCCCCAAATCAACCCCCGCCACCACCCCGCCCACACGGTGGTGTCGTTCGAAGAGTTGTGCCCCTCCCCCCCCCCCCCCCGCGCGGGGGGGGGGGGGGGCGCCCGGCCGGGCGCCCCCCCGCCATCACGCCGGGCGCTCGACGCGCACGTTCCAGCGTCCGCCGTGGCGTTCCAGGACCAGCGGCAGGTCGAAGCACTTGCCGATCCGGTCGCCGGTGAGCACCTCGTCGGCCGGGCCCTGGGCCAGACTGCGCCCGTCACGCAGCAGCAGGGCGTGCGTGGTCCCGGCCGGCAGCTCCTCCAGATGATGGGTGACCAGCACCGTCGCCAGCCGCGGATGCTCCAGGCGCAGCGCGTCCAGCGCGCCGAGCAGCTGTTCCCGGCCCGGCAGGTCGAGGCCGGTGGCCGGCTCGTCCAGGAGCAGCAGCCGCGGCTCGGGCATCAGCGCCCGCGCGATCAGGGTCCGGCCGCGCTGCCCCTGGGAGAGCGTGGGCCAGCGGGCCTCGCGGCGCTCGGCCAGCCCCAGCGTCTCGATGAGCCGGTCGGCCCGCGCCTCCTGCTGCGGCGTCGGCCGCCACCGGGGCAGCGGGGCGACCGAGTTGGTGAGCCCGGTCAGCACCACAGCGCGCACGGTCAGCGGCTCGGTGAGCGGATGGCGGGGATCGACATGTCCCACGTACGACCGCAGCTCCCGCACATCGACCCGGCCGAGGCGGCGGCCGAGCACCTCCACCGTGCCGCGCGTCGGGTGGGTGAGGGCGCCGAGCAGGCCGAGCAGGGTTGACTTGCCGGCGCCGTTGGCGCCGAGCAGCGCCCAGTGCTCGCCCGCCCGCACGGTCAGTGAGACCTCCTGGAGGATCGGCCGGCCGTCGCGCACGACGTGGACGTCCTCCGCATGCAGGACGATCATCGGCGCACCGCCCGGTTCACCGCGGACAGCACCGCGAGCACGGCGGCGGCCGGCGCCGAGGCGTCCTGCCCCGCGCCCCACACCGTCCGGCCGGCCACCCGGCACTCCGCGAAGGCGAACGGCCCGCTCGCGGCGGTCTCCAGGACCTCCACCGGATACCCGGCGCCCGCCAGCGCGTCGGCGAACGCGGCCAGCGGGCCGGCGCCGGTGCCCGTGTGCTCGGCGGTGCCGTCCTCGCCGGTGCGCAGGACGCAGACGAACCGGTCGCTGCCCGGCGCCTCGGGGTGGCTCGACCAGGACTCCAGCCTGAGCGGGCCGTCGTCCAGGTAGGCGGCCCGGAAGAGGTCGTACAGCTCCTTCGGTGTGACCTCCCGCCCGTCGGCGTCCGCCGCCTCCTGGACGAGGCCCGCGAACTCGGGCCGCATCCGCTCCGGCAGGTCGACGCCGTGCCGGGTGCGCAACAGATAGGCCGAACCACCCTTCCCGGACTGCGAGTTGACCCGGATCACGGCCTCGTAGGAGCGGCCCAGGTCGGCCGGGTCCACCGGCAGATACGGCACCGACCAGGGCGCCTGCCGCTCCGATACGCCCGATTCGGCCGCCCGGCGGGCGTGCCGGGCCAGGCCCTTGCTGATCGCGTCCTGATGGGTGCCGGAGAAGGCGGTGTGCACCAGCTCGCCCGCATACGGGTGCCGGGGGTGCACGGGCAGCCGGTTGCAGTGCTCGACCGTCTCCCGTACCGCGTCGATGTCGCCGAAGTCGACCATCGGGTCGACCCCTTGGGCGTACAGGTTCAGCGCGAGGGTCACCAGGTCGACATTACCGGTGCGTTCGCCGTTGCCGAACAAAGTGCCCTCCACGCGCTGGGCGCCTGCCAGCATGGCCAGTTCGGCGCAGGCGACACCGGTGCCGCGGTCGTTGTGCGGATGCACGGAGAGGATCACCGAGTCCCGGCGGGACAACTGGCGGTGGACGTACTCGATCTGGTCGGCGTAGACGTTCGGGGTGGCGATCTCCACCGTCGCGGGCAGGTTGTGGGTGACCGGGCGGTCGGGGCTCGCGTCCCACAACTCGGTCAGCCCGTCGCACAGTTCGAGCACGAAGTCGGGCTCGGTCAGGTTGAAGGTCTCCGGGGAGAACTGGAAGCGGACGCCGGCCCTGTCCCCGGCCCGGCGCGCCATGTGCCCGGCCGCCTCCCGCACGGTGCGCCGCACCCCGGCCCGGTCCCGGCGCAGCACCACCTCGCGCCACACCGGAGAGGTCGCGATGTACAGGTGGACCACGGCCCTCGGCATCCCCTCGATCGCCTCGAAGGTGCGGTCGATCAGGTCGTCTCTGGCCGGGGTGAAGACGACCGGGGTGACGTCGTCGGGGACGGCCCCGGAGGTCACCAGGTGCCGTACGAAGTCGAAGTCGGTGCGGCTCGCCGACGGGTAGCCGACCTCGATCTCCTTGAAGCCGAGACGGACCAGCAGGTCGAAGAAGCGGCGCTTGCGGGGCGTGTCCATCGGCTCGGCCAGCGCCTGGTTGCCGTCGCGCAGATCGACGGGAACCCACAGCGGCGCCCGGGTCAGGCGCGCGGAGGGCCAGGACCGGTCGTCGGCCGGGACGTGCACGCGCCGGTCGTAGGGCCGGTAGCGGTGGTACGGCATGGGGCCGGGGCGCTGGGGATTCCAGCGGGGAGTCAGGACGGTGGTCATCGTCGGTGGTGCCCTTCGGCTCGGTCGGACGGTGACCGGCGGCACGGCGACCCCGCGGCGGGGTGCCGGTCGCGTCAGGCCCCGCCGCGGCAGCCGAGGAGAAGCAGACCGCGAAGCGTCATGGGGGATACGCTAACCACTCCTCAGGTCCTCAGACAAGTGAGAATCTTCCGTGCGCCCCGACGCCCTACGGCTGCGGGTCCCCTGCCCCCGACGAGTTGGTGACACACCATGGCCCTAGGTCCCGTCCGCCCGAGCCCGCTGGTCGAACAGGCCGCCGCCCGCCTGCGTGAGCAGATCGCCGCCGGTCACTGGCCCGTCGGCACCCGGCTGCCCGGTGAGACCACCCTCGCCAGGGAACTCGGCGTGGGCCGCTCCACCGTCCGCGAGGCGCTGCGCGCGCTCACCGGGGCCGGGCTGGTGCGGCCCCGGCAGGGCGCGGGCGTGTTCGTCGTCGCGACGCGGCCCGTCGAGGACTGGCCGACGCGGCTGCGCCGGGCCGCGGTGTCCGACGTCTACGAGGTCCGGATGGCCGTCGAGGTGCACGCGGCCCGGCTGGCCGCCGCCCGGCGCACCCCCGAGGACACGGCGGCGATCGAGGCCGCGCTCGACGGCCGCCGGGCCGCCGCCACGGCGGACGACCGGGCGTTCGTCGACGCCGACATCGCCTTCCACGCGGCCGTGGTCGACGCCGCGCACAACCCCGTGCTCGCCGATCTGTTCGCCGAGTTCACCCCCGTGCTGCGGGAGGGCCTGGTCGATCTGCTGGCCCTGACCGGCCGGCGCGTACAGGACCCGAACACCGCCGACGACGCCCATGCGGCCCTGGCCCGGGCGATCGCCGACGGGGATGCCGAGACCGCGGCGAACGTCCTGCGCGCGGAACTGGAGGACCCGTTCGGCGGGCCCTGAGCGCATGGGTCACGAGCGGTGCCGACCGGGTTCGCCCGGTTGCCGCGCGGTCCGGAATAGTCCATGGAGTGCACGGGTTGATGCACCACAACGCATGCGCATGCATCGATCCTGGAAGGGTCTGTCATGAAGATCGGCATCATCGGCGCTGGCAACATCGGCGGCAACCTCACCCGACGGCTCACCGCCCTCGGCCACGATGTGTCCGTCGCCAACTCCCGCGGCCCGCACACCCTCACCGACCTGGCCCGGGAGACGGGCGCGACGCCCGTCCCGGCCGCGGAGGCGGCCCGCGGCGCGCAGGTCGTCGTGGTCACGGTTCCGGTGCGGGCGGTCCCGGACCTGCCCTCCGGACTGCTCGACGGGGCGGCCGAGGGCGTCGCCGTGATCGACACGGGCAACTACTACCCGCAGCGGGACGGCCGGATCGCGGGCATCGAGGACGACGGGATCACCGAGAGCCGCTGGACCGAGCGGCAGATCGGCCACCCGGTGATCAAGGCGTTCAACGGCACCTACGCCCAGGACATCCTGGACCGCCACCGCCCGGCCGGCGACCCCGGCCGCCTGGCGCTCCCGGTGGCCGGCGACGACGAGGCCGCCAAGCGGGCCGTGCGCGACCTGATCGACGAACTCGGCTTCGACACGGTGGACGCGGGCGGCATCGACGAGTCCTGGCGGCAGCAGCCGGGCACCCCGGTGTACGGGCTGCGGGCGGGCGCCGAGGCGGTACGCAAGGCCCTCGCCGAGGCGTCACCGCAGCGGCCGTCGGACTTCCGCGCCCAGGCGTAGCGAGCGCGAGCGCTTCCCGGTGTGGCGGGCCTTCGCAGGTCAGCCGTTCCCGGCCCAGGCCCGCAGGGCGGCCTTGTCCGCGAAGGCCGCCACATTCTTGTCGTACGGTTCGCTGGTGTACTGGTGGAAGCGCCACGTGGCCTTGATGCGGGGCTTGCCCGCGCTCACGTAGTCGGCGATCCACAGGCCGTCGCCCGCGTACGAGGTGGTGTCGATGTTCAGCCAGAAGTGACGGTTGGCGTACAGCACGACCTGGTGGCTCGGCCGCAGGTCCTTCACCTTCCGGATGAACAGGTCCTTCTCGGCGTTGCTCGCGTGCGTCCCCTCGCTCGTCGACTCCCAGTCGACGGCGAGGATGTCGCCCGCCTTCTCCGGGGCGTGCCGGACGAAGTACTCGGCCTGGGCGCCGATGTTGCCGGGCCACAGGAAGTGATAGAAGCCGACGACGAGCCCCGCGTCACGGGCCCGCTCGGTCTGGGCACTGAGTTTCGGGTTGACGTACGAACGCCCCTCCGTCGCCTTGATGAAGACGAAGGAGACGCCGTCCGTGTCATAGGACGAGGACTGATACGCACTCACATCGATGCCGTGCAGCATGGGGGACTCCCTCGGACGTCAGTGGGGTGACAGGAGTTGACTGCTGTATGCCCCCTGCCCCGCCCCGCCACCCCCGCGCACGAGGGAGTCATGGCGCACGCCCCGCGACAACCGCCCCCGAAACCGCCGGTGGTACAGCGAACCGTCCCCCGGTGTGTCCGTGGCCGGGCGCACGGGTTTGCGGGGTCGGCATCCGAGGGGATTGCGGGCGACGACGAGGGTGGCGACCGCGTTGCCGGGACGTGGCTGGAGGAGCACCTGGTGCGGACCGGCGACTACACCGACTCGACCAGCGCCTACCGGGCCGCGCTGGACCTGTCGCGGCTGCCGGAGCCGCCCACCGCCGTCTTCGCGTTCAGCGACCGGCTCGCCTTCGGCACGCTGCGGGCCGCCCATGAGCTGGAACTGCCGGTGCCGAGCGGCCTGTCGATCGTCGGCTTCGACCATCTGGAGGCCACTGAGCTGGTCTCGCCCACCATCACCACGGTGCGCCGGCCGCTCTCGACGATGGGCTCGACCGCGGCGATGATGCTCCTGCAGCTCATCAACGGCGAGAAGCCGCCGGCCATGCACATCCAGCTGGCCGCGGAACTCGTCGTACGGCAGTCCACCGGAGCACGGCGGACAGGCCGGTGACGTCCCACCCGCCCTGAACGGGCGACGGCCCGCCAGGCGACGGGGCATCTCGAAGAACACCGTGAAGCCGGCGTCGGCGCATGACCGGCCGCCGAAGTACGAGCGCCGCGGCAGGCGCTGATCGCCGACCGCGCATCAACTATCGGAAAGGGACCGATCCGTACACCATGAAGCGGTACATCCTCACCGGCGCACCCGGCGCAGGAAAGACAACGATCCTCCGACAACTGCAGGACCAGGGGGTCGACGTGGTCGACGAGGCAGCGACCGCCGTCATCACGCGCGAGCAAGCCGAAGGAGACGCTGAGCCCTGGACCCGGGCGGCCTTCATCGAGAAGGTGGTCGACCTGCAACGCCAGAGGCAGATGCAGTCCACCGCGAGCGACGCCACCCTCCAGATCTACGACAGATCTCCGATCTGCACCCACGCCCTCAGCACATACCTCGGGCGCCCCGTCCCGGAGAAGCTCTCCGCCGAGATCGGCAGAATCACCCGAGAACGGGTTTACGAACAGCAGGTCTTCTTCATCCGCAACATCGGGTTCTGCGAGCCCACCGCGGCCCGCCGGATCAGTTTCCAGGAGTCGCTGGCCTTCGAGAGGATCCATGAGCAGAGCTATCGGCAGTTCGGCTTCGACCTCATCGATGTGCCGGCCGGTGACCCGGCCACTCGGGTGGCGATGATCACGGACGTGCTCTCGCGGCTCGCGTCAGAAGCAGTGTCACCCGCTCGATCCAGCGGCCGATCACGGATGAAACCGCCACCGGCCCTCTGAAACGACGTCCGCCTTGTCGTCGCTGACGCGAATGGCTGTGTCGTCGTCGATGAAGTAGATCGGGAAGTCCGCCCGCGCGGCGATGCGATCGGCCCAGGCGTCGTCGCGCTCCGGGAAGTCCGGCGAGTACAGATGGGGCTTCAGATACCAGTCGAAGAGGCCGAAGGGCGGCTTCACGGTGGTCGCGTCGAGAACATGGAGGTCTGCGGTGTCCCCGATGACGCCGGCGGAGTGTTCGGTGAGATTCCGGCTGAAGATCATCGATCCGGCGCTCAACCCCACATAGACCCGGCCTGCCAGCGCTTCCAGGAAGCCGTCGGCCAGGTCGTTGCCGGTGATGCTGCGCGCGAGGTGGTAGTGATTGCCGCCCCCGACATAGACGACGTCGGCGCGCAGCAACCGGTCGAGTACCAGCCGAGGGGGCAGGCCGTTCAGTTCCAGGATGTCGAACTCCTGCCAGCCGAGGCCGTGCAGTCGGTTCATGTCCGAGAGGAGCCACCCATGGTCTCCGGACTCGGCCATGGACGCCGTGGGAACGTACACGATGTTCGCCGACCGGAACGGTTTTCCCAGCATGTCCCGCAGGGCGTCCCGCAGGGTCTCGTTACCCAGACCGTTCGACGTCAGCAGAAGCTCCATCGGACGAGCCAACCATGCCTGATGGACTCACGCAACGCACCGACCACAGACCCGAGCCGGCCTCACGACCGCCCGCTCACCAGGGACGTCATCAGCCCTGGAGCACAAACACGACTGGAGAGAAGGCTTCGCCCGCGATGTCGACGACTCCCGAGAGGGCCGGCCAGAGTGCGCTCCGGCCGGCCCCGGGCCACCGGCTTCGCGCGGCGCAACCCGGCGTTGCCGTACCGCAGTCGGGGTGGCACCCGCACACCGTCCGGCTCCGGCGCCACCAGTCCAGAACCACCACATGCGGGTCGAACGCCCGAGCCGGGTCGGGGCACCGCCCCCGTCCTTTGCGAGCAACGGCTGCCACCCGACACCGGTCTGTGCTGTTTCAGGGTCGGGGTGACCGGAAGCCTCTGCCGGTCACCCCGGGGCTGTCAGCGTCCCGTTGTCACGCGGAACGTACTGAGCACTGCCTTGTGGTCGGTCGGCCAGGTCCAGGTCGGCTTCCAGAACCGGTCCTTGCCCGACTCTGCGACCCGCTTGTTGCGCACGATCGAGGTCGACGGGCCGACGATCACGCTGTCGAGAAGCCTGAGGCGGTGGTCGGGGTGGTAGAAGACAAAGTCGATGCGGTCGCGTTCATCCGCCTTCGGGGCCCAGGTCAGCGACTCCGTCTTGGCCCCGGGGTTGTCGCTGGGCCAGGTGAAGCCGGGGGTGCGGGCCGGGTCGGGGTGGGCGACGCGGTAGCTGTCCCGGAACCCGGCGTCCTCGATCGCCTTGGTGGTCGACCACTCGACCACGGCGCCGTTGTGGTCGAACAGGTTCCGTGTCCGACGGGTCCAGTCGCGGTGCGAGGGTTCGTTGAAGTCGCCGGCCAGGAAGACGAGCCGGCCCTTGGCGCGCTCCCGCGCCGCGTCCGCGAGCATGGTCCTGGTCACCTGCGTACGGCCGGACGCCTCGTTGAGTCGCATGATCAGGTCGACGTCGGATGATGCGTGTGGCCACGGCCTGGACCAGGGGGTCAGGGAAGTCGAGGCAAGCGCCGTCCGCGGTGAGGGAGTAGGTCTGGAAGTCAGTGGTGAGCAGGAGCACGGGGATGCCGCTGGCGGCGGCGTAGCCGATCTCCATGCACACGCCGTCGTCGAGGCTCGGGCCGTGCAGGAGAGCGATCATCGCGTCGAGACGGCCGAGGCGTTCCCGGTCCAGTTCGAACAGACGGCGGCCCTTGACCTCGGCGACCAGGTCCTCCTCGTCGGTGTCGCAGAAGGGCAGGAAGACGCGCTTGGTACCGGCCTTCGCAGCGAGCCGCTCGGCGAGGTCGGCGGCGAGGGCACGGTCATGAGCGGCAAAGAGCCTGCCCCTGCCTCGGGCGCCTCCCGCGCAGGCGACAACCCCATCGAGGCCATCGAACGCAGCAGCAGCCGAGTGTACGAACTGCTCCAGCAGCTCCGGCGCGGCGACATCCAGCGGCTGGGTGTCCTCCGGGCCCGCAACCGCGCCCATCTGATCACCCGGGCCTGGCAGTTCCGGATTCTCACCGCGGACCAGGTGATCGCGTGGCTTCGTTGACGCCGGCTGTCCCCGACAAGGCCGTGGTCCCGGCGAACGTGGAGAAGGTGCTCGCCTGCGATCTGGAGGGCGCCGACCTCCCGTCCGTCGACCTTGCCCTGGGCCTGCTGGAGCGGTTCACCATCTGCGGCCGGTCCGTGGCGGGCGACCTGCGTGCCCTGTGCATCAGCCTCCCCGAGGACTCGGAGGCCCGGCGTGGTGTGCAGGCCACGCTCAGCGAGGCGTCCCGGCGGCTTTACCTCGCCCCCGTCCTGCGAGGCCCCGTCCGACTCAGGGTGTAGGACATCGCACGCCTCGTTCACGCCCTGCTCCGTGCAGCCGAACGGGTCAGCGAGGAAGAGTGCGCGCACGCGCCGGCAAGAACATCAGCACGCCACGATGAACGGGAATGTAAACGTGCTGGTCAGGGTCTGTTTTCGTCAGCATTCGATGATGTTGACCGCCAGGCCGCCGCGGGCTGTTTCCTTGTACTTGACCGACATGTCCGCGCCCGTGTCCTTCATGGTCTTGATGACCTTGTCGAGGGAGACATGGTGGCGGCCGTCGCCGCGCATCGACATGCGGGCCGCGGTGACGGCCTTGACGGCGGCCATGCCGTTGCGCTCGATGCAGGGGATCTGGACCAGGCCGCCGACCGGGTCGCAGGTGAGGCCGAGGTTGTGCTCCATGCCGATCTCCGCGGCGTTCTCGACCTGTTCGGGGCTGCCGCCCAGCACCTCCGCGAGGGCGCCCGCCGCCATGGAGCAGGCGGAGCCGACCTCTCCCTGGCAGCCGACCTCGGCGCCGGAGATGGACGCGTTCTCCTTGAACAGCATGCCGATCGCGCCGGCCGCGAGCAGGAAACGGACCACGCCGTCCTCGTCGGCGCCGGGCACGAAGTCGAGGTAGTAGTGCAGGACCGCCGGGATGATGCCGGCAGCGCCGTTCGTCGGGGCGGTCACCACCCGCCCGCCGGCCGCGTTCTCCTCGTTCACCGCCATCGCGTACAGCGTGATCCACTCCATCGCGTGTGCGAGCGGATCGCCCTCGGCGCGCAACTGGCGGGCCGACACGGCGGCCCTGCGCCGCACCTTCAGGCCGCCCGGCAGGATGCCCTCCCGGGACAGGCCGCGCGCCACGCACTCCCGCATCACCCGCCAGATCTCCAGCAGGCCCGCGCGGATCTCCTCCTCGGTGCGCCGGGCGCGTTCGTTCTCCAGCATCAGCGAGGAGATCGACAGACCGGTCTCGCGGGTCAGGCGCAGCAGTTCGTCACCCGTGCGGAAGGGGTACTTGAGCACCGTGTCGTCCAGCTTGATCCGGTCCGCGCCGACCGCGTCCTCGTCGACGACGAAGCCGCCGCCGACCGAGTAGTACGTCTTGCTCAGCACGTCGGCGCCCGCGGCGTCGTAGGCCCGCAGGGTCATGCCGTTGGCGTGGTACGGCAGCGCCTTGCGGCGGTGCAGCACCAGGTCGGCGTCGGCGTCGAACGTGATCTCGTGCTCGCCGAGCAGCCGCAGCCGGCCGGACTCCCGGATGCCCGCCACCCGCTGGTCGGCGCCCTCCACGTCCACCGTCCGGGGCGCGGCGCCCTCCAGACCGAGCAGCACGGCCTTCGGCGTGCCGTGGCCGTGGCCCGTCGCGCCGAGCGAGCCGTACAGCTCGGCACGGACCGACGCCACGGAGCCGAGCAGGCCCTCGTTGCGCAGCCGGCCGGCGAACATGCGTGCCGCGCGCATCGGGCCGACCGTGTGGGAGCTGGACGGGCCGATGCCGATCGAGAACAGGTCGAACACCGAGATGGCCACGGTGACTCCTCCATACGGGGGTGCGGGACGGGGTGCCGCGCTCAGGGACGCGCGGGCGCGGCACCCCGTACGGCGGGGACTACTTGCCCAGGCCGGGGTAGAGCGGGTGCTTGGCGGCCAGCGCCCGCACCCGTGCCGCCAGGGCGGACGCGTCGTACGACGGCTTCAACGCCTCGGCGATGACGTCCGCGACCTCGGTGAAGTCCTCGGCGGAGAAGCCGCGGGTGGCGAGCGCGGGCGTGCCGATGCGCAGGCCCGACGTGACCATCGGCGGGCGCGGGTCGTTCGGGACGGCGTTGCGGTTGACGGTGATGCCGACCTCGTGCAGCCGGTCCTCGGCCTGCTGCCCGTCCAGCTCGGAGGCGCGCAGGTCCACCAGGACCAGATGTACGTCGGTGCCGCCGGACAGCACGCTCACACCGGCCTCGCGGACGTCCGGCGCGGTCAGCCGCTCGGCGAGGATCCGGGCGCCCTCGACCGTACGGTGCTGGCGCTCCTTGAACTCCTCGGAGGCCGCGACCTTGAACGAGACCGCCTTGGCGGCGATCACATGCTCCAGGGGGCCGCCCTGGAAGCCGGGGAACACGGACGAGTTCAGCTTCTTCGCGAAGTCCTTCTTCGCGAGGATGATGCCACCGCGCGGGCCGCCCAGCGTCTTGTGGGTGGTGGAGGTGACCACATCGGCGTACTGCACCGGGTTCGGGTGCAGACCGGCGGCGACCAGACCCGCGAAGTGGGCCATGTCGACCCACAGGTACGCCTCCACCTCGTCGGCGATCCGGCGGAACTCCGCGAAGTCCAGCTGCCGCGGGTAGGCCGACCAGCCCGCGATGATCACCTTCGGGCGGTGCTCCTTGGCCAGCCGCTCGACCTCGGCCATGTCGACAAGACCGGCCTCGTCGACGTGGTAGGCGACCACATCGAACTGCTTGCCGGAGAAGTTCAGCCGCATGCCGTGGGTCAGATGGCCGCCGTGCGCCAGGTCCAGACCGAGGATGGTGTCGCCGGGCCGGGCCAGCGCGAACAGCGCGGCCTGGTTGGCGGAGGCGCCCGAGTGGGGCTGCACGTTGGCGTACTCGGCGCCGAACAGCTCCTTGACCCGGTCGATGGCGATCTGCTCGGCCACGTCGACGTGCTCGCAGCCGCCGTAGTAGCGGCGGCCCGGGTAGCCCTCGGCGTACTTGTTGGTGAGGACCGAGCCCTGCGCCTCCATGACCGCGACGGGCGCGAAGTTCTCGGAGGCGATCATCTCCAGGGTGGACTGCTGGCGGTGCAGCTCGGCGTCGACCGCGGCGGCCACGTCCGGGTCCAGCTCGTGCAGCGGGGTGTTCATCAGCGACATGTGGTTTCTCGACTCCTCAGCCGGCGGTGAAAGCGACGTACTCGTCGGCCGAGAGCAGATCGGCCGGCTCCTCGGCGACGCGCACCCTGAACAGCCAGCCGCCCTCGAAGGGGGCCGAGTTGACCAGCGACGGGTCGTCCACGACGTCCTCGTTGACGGCGGTGACCTCACCGGTCACGGGGGAGTACAGGTCCGACACCGACTTGGTCGACTCCAGCTCACCGCAGGACTCACCCGCGGTCACGGTGGAGCCGACCTCCGGGAGCTGGGCGTAGACGACATCGCCGAGCGCGTTGGCCGCGAACTCCGTGATGCCGACCGTCGAGACGCCGTTCTCGGCGGCCGACAGCCACTCGTGCTCCTTGCTGTAGCGCAGCTGCTGGGGGTTGCTCATGACCTGAATTCTCCTGTACGCGAGGGAGTGCTGATGACGGGGGAGGGCGGAAGGCGCAGGTGAGCGGGGTGGTGTGCCCGGCATCACAGCGGGGCGGGGCCGCTGCCCGCCCTGCGGGTCCAGTGTCTACTTCTGCCGACGGTAGAAGGGCAGCGCCACGACCTCGTACGGCTCGTGGGTGCCCCGGATGTCCACGCCGACGCCCGTCGTGCCGGGCGCCGCGTGCGCCGCGTCGACGTACGCCATCGCGATGGGCCGGCCCAGCGTGGGGGAGGGGGCGCCGGAGGTCACCTCGCCGGTCACCTCGCCGCCCGCGACGACCGGGTACCCGGCGCGCGGCACCCGGCGGCCCTCGGCGACCAGGCCGACCAGCACACGCGGCGGATCCTGCGCGGCGCGCGCGGACGCCGCCAGCAGCGCCTCGCGCCCGACGAAGTCGCCCTCCTTCTCGAACTTCACCACCCGGCCGAGCCCGGCGTCGAAGGGGGTGAGCGAGGTCGACAGCTCGTGCCCGTACAGCGGCATGCCCGCCTCCAGGCGCAGCGTGTCCCGGCAGGACAGGCCGCACGGGACCAGGCCGACGCCCTCGCCGGCCTTGGTCAGCGCCTGCCACAGCTCCACGGCGTGCTCCGGCTTCACGAACAGCTCGAAGCCGTCCTCGCCGGTGTAGCCGGTACGGGCGATCAGCGCGGGCACGCCGGCGACGGTGCCGGGCAGGCCCGCGTAGTACTTCAGGCCCGGCAGATCGGCGTCCGTGAGGGAGGCCAGGATGCCGGGGGACTCGGGGCCCTGGACGGCGATCAGCGCGTAGGCGTCGCGGTCGTCGCGGACCTCCGCGTCGAAGCCGGCGCCGCGCTCCACCAGCGCGTCGAGCACCACCTGGGCGTTGGCGGCGTTCGCGACGACCAGGAACTCCCGCTCGGCGAGCCGGTAGACGATCAGGTCGTCCAGGATGCCGCCGTCGGACCGGCAGATCATGGTGTAGCGGGCCCGGCCGACACCGACCGAGGCGATGTTGCCGACCAGGGCGAAGTTCAGCAGGGCCGCGGCCTCGGGCCCGCTCACCCCGATCTCTCCCATGTGGGAGAGGTCGAAGAGGCCGGCCCTTGTGCGTACGGCCGTGTGCTCGTCGCGCTCGGAGCCGTAGCGCAGGGGCATGTCCCAGCCGGCGAAGTCGGTCATCGTCGCACCGAGCGAGCGGTGCAGCGCGTCCAGCGCGGTATGCCGCGGTGTTGAGTGTTCGGTACTGCTCATCGGACGGATGTCTCCCAGGGCGTGGGGAAGGCGAGGTGGATCCTCCCCATCTGTCATCGGAACCTGAGAGGTTCGCCCTGACCACCTGCGTGGTCACGGCTTGCACCTTGGGTGGGGCCACCGGACAGCGGCCCGCTTTTCAGATGTGCCTCGCCCGCGCGGTAACGGGGCCTGAGAGATTCAAGGGAGGGACTTGCTCCTTCGGCGTCCCAGCAGGGCTGCTGGGAACTCTCCCGCGCGGATTCAAACGGCCGGTATGCAGTTGGCGGGCTCATCATTGCACGCATCGCCGCCGCACGGCAGGCCGGATCCGTAACCGTGCTGTGGCAGAACGCGCACGACACCGTGAGGCACACGCATTACCTTCTCTTTACACTCGACGGGGATGGGATGTCCGGACCCAAGGGGAGGACGATCACGGTGAACAGGACCACGGCGTACGCCACGACCACGGGCCTTGCACTACCCGGGCAGCCGGGCGCCCCCGCCGCCGAGCCCTGCGCGGACCACCCGGTCCCGGTGCTCCGCGACCTGCGGGAGCGGGCCGGCCGCACCCCGCACGCGCTCGTCTTCGGCCGCCATGATCTGGCCGTGGTCACCGGCCTGCCCGGCAGCGGCAAGTCGACCCTGATGGACCGCGCGGTCGACGGCATCCGCATCGACTCCCAGGACACCCGGGACCGCTGGGACGCCCGCGTCCCGCGGCTGCTGCCCTACGCGCTGTACCGCCCGCTGGTGCGCCTCGCGCACTACGCCGCGCTGCGCCGCGCCCTGCGCACCGGCGAGGGCGTCGTGGTGCACGACTGCGGCACCCAGTCCTGGGTGCGCGGCTGGCTGGCCCGCGAGGCCCGCCGGCGCGGCGGCACCCTGCACCTGATCCTTCTGGACGTGCCGCCCACGACGGCGCTCGACGGGCAGCGCGAGCGCGGGCGGGGCGTCTCCGGCCACGCCTTCCTGCGCCACCGCAGGTCGGTGGCCCGGCTGCTGCGCGCGGTGGAGCGGGGGGAACTGCCCGAGGGCTGCGGCTCCGCGGTGCTCCTCGACCGGGACGCGGCGGATGTGCTGCACCGGATCGGCTTCGCACGGTGATTCGGCTCCGCACGGTGATTCGGCTCCGCACGGTGATTCGGCTCCGCACGGTGATTCGGCTCCGCACGGCGAACCGGCTTCGCACGGTGAAGTCGGTTTCGCACGTTGAACCGGCTCCGTACGGTGATTCGGCTCCGCACGGCGAACCGGCTTCGCACGGTGAAGTCGGTTTCGCACGTTGAACCGGCTCCGTACGGTGATTCGGCTCCGTACGGTGATTCGGCTCCGTACGGCGATTCGGCTCCGCACGGTGAAGGCCGTCACCGCCACCCGTTAGCCTTTTCAGCCACAGCAGCGGTTCCCAGCAGGCGGTAGGCAGATGGACTTCCCGGCACAGGCGCACCCCGCGCACCCTCACCCGCACGGCGGATGGCCCGGCAACGAGCTGGAGGAGGTGCTCTCGGCCTCGCTCGGCGTCCCGTCGGCCGGCGGCCGGATCATCGAGGTCCTCGGCCGCAGCTTCCTGTGGATCCCGCTGCCGAGCGGCGGCGGCCCGAACAGCGGCCCCCTGGACCTGCCCACCGTGGACATCGACGGGCAGGTCCATGTGCCGGTCTTCACCTCCGAGGAGCAGTTCCGCCAGGTCGTCGGCTCCCACATGTCGTACACCATCGCGCCCGCCGTGGAGTTCGCCCGCGGTCTGCCCCCGCAGGTCGGCATCGCGGTCAACCCGGGCGGCGTGGTCGGTGCCCCGCTCCCGCCGGACGCGGTGGCCGAACTGTGCCGGGCCGGCCGCACCGAGCTGGACGGCCCGGCGAGCGGCGGCCGGGTCCGGCTGTTGGAGCCCGACTGGCAGGACGACCCGGTCGACTTCCTGTCCGCCGCGTCCGCCGAGTTCGCCGCGATCGGGGTGGTCCGCGCGGCCCGGCGGTGCCTCGCGGCCATCGAGACGGGGGAGCCGGTGCTGTTCGTGGGGGTCGAACTCAGCCAGTGGGAAGGCGATCTGCGCGCGCTGCCGCTGGAGGCACTGGGCCGGGCCCTCGCGCAGGCGCCGGTGCGGTGGCCGGTCAACCTGGTGCTGCTGGACGTCGCCGAGGATCCGGTGGGGGACTGGCTGAGAACGAATGTGCGGCCCTTCTACGAACGCTAGGCGCTTAGCTGGGAGAGCCGGGATACGTCGTCCTTCGTCTGCTGCGCCGTCGTGGCTGGTCGCGCCGTTCCCCGCGCCCCTATGGGGGTTGCCGGGCGTTGTCGTCTGCGACGCCGTCGCGGCTGGTCGCTTCCCCAAGTTCTCGGCTTCGCTCGAACAGGGGGACCCCCACCGCGGTGGAGCCGCATGGCGATACAGTCCCGCGCCCCTGTGGGCGCTGGGAGGAGCGCAGGCCTGATGGACAGGGTGGGTCGGGGGAGCGGGGCGCTTAAGCTGTGTTGCTGATGCGGGGTACCCGAAGAAGAGGCGGTAAGTCAGGTGAGCGCGAGCCTCAGCGGCAGCGTCGAGCACACGCTGCGCCAGGTCACGCCCGGGCGCTACGACGCCTATGAGGCGCTGCTGCGCGCGCTCGCGACCCCCGGCTCCGGCCAGGTCTGGATGCTGTTGTGGCACGGCCAGTCCGGCTCGCCCGACGCCCAGTACGGGAACATGGAGATCGACGGCCACGGCTACGTGCCCTGCGTCACCTCCGCCCAGGAACTCTCCGCCAGTGGCTGGAACCGCTCGTACGAGGTGGTCGACGGGGTCGACGTCGCCCGGACCCTCTACCCCGACCACTACGGGCTCTGGCTCAACCCGCACGCGCCGGGCGGCGGCGTCGGCGTCCCCTGGCTCGATCTGCGGCGCATCGCCACGGGCCTGGACCGCCAGCCGGCCGGCCCGCTCAGACTGTCCGAACCCGGCATCGAGATCCCGCAGTTCTACGCCCTGCTCACGCAGAACGCCCACCGCACCACGGCCGTCCGCTCGTTGCGCCGGGCCTGGGTGCAACCCGCCCTCGGGGCGCCGTACCTCGCCATCGGCCTTGATGTGTACGACACTTCGCCGCCCGCGGTGGACTCGGTGCGCGCGATGGTGCAGCAGTCGATGGGCGCCGTACCGGACGGACTGCCGGTCGCGACCGTCGCGATGACCGACGAGTACGACCCGGTCGTCATGTGGATGCGGGCCGGTACCCGCCCCTTCTACGACCGTGAGGCGCACGCCGCCCAACCGCCCGCCCCGGCCGCCGGGTACGGCTATCCCCCGCTCCAGGGCAGGTACTGACGAGATGCCGTCGCGGGCGGGCGCGTCCGCCGGGTGACGGAGTGACAGCAGCGGGTCTTCGCGTGTAGAGCGCGCTGAAAAGTCCGACTCCGTCCCGTTGGCCCAACTCCTCCACGTCCGGACCCCGCTACCCACTGTCCGGATAACGGAACCCTCCAGAGCGCATCACGTTTGCGCATCCTTTCACCGTCAAGTCTGGCAGCAGATCGCCCAAGCGTTGAAGACTCCCGCAGCAGGGGCCTGATGCCCCTTCGTACGACGGACTGATCATGCCGCCACAGCGGCAAGTGCGGGCCGGCTACCGCCGGTTGAGAGGGGTCCCTGCCAGATGACGGCACCATTGCACGAGCCGACCGCGGAAGCGGCCCCGAGCCCGGCCGAGGAAGCGGCGGTTGTCAGCGCCGGCGCCAAGGCCGTCCAGGGGCGCTCTTTGGGGCGGATCGCCTGGGAACGCCTCAAGCGGGACAAGCTCGCCCTCACGGGCGGCATCGTGGTCCTGGCGCTCATCGTGATCGCCCTGCTCGCGCCGGTGATCACAAGCCTTGTCGGGCAGGACCCCGACGCCTACCACGAGGATCTGATCGACCCGCTGTTCGGCACCCCCACCGGCTCGCTGGGGGGCATCAGCGGGGACCACCTGCTGGGCGTCGAGCCGGTCAACGGCCGTGACATCTTCGCGCGCATCCTCTACGGCGCCCGCATCTCGCTGCTGGTCGGCTTCCTGTCCGCGGTCGTGGCCGTGATCCTGGGCACCGTCCTGGGCATCCTCGCGGGCTTCTTCGGCGGCTGGGTCGACTCCGTCATCAGCCGGGTCATGGACGGCCTGCTGGCCTTCCCGCAGCTGCTCTTCATCATCGCCCTCGTCTCCGTCATGCCGAGCGAGATGCTGGGGCTGACCGGTACGAGCGTGCGCGTGTTCGTGATGATCCTGGTCATCGGCTTCTTCGGCTGGCCCTACATCGGACGCGTGGTGCGCGGCCAGACGCTGTCCCTGCGCGAGCGGGAGTACGTCGAGGCCGCCCGATCGCTGGGCGCCGGGCGGCTGTACATCCTCTTCAAGGAACTGCTGCCCAACCTCGTCGCGCCGATCATCGTCTACACGACGATGATGATCCCCACCAACATCCTCACCGAGGCGGCACTCAGCTTCCTGGGCGTGGGCGTCAAGCCGCCCACGGCCTCCTGGGGGCAGATGCTTTCGAGCGCGATCGACTACTACGACTCGGACCCCATGTACATGGTGGTCCCGGGCGTGGCGATCTTCATCACCGTTCTTGCGTTCAACCTCTTCGGCGACGGCGTGCGCGACGCGCTGGACCCGAAGGGCGCCCGCTGAACCGCCGTACCCCAAGCGACCCGTGGCTCATTCACGGGATCTCTCATCAAATCCATCCGGAGGATCCGAGATCGTGACTACCCAACGCACCTCAGGGCGGCGCAAGCAGGCCATGGCCGCTGCCGCCGTGGTCGCCGCGCTGCTGACCACGGCAGCGTGCGGCGGCGGCGACGACAGTGGCGACAAGGGCTCGAAGAACGGCGCCGCGGGCTTCGACGCCGCGAACAACAAGGTCGCCCAGGCCTCGCTGGCCAAGAAGGGTGGCACGCTGAGGTTCGGCGGTGCCCAGGACGCCGACTCGTGGGACACCACCCGCGGTTACTACGGCTTCATGTGGGACTTCGCGCGCTACTACAGCCGTCAGCTCGTCACCCCCAAGCCGGCCCCGGGCAAGGAAGGCGCCACGGTGACGCCGGACCTCGCCACCGGCGTTGCCAAGGTCAGCGACGACGGCAAGACCTACACGTACACCCTGCGCGACGGCATCACGTGGGAAGACGGCAAGCCGATCACCTCGAAGGACGTCAAGTACGGCATCGAGCGGGTGTGGGCACAGGACGTGCTCTCCGGCGGTCCGACGTACCTGAAGGAGGTGCTCGACCCCAAGGGCGAGTACAAGGGTCCGTACAAGGACAAGTCCGCGGACAAGCTCGGCCTGAAGGCGATCGAGACGCCGGACGACAAGACCATCGTCTTCCACCTGCCGAAGGCCAACTCGGACTTCGAGCAGATGCTGGCCCTGACCTCGGCCTCCCCGGTCCGCCAGGACAAGGACACCAAGTCCAAGTACCAGCTGCACCCGTTCTCCTCGGGACCGTACAAGTTCGAGTCCTACAACCCGAACAAGGACCTCACCCTGGTCCGCAACCCCGAGTGGAAGCAGTCCTCGGACCCGGTCCGCAAGGCGTACCCGGACAAGATCACGGTCAAGTTCTTCACCAACGCCAACGAGCTGGACCAGCGCCTGATCAACGGTGACCTGGACCTGGACCTCAACCAGACCGGCCTGTCCCCGCAGGGCCGCACCACCGCCCTGAAGCAGCACAAGGCCAACCTGGACAACCCGGTCTCCGGCTTCATCCGTTACGCGACCTTCCCGCAGGTCGTGAAGCCGTTCGATAACATCCACTGCCGCAAGGCAGTCATCTACGGCGCCGACCACGTCTCGCTGCAGACCGCCCGCGGCGGCCCGCTCGCCGGTGGCGACATCGGCACCAACATGCTGCCCCCGGCGGTGCCGGGCTCCGAGGGCCAGAGCTACGACCCGTACGAGCTGGCCGGCGCCAACAAGAGCGGCAACGCCGCCAAGGCCAAGGAAGAGCTGAAGGCCTGCGGCAAGCCGAACGGCTTCAAGACCACCATCGCCGTGCGCAACAACAAGCCGGTCGAGGTGGCCACCGCTCAGTCCATGCAGGCGTCGCTGAAGAAGATCGGCATCACCGCCGAGATCGACCAGTACGACGGTTCGCAGTACAGCGGAATCATCGGCAGCCCCTCGAACGTGAAGAAGAAGGGCTACGGCATCATCATCATGGGCTGGGGCCCGGACTTCCCGTCCGCCCAGGGCTACGGCCGGCCGCTGTGGGACAGCCGCTACATCCTGCAGAGCGGCAACAACAACTTCGCCATGATCGACGACAAGTCCATCGACGGTCTGTTCGACCAGTTCGCCGTCACGCTGGACGACGCGGGCAAGACCAAGATCGCGAAGGAGCTCAACCACAAGGTCATGGAGGGCGGCTACTACCTGCCCTTCGTGTTCGAGAAGTTCATCAACTGGCGCTCCAGCAACCTGGCGAACGTCTACACGTCCGACGCCTACAGCGGCTCGTACGACTTCGTCAACCTCGGTCTGAAGAACCCGAAGTAACCCGGCACACCCGCCATACGGCACGAAAGGCAGGTGAAGGCCGGCGACGCGTGATCGCGGGCCACCGGAAGTCCCCCACCGCCCACAAGGCGTGGGAGGTACCCGGTGGCCCGCGGTCCGCGGCGGGCCGAGAGCTGTGCTCGCTTACCTCATCAGGCGGTTGTTCGCCGCCGCAGTGATGCTCGTGGTCATCATCATGGTGGTCTTCGGCATCTTCTTCCTCGTCCCCAAGTGGGCGGGCGTCGACATCGCCGCGAGCTTCGTGGGCAAGCAGGCCGACCCCGCGGCCGTCGAGGCCGTGCGGGTGAAGCTGGGCCTGGACGACCCGATCTACTCCCAGGTCTGGGAGTTCTTCAAGGGCATCTTCGCGGGCCGCACCTACGCGGCCGGCGGTGACGTCACCCACTGCGCCGCGCCGTGCTTCGGCTACTCCTTCCGCACCGAGCAGGCCATCTGGCCGGTGCTCACCGACCGCTTCCCGGTGACCCTGGGTCTCGCGCTCGGTGCTGCCGTGCTGTGGCTGGTCGTCGGTGTCGCGGCGGGTGTCCTCTCCGCGCTCAAGCGGGGCAGCATCTGGGACCGCGGCGCGATGGTCATCGCCCTGTCCGGTGTCTCGCTCCCCATCTACTTCACGGGCATGATCGCCCTGTCGGTCTTCGCCTTCGGCCTGAAGTGGTTCGACGCCGAATACGTGCCCCTCAGCGAGAGCTTCGGCGGCTGGTTCGGCGGCATGATCCTGCCGTGGATCACCCTCGCCTTCCTCTACGCGGCGATGTACGCCCGGATCACCCGCGCGACCATGCTGGAGATCCTCGGCGAGGACTACATCCGCACCGCCCGCGCCAAGGGCCTGCGGGAGCAGACGGTCATCGGCAAACACGCCATGCGCTCCACGATGACGCCGATCCTGACCATGCTCGGCATGGACCTCGGGGCCCTGATCGGCGGCGCGGTCCTCACCGAGAGCACGTTCAACCTGCCCGGCCTCGGCCGGGAGGTGCTGACCGCGATCAAGGCCCAGGACCTGCCCATCATCCTGGGCGTCGTCCTGATCACCTCGCTCGCCGTGCTCATCGCCAACCTGGCCGTGGACATCCTCTACGCCGTGATCGACCCCCGAGTGAGGCTCACATGACCGAACTCAGCAAGAGCGGAGCGGCCGTGGGCGAACCCACCGCCGCCTCGCCCAGCACCGCCTTCCTCGAAGTGCGCGACCTGAAGGTGCACTTCCCGACCGACGACGGCCTGGTCAAGTCCGTCGACGGACTCAGCTTCAAGCTGGAGAAGGGCAAGACCCTCGGGATTGTGGGCGAGTCGGGCTCCGGCAAGTCGGTGACCTCGCTCGGCATCATGGGCCTGCACACGGCCGGCCAGTACGGCAGGCGCAAGGCGCAGATCTCCGGCGAGATCTGGCTGGACGGCACCGAGCTGCTGTCCGCCGACCCCGACCACGTCCGCAAGCTGCGCGGCCGGCAGATGGCGATGATCTTCCAGGACCCGCTGTCCGCGCTGCACCCGTACTACACGATCGGCCAGCAGATCGTGGAGGCGTACCGGATCCACCACGACGTGGACAAGAAGACCGCCAAGCGGCGTGCGGTCGAGATGCTCGACCGGGTGGGCATCCCGCAGCCCGACAAGCGGGTCGACAGCTACCCGCACGAGTTCTCCGGCGGTATGCGCCAGCGTGCGATGATCGCGATGTCGCTGGTCAACAACCCCGAGCTGCTGATCGCGGACGAGCCGACCACCGCCCTGGACGTGACGGTCCAGGCGCAGATCCTGGACCTGATCCGGGACCTGCAGAAGGAGTTCGGCTCCGCGGTCGTCATCATCACCCACGACCTGGGTGTCGTCGCCGAACTGGCCGACGACATCCTGGTGATGTACGGCGGCCGCTGCGTCGAGCGGGGCCCGGCCGAGAAGGTCTTCTACGAGCCCCGCCACCCCTACACCTGGGGCCTGCTGGGCTCGATGCCGCGCCTCGACCGCGAGCAGCAGGAGCGGCTGATCCCGGTCAAGGGCTCCCCGCCCTCCCTGATCAACGTCCCGTCCGGCTGCGCCTTCAACCCGCGCTGCCCGTACGCCGACGTACCGAAGGACAACGTCACCCGCACGGTCCGCCCCGAGCTGACCGAGGTCGGCAGCCGGCACTGGGCCGCCTGCCATATGTCGCAGGAGCAGCGGGAGCGGATCTGGACCGAAGAGATTGCGCCGAAGCTGTGAGTGAGAACGCAGAGGACAACGCAGTGAGCATCCCTGCACAGAGCGACGACGCAGACGACGCCGGGGTGCGGACCGCGGGGACGGCCACCCTCGACAAGGGCTCCGCACCCGGCGAGGTCCTGCTGAAGGTGACCGGGCTGCAGAAGCACTTCCCGATCAGGAAGGGCCTGCTGCAGCGGCAGGGCGGTTCGGTGCGTGCGGTCGACGGCCTCGACTTCGAGGTGCGCTCCGGCGAAACCCTGGGCGTGGTGGGCGAGTCGGGCTGCGGCAAGTCCACGATGGGCCGGCTGATCACCCGGCTGCTCGAACCGACCGCCGGGAAGGTCGAGTTCGAGGGGAAGGACATCACACACCTCGGCGTCGGCGGTATGCGTCCGCTGCGCCGCGATGTGCAGATGATCTTCCAGGACCCGTACTCGTCGCTGAACCCGCGGCACACCATCGGCACCATCATCGGCGCTCCCTTCAAGCTCCAGGGCGTCACCCCCGAGGGCGGCATCAAGAAGGAAGTGCAGCGGCTGCTGTCGGTCGTGGGCCTCAACCCCGAGCACTACAACCGCTATCCGCACGAGTTCTCCGGCGGCCAGCGCCAGCGCATCGGCATCGCCCGCGCGCTCGCGCTCAACCCGAAACTGGTCGTGGCGGACGAGCCGGTGTCGGCCCTCGACGTGTCGATCCAGGCACAGGTCGTGAACCTCCTCGACGACCTCCAGCAGGAGCTGGGCCTGACGTATGTGATCATCGCGCACGACCTCTCGGTCGTCCGGCACGTCTCGGACCGGATCGCGGTGATGTACCTCGGCAAGATCGTGGAGCTGGCCGACCGCGAGTTGCTGTACAAGGCGCCGATGCACCCGTACACCAAGGCGCTGATGTCGGCCGTGCCGATCCCGGACCCGAAGCGGAAGAACGCCAAGAGCGGGCGCATCCTGCTCAAGGGCGATGTGCCCTCGCCGATCGCCCCGCCGAGCGGCTGCCGCTTCCACACCCGCTGCTGGAAGGCCACGGAGATCTGCCGCACGACCGAGCCACAGCTCCTGGAGCTGCGGCCCGGTCAGCGCGTCGCCTGCCACCACCCGGAGAACTTCGCCGACCAGGCGCCGCAGGACACCGTCCTGCTGTCCGCGGCGAAGGAGGCCGGGGAACTCGTACCGGACGCGATCCTGGAGGAGTCGGCGGAGACGTCGGCCGCGGTCGCGGCGGCGGTCTCGGAGCAGGACGCGGACGCGCCCGCCGAGGAGACCGCGCAGGCGGCAGCTGCCGGTGAGCCCGCGGACAAGAGCGCCGAGAAGGGCGCCGGAGCGGCCACCGCGAAGGTGACCTCGGCGGAGCCCGCGGAGGCGAGCGCGGGCAGGTCCACGGCGGATGTTCCCGAGGGCGAGTCCCGGGGGAACTCCGACGACGAGCCCGAGCAGGCCGCTCCTGACGCCGCCGGTGAGGCGGCGACGGACGAGACGCCGCGGTCGAAGGACGCGTAAGGACACCTGGCGGGGCGGCCGGCGAAGGCCGCCCGACGGACCGGACGGGAGGGCGTGCGGGGCGCGCCCTCCCGTCCGGCGTGTGCGGGCACGGTCAGGCGCCCGGCCGCGCCGGACCCGCGTTCCGCCGCGGGTGAGAATGTCCGGGTGTTCCAGCAACTCTTCGGCCCGTCCGTCCAGCACACCATCGATGTCGTCGGCATCTTCGTCTTCGCGATCTCCGGTGCGCTGCTGGCCGTGCGCAAGAACTTCGACGTCTTCGGCATCGCCGTGCTCGCCGAGGTCACCGCGCTCGGCGGCGGGCTGTTCCGCGACCTGGTCATCGGCGCCGTCCCGCCGGCCGCGTTCACGGACCTGGGGTACTTCAGCACGCCGCTGCTCGCCGCCCTGCTGGTGATCTTCCTGCACCCCCAGGTGGAGCGCATCCAGGTCGCGGTCAACGTCTTCGACGCGGCGGGCCTCGGGCTGTTCTGCGTGGCGGGGACGACGAAGGCGTACGCCTACGGGCTCGGCCTGACCGCGTCGGCGGCGCTGGGCCTGGCCACCGCGGTCGGCGGCGGCGTCCTGCGCGACGTGCTCGCCAACGAGGTCCCCTCCCTGCTGCGCTGGGACCGCGACCTGTACGCGGTCCCGGCGATCGTCGGCGCCGCCTTGGTGGCGGTGTGCCTGCGTTACGGGGTGCTGAATACGTTCACCAGTGGGCTTGCGGCGCTCACCGCCTTCGTTCTGCGGCTGCTCGCGATGCGTTTCCACTGGCGAGCGCCGCGCGCGTGGAACCGGCGGTCGACGGTGACGGAGGAGTAGCGGCGTCGATCCGGCTCCGGCCCATCTGCACGGTCAGCCAGCGGAACACGGTCGGCACCTGGGGCCGCCACAGCGCCATGGTGTGCCCGCCCGCGCTGCGCGGCAGGAACACCACCTGCACCGTCGTCGGCGCCTTGGCCACCGACTCCAGGGCCACGCCCGCCTGGTAGCC
Source organism: Streptomyces sp. NPDC001508 (assembly GCF_040298665.1). Taxonomy (NCBI): domain Bacteria; kingdom Bacillati; phylum Actinomycetota; class Actinomycetes; order Kitasatosporales; family Streptomycetaceae; genus Streptomyces; species Streptomyces sp. NPDC001508. Next base: position 24,477 of record NZ_JBEPAP010000035.1, read on the forward strand.
GTCACCGGACTCGCCGGAGACGTACAGCGCGATCCTGGGCGGTACGGGGGCCTTCTTCAGCAGCAGATAGGGGTTGTTGCGCGCGCGTACGGCCGGGTCCTGCGCCGTCAGCGAGTTCCGTTCGCCGATCGGGTCGTTGTAGCCGGACAGGCTCACCGCGGCCCGGTAGCGGTCGGGGTGGGCCACGGCCAGCTTGACCGCACAGTGCGCGCCCGCCGAGTACCCGGCGACCGCCCAGCCGGCCGGCCCGGTCTCCGCGCGGAAGTTGTCCGTGACCATCTTGGGCACGTCGATGCTCAGCCAGCTGTCGGCGTTCACCGTGCCGGGGATGTTCGCGCAGCCCGTGTCCACCCCGGCCAGCAGGTTGGTGCGGGGCGCCACCAGGATGAACGGCGCGACCCGGCCGCTTCTCATCAGCGGCAGCAGCTGCTCGTGCGCCTTCAGCGAGCCGAACCACGCCTTCGCCGAGCCGGGGTAGCCGGGCAGCAGTTCCACCACGGGGAACTTCCGGTGCCGGTAGGCGGGTTGGCCGTACTGGGGCGGGAGCCAGACGTAGACCTCCGCGTCCACCCCGGACACCCTGCCCCTGAGCTGGGTCACGCGGACCCCGCCGGCCGCGCGTATGCCGGGGCCGTCGGCCGCCTGGAACGACTGTTTCACCTTGGGCAGCCGCTGGAGCGCCAGCCCGCCGGTGCCGTCCCGGCCGAGGTTCGCGGCCTGCTGCACATGGTTGCCGGTGCCGAGCAGGTCGGACCAGTTGTCGTACAGACCGTTGGAGTTGTTGACCAGGACGAAGACCAGGGTCACGGCGGTGCCCTGGGCGAACAGCAGCATCAGCATCCGGGCGACGACGTGCAGGGCCTTCGGCCCCCGTATCCGCGACCACAGGACGAGCGGCAGGACGAGGGCGACGACGCACAGCACGAAGGTCGTGTAGAGGAACGCGGTCCCGGTGAGGCTCATGCCCCCATAGAGGGGAAAGACCGGTGCGGGGTTACGGACGTGTCCGGACACTTACCGAGAAATTGCCGGAACCTCACCCGGCGGACGGATCGGCCTGTGATCAGATAGGCACTCCGAAAACTACGGCTCAGTAGTTTTACGTTGTACGGTTCACCCATGTCAGAACAAGCCACTGCGGCGGACCGGCGGACCGTGCCCGGCGGCAGCGAGTTCGACCGCGACATCGCTGTCACCCGGCGCGAGCCCGGCGTCTACGCCATCGACCTGCACGCCGGCTGGACGATCGCCAACGCGGTCAACGGCGGCTATCTGCTGGCCGTTCTCGGCCGGGCCCTCGCGGACACCCTTCCGCATCCCGACCCGTTCACGGTCTCCGCACACTATCTGACCGTCTCCCGGCCCGGCCCTGCCGTCGTCCGCACCCAGACCGTGCGCACCGGCCGCACCCTCTCCACCGGCCAGGCCTCCCTCTACCAGCGCGACGATCATGGCGAGGAGGTCGAGCGCATCCGCGTCCTCGCCTCCTACGGCGACCTCGACGCGCTCCCGGACGACGTCCGTACGACGGCGACGCCGCCCGCGCTCCCGCCCATGGACCAGTGCTTCGCCCCCCAGGACGGCCGGAGCCCGGTGGACATCGGCTCGGCCCTCACCGACCGGCTGCTGCTGAAGCTCGACCCCACCACCCTCGGCTGGGCGCTCGGCGCGCCCTCCGGCAAGGGGGAGATGCGCTCCTGGTTCGGCCTCGCGGACGGCCGGGACGTCGGCCCCCTCGCGCTGCTGCTCGCGGTCGACTGCCTGCCGCCCACCGCCTTCGAACTCGGCCTGTCCGGCTGGGTCCCCACGGTCGAGATGACCGTGCATGTGCGACACCGTCCGGCGCCCGGCCCGCTGCGGGTGTCGGTCACCACCCGCAATCTGGCCGGCGGCTTCCTGGAGGAGGACGCCGAGGTCTGGGACAGCGCGGACCGGCTGGTCGCCCAGTCCCGGCAGTTGGCCCGGGTCAGGCTCGGCTGAGCGGCCTGCGCCCCGGCCGGGCCGCCAACCGGCTGTAGGCGTCGGCTCCTTCGGGTGCCGCGACGGCGGCGTCGAAGGGCGTGCCGGCGCCCCGCGGCCGAGACTCCGGCAGCACCCACCGGGCGTTCGCCGACGCGAACTCGACCCGATCCGGGGCGGGTTCTCGCGGATACCCAAGGGCCTCGGAGAGATTCCAGGTGTGTGTCACGATCTCCATCACACAGCCGGCGAGCGTGGCCCGACCCGGAACCTCGCCCCATGGCACCGCCCCGGTGCCGCCCTCCGCTCGTCGCTCTCCCACGCCTTCAGAGCCCGGACCCGGACCTCCTCGTACGCCGCCGCCCAGCCGTCGTCCGGGACGCCGTCCACGAACGAGGCGACCGCGCAGCCGTCGCCGCCCTCGTCGACCACCGTGTTGCGCCGGGTGCCGCCGACGATATGGCTCAACAGGGTGCGCACGTCGAACTCGGCGCACGGCGTCGGACCGGTCGACTGCCACGGCCGTACGGCCGCGATGAGCGCCGCCGCCTGCCCCATGGCGCGGGCGTGGGCGGGACGCGGGTCGGGTCCGGTGGCCCCGGGGATGTCGCTGGTCAAGATGTGCCTTCCGTGAGTCGGTGCGACCAGGATTCCCGGATAACCCGACAGCCGCCGTCACCATTTGCCGCGCTCCGTCCAGGGCGGGATCCGGGGGGAGCGAAGTCCGACCGGCTGCTGTCGACCCTGCCGCTCCAGCAGACCCGGGGCCGCGTCCGGGGTCGGTGCGGGGAGTGGCCGGCCTTGGAGGCCGAGGTCCCGGGGGAGCGGCCCCTCTCGGTCGTCGGGCCCGGAGGGCCGGTGCGGGGTGCGGTCAGTGCAGCCAGTGCCGGCGGCCGATGCCGATCAGCCGGAGCCGGCGGTTCGCGACCCGGGTGACGTGTTCGCGCTCCGCGTCCGACGCGTCCGGCGCCTCCATGGCCTCCAGGAACAGCGAGGCGGTGCTGATCATCTGGTCGACGTAGAGGTGGGCCAGCATCAGCAGGTCGGCGTCGTCCCAGCCCGCGGCCTCCGGGTCCTTGGCCAGCTCCGCCTTCACCTCATCGGCGAACCGCGCCAACTGCTCCCGGATGGCCTCGCGCACCGGCTGCACCCCGCCGTGCCGCTCCCGGGTGAGGAAGCGGATGTGAGCGGGGTACGTCAGCACATGACGGGAGATCAACTCGACGGCGCGGGTGATCCGTTCGTCGCCGTCGGCCGTGGAGACCGTCGTGCGCACCATCGGGTGCAGGCTGCCCAGCGCCTCGTCGACCAGGGCCACCCCGAGGTCCGCGATGGAGCGGAAGTGCCGGTAGAAGGCGGTCGGGGAGATCCCGACGGCGCGGGTGACCTCGCGCAGGCTCAGGCTGCTCAGGCTCTGCTCCTCCAGCAGCCCCAACGCCGCGTCCAGGAGCGCCTGCCGGGTCTTCTGCTTCTGGGCCTGCCGAATGCCGAGAGTGTGACTCATGTCATCCAGTTAACAATTGTTCTCCGGAATTGGGAAGATGTCCTGCGCGTTAGGCTGGATAGTCAGTGAACGGGTGTAACCACAACCGTTCACCGAGACCTCACGAGAGCATCTCGGAAGGGATCGCATCCCATGTTGTTCATCGTCGCCGCGCTCCTGCTGCTGGGCGTCCTGATGGGCACCGTCGCCCACGCGCCGCCGCCCCTCACCGCCGTCGCCGGCGTCGCCATCGCCCTCTGGCTCGGTGTCTTCGCCCTCCGCGAGCGCCACGCCCGCCGTCGCGGCCCGTCGGCCGACTGACCCCACGCACCACACCGGAACCATCCCCCACCGTCCACCCTCGCCGTCCACCCTCACTGTCACGCCGAACCGGCCGACCGTCGGGAGCTGACCACCATGCACCTCACCGCACCGGCAACCCGCCGTCCCGCTACCCGGGACGCCGACGGCATGGCCGTCGCGTCCTTCATCCTGGGCCTGCTCGGCCTCCTCGTCCTCAACCTCGTCCTCGGCCCCATCGCCGTCGCGCTGGCCGGAGTCGCCCTGTGGCGCGGCACCGCCCGCCCCGGCCGCGCCGTCCTCGGCCTCACCCTGGGCATCGCCGACCTGCTGGTCCTGGTGGCCTTCATGCAGGCCGACCACACGGTTTCCTGGAGCTTCTGAGCCGGCGACCGTCCGCCGCGCGCGGGCCCCGGACCCGGCTTCAGGGGGCGAGCGGCCGGGAACGGGCCGCACCCGCGGCGCCGACTGGCCGAGAGGAGCCCCACACCCCCCGAGGCCGCCGGAGCGGGCGCCGTAGAATCGGCCTCACCATGGCATACCTCGACCACGCCGCGACCACCCCGATGCTCCCGCAGGCGGCGCAGACGCTGACCGCCCATCTGAGCGTCACCGGCAACGCGTCCTCGCTGCACGCCTCCGGCCGGCAGGCCCGCCGTACGGTCGAGGAGTCCCGGGAAACCCTCGCGGAGGCGCTGGGCGCCCGCCCCAGCGAGGTCGTCTTCACCTCCGGGGGCACCGAGGCCGACAACCTCGCCGTCAAGGGCCTGTACTGGGCCCGCCGGGACGCCGACCCGGCCCGCACCCGCGTCCTGTCCAGCCCCGTCGAGCACCACGCGGTCCTCGACGCCGTCCACTGGCTCGGCGAACACGAGGGCGCCACCGTCGAGTACCTGCCCGTCGACGGGTACGGCCGCGTCCACCCGGACGCCCTGCGCGAGGCCATCGCCCGCAACCCCGACGACGTCGCCCTGGCCACGGTCATGTGGGCCAACAACGAGATCGGCACCGTTCTGCCGGTGCGTGAACTGGCCGAGGTGGCGGGCGAGTTCGGCATCCCGCTGCACGCCGACGCGGTGCAGGCGTTCGGCCAGGTCCCGGTCGACTTCGCCGCGTCCGGGCTCGCCGCGCTGACCGTCTCCGGACACAAGATCGGCGGCCCGTACGGCATCGGGGCCCTGCTCCTCGGCCGTGAGTACACCCCCGTACCCGTGCTGCACGGCGGCGGCCAGGAGCGGCACGTCCGCTCCGGCACCCTCGACGTCCCCGCCATCGCCTCCTTCGCCGTCGCCGGCCGGGTGGCGGCCGCTGAGCGCGCCTCGTTCGCCCGTGAGATCGGCGCCCTGCGCGACGAACTCGTCGCCGCCGTGCGGTCGGCGGTGCCGGACGCGATCCTCGGCGGCGACCCCGTGAACCGTCTGCCGGCCAACGCCCACTTCACGTTCCCCGGCTGCGAGGGCGACTCGCTGCTGCTCCTGCTGGACGCCCAGGGCATCGAATGCTCCACCGGCTCCGCCTGCACCGCGGGCGTCGCCCAGCCCAGCCATGTCCTGCTGGCCACGGGCGCCGACCCGGACCTGGCCCGCGGCACCCTCCGCTTCTCCCTGGGCCACACCTCCACCCAGGCCGACGTGGAGGCCGTCGCCAAGGCCATCGGCCCCGCGGTCGAACGAGCCCGAGCAGCCGGCCTCACCTGAAACCCCCGTTTGCACCGGGCGCCCCCAGCGCCACCGGCCTCACCCGCTTCACGCGCCGAGCCGTCGCCCGGTCTCATCCGCTTTATGTGCCGAGCCGTCGCCCGGTCTCATCCGCTTTATGTGCCGAGCCGTCGCCCGGTCTCATCCGCTTTATGTGCCGAGCCGTCGCCCGGCCTCACCCGCTTCATGCGCCGAGCCGTCGCCCGGCCCCACCCGGTTCGCTCGACCGATCACACCGGCACCCTCGGCACCAGACGACCGACGCCCTCCACCCCCGGCCGCCGTTCTCGTTTCGGCCGTCCCGACGCTGCGCCCCCGCCCTGCCCTTCGCACGGTCCGGACGGGCCTACCCGCCGTCTCCCGTTCTGCCGTCGCTCCGGCCTTCAGCGGGCCGAGCGGGCCGGCAGGCCTCATGTCGCCGACGCGGTCGTCCGCGCCCGGTCGGTCGATGCCTCGCGCACCAGCCGCAGGTACCGGTCCCAGTCCCAGTACCGCCCCGGGTCCGTGTGGTCCGTACCGGGCACCTCCACATGCCCGATGATGTGCCGGCGGTCCACGGGTATGCCGTAGCGGGCGCATATCGCGGCCGTCAGCCGCGCGGAGCCCGCGTACATCTCGTCCGTGAACGACGAGGCGCGCTCCACGAACCCCTCGTGCTCGATGCCGACGCTGCGCTCGTTGTACTCCCGGTTCCCCGCGTGGAACGCCACGTCCAGCTCGCGCACCAACTGTGTGATCCGGCCGTCCTCGCGGACGATGGAGTGCGAGGCCGCCCCGTGCCCCGGGTCCTGGAAGACCCGCACCGCGCTGCGGTAGCCGCCCTGCGTGACATGGACCACCACCCGGTCGATCCGGTAGTCGGCCGGCCGGTCCGCCCGCCGGTAGTTCGCCGTGGACGCGGCCACCCAGCGCGCGCCCCGGAAGTCCACCGCGCCCGCCACCCGCGGCCTGTCCACCCCCGGAAGCCGCCACCACAGATGGGACAGCTCCTCACGGGCCAGCACGGCCGTGCCCACCGCCGCCACGGCGCCGCCGACCAGCAGCGCACGCCTGCCCAGCTGCCGGTCGCCGTCCAGCTTCTTCTCCCCCATGTGATCGTCAACGGATACTCGCGCGCCCCGGTTCCCGCGTCCCCGTACTCTGGAGGGGCTATGACTGACACCCCGCAGCGCACCCGTCCCCTCCGCGTCCTCGCCGCCATGTCGGGCGGCGTCGACTCCGCCGTGGCCGCCGCCCGCGCGGCCGAGGCGGGCCACGACGTGACCGGCGTCCACCTCGCGCTCTCCGCGAACCCGCAGTCGTTCCGCACCGGCGCCCGGGGCTGCTGCACCATCGAGGACTCACGCGACGCCCGCCGCGCCGCCGACGTCATCGGCATCCCCTTCTACGTCTGGGACCTCGCCGACCGCTTCCGGGAGGACGTGGTCGAGGACTTCGTCGCCGAGTACGAGGCCGGCCGCACCCCCAACCCGTGCCTGCGCTGCAACGAGAAGATCAAGTTCGCCGCGCTCCTGGACAAGGCGCTGGCGCTGGGCTTCGACGCGGTCTGCACCGGCCACTACGCGAAGGTGGTGACGCTCCCCGACGGCACCCGGGAGCTGCACCGCGCCTCGGACCTGGCCAAGGACCAGTCGTACGTGCTCGGCGTGCTGGACGACCGGCAGCTGGCCCACGCCGTGTTCCCGCTGGGCGACACGGTGACCACGAAGGACGAGATCCGCGCCGAGGCCGAGCGCCGCGGGCTCGCCGTCGCCAGGAAGCCCGACTCGCACGACATCTGCTTCATCGCCGACGGCGACACCCAGGGCTTCCTCGCCCGGCGGCTCGGCAGGGCCGAGGGCGACATCCTCGACGAGGCCGGCACCAAGGTGGGCACCCACGACGGTGCGTACGGCTTCACCATCGGCCAGCGCAAGGGGCTGCGCATCGGCACCCCGGCCCCCGACGGCAAGCCCCGCTACGTCCTCGACATCTCCCCGGTGAGCAACACCGTGACCGTCGGCCCGGCCGCGGCCCTCGACGTCACCGCGCTGACCGCGATCAAGCCCCGCTGGTGCGGCGACGCCCCCGAAGGCCCCGGCGGCTACTCCGCGCAGCTGCGCGCACACGGCGACGAGACCGAGGTGACCGCCGAACTGGTGGACGGCGCCCTGGAGGTGTCGTTCGCGGCACCGGTCCGCGGCGTCGCCCCGGGCCAGGCGATCGTCCTGTACGACGGCACACGCGTGGTGGGCTCGGCGACCATCGCCTCGACCACGCGCGCGACGGCCGCGACGGTGTAGCCGGCCCCCGACGCCCCGCTCAGCCGGCGAAGAACTCGGCCAGGATCGGGGCGAGGACGTCCGGGTCGACCATGTGGGTCTGGTCCGCCAGGGTGCGGAACGCGCCCCGGGGAGCGGCCTGCGCGACCTGCGCCGTCGACGTCCGCAGCCATTCGGGGCTCGCCCCGCCCGCCACGGCCAGCACCGGCACGCCGATCGACGCGATCCGCTCCCGCGGCAGCGCACCTCCGCACAGCACGGCGTCGTCGTAGGCGAGACTCGGCGCGATCGCCTCCATGTCGGCCCACATCGGGGACTGCCGCGCACCCTGGATCATCTGCTCGGCCAGCCCGGTGAGCCTCAGGAACAGCTCGACCGCGTCGCCTCGCCGCCCTCGGGCGAGCGCCTCGGTGAGCCGCTCGGTGTACTCGGCGCGCTCCTCCTCACCACCGGGCTGCGCGAACGGCGGCTCGTACACGGCGACCTGAGGAACCGGCAGGCCGCTCGCCGCCGCCTCCAGCGCCAGCGCGCCGCCCGACGAGACGCCGTACAGCGCCGCCCGGCCGCCCACCGCCTCGATCAGCGCCGCCAGGTCCTCGACCTCGCGGGCGACGGCGTACGGCGCCGTGTCACCGCTCGCGCCGCGGCCCCGGCGGTCGTAGACGACGACGGTGAACCGGTCCGTGAGCCGCTTGGCCAGCGGGGCCAGCGTCCCGCCCGTCGACATCGCGCCGCTCACCAGGACGACGGCAGGACCCGCCCCCGAGCGTCCGTACGCGATGGGCGTGCCGTCAGGCGAAATGATCTGCTTGTCCATGCCTGTGCAGACTGCCATCCGGCACGCGCGTCATCGGTCCGACACTTCGGTCACGCCACTTCAGCGGGCGACACTTCTCCTGTGTAGAAGCACAGGTGGTCCTTGATCGGGGCCACCTCGTCCTTGGGCTCCGGATAACCCCAGACGAGGTCCGGGGCGTCCGGCAGCGACCAGTAGGACGCCGTGCCCTTGAAGGGGCAGTCGGTGTGGGTGTCGGAGGGGGTGAGGAGGTCGAGGCGTACGTCCTCGGCCGGGATGTAGTACCGCACCGGGCAACCGGTCTCGCGCAGCAGCAGCGGGCGGTCGGTCTCGGCGAGCACCTGGTCCCCGTGCACCACGCGCACGTGCTGCCCGCCCTGTTCGATGGTGATGGTGTGTCCTTCGGCCATACCGGAACAGCACCCGTCGGCCCCGACTTCTTCCCGCGTACGGTGGGGCGCATGAACATCTGCGTCTTCCTGTCCGCCGCCGACCTCGACGACCGCTACACGCGTCCCGCGCGCGAGTTCGCGACCCTGATCGGGAAGGGCGGCCACACGCTGGTCTGGGGCGGCTCCGACGTCGGTCTGATGAAGGTCGTCGCGGACGGCGTGCAGGAGGCGGGCGGCAGGCTGCTCGGCGTCTCCGTGGAGTTCCTTTCGGCGAAGGCGCGGCACGGCGCGCACGACATGGTGATCGCCAAGGACCTCGCCGAACGCAAGCGGCTGCTCCTGGAGAAGGCCGACGCCGTGGTGATCATGGTGGGCGGCACCGGGACGCTCGACGAGGCCACCGAGATCCTGGAGCTGAAGAAGCACGGGCACACCGACAAGCCGGTCGTGCTGCTCAACACCGCAGGCTTCTACGACGGCCTCAAGGAGCAGTTCCGCCGCATGGAGGCCGAGGGTTTCCTGCCCCGCCCGCTGAGCGACCTGGTGTTCTTCGCCCAGGAGCCGGTCGGGGCGATGGCGTACCTGGAGGAGAGCCGCGGCATCGAGTGACGCCTCGCTGATGCGACCATGGCCCGCATGGCTACTCATGTGATCACCGGGGCGGGCTCCGGAATCGGCGCGGCCGTGGCGCGCCGCCTCCACGCGCGCGGGGACGAACTCGTCCTGCACGCGCGCGACGCCGGCCGCGCGAAGGACCTCGCCGCGGAGTTCCCCAGCGCGCGCACGCTCGTCGGTGACCTCGCGGACCCGGACAGGCTGTCCTGGGCCTTCTCGCACCAGACGCTTCCGGACCGGGTGGACTCGCTGCTGCACATCGCGGGCGTGGTCGACCTCGGCGCGGTGGACGAGCTGACCCCCAAGTCCTGGCGGCACCAGGTCGACGTCAACCTGATCGCCCCCGCCGAGCTGACCCGTCACTTCCTGCCCCAGCTGCGCCTCGCCCGCGGGCATGTGGTCTTCGTGAACTCCGGCGCGGGCCTGAGAGCCCGTGCCGGCTGGGCCGCGTACGCCGCCTCCAAGCACGGCCTGAAGGCGCTCGCCGACGCCCTGCGCGACGAGGAGCACGGCAACGGGGTCCGGGTCACCTCCGTCTACCCGGGGGGCACCGCCAGCCCCATGCAGGCCAAGGTCCACCGGCAGGAGGGCAAGGAGTACGACCCGGCCCGCTGGATCGACCCCGAGTCGGTCGCGACGACGATCCTGACATCCCTGGACCTCCCACGCGACGCGGAGATCAACGACATGACGATCCGCCCGGGCCACTGAGCGCTCCGCCGGGGTGCCGCACTGCGCCACGGGTCGGCTGCTGCACCGTCCTGGCTGGTCGCTCCCCCAAGTTCTCGGCTTCGCAGAAGCAGCGGGACCCCCGTCGCGGCGTCCCGGGGGCGCCGCTTTCAGCCTCCCCGGCTTCGGCCTGACCGGGCCCGCAGCCACCGCCCGGTCTGCGCGACGGGCGGGCGAGGAAGGGCAGCCCGCAGCGGAGCGCTTACCCTTCCGGGGTGAGTGAGAACGACTTCAGAGTCCCGAGATTCCCGGGAGCCACCGGTGTCGGGTCCATGCCCGGCGAAAACGCACGGGAGGCGGCCAAGACCGTCACCGGCAGCTTCGAGGACTTCCCGCATCTGCCCGAGCTGCCCGCCCGCGGACCCGGCGCCGACATGATCGGGCGGACCGCGGGGATGCTCGTGGAGCTGTACGCGCGCGTGGAGCCGAGCGGCTGGCGCCTCGCCGACCGTCCGGGCCGGGACACCAGGCGGGCGCGGTCCTGGCTGGGGCAGGACCTCGACGCGCTGGAGGAGTTCACCCAGGGCCACGAGGGCGACCTCAAGGTGCAGGTGGTCGGCCCGTGGACACTGGCCGCCGCCCTGGAGCTGAGGAACGGCGAGTCCGCCCTCTCCGATGCCGGCGCCTGCCGTGACCTCGCCGCCTCGCTCGCCGAGGGCCTGCGTCTGCACCTCGCCGAGGTACGGCGCCGCGTCCCCGGCGCCCGGCTCGTGCTCCAGCTCGACGAACCCTCGCTCACCGCCGTACTGCGCGGACAGGTCCGTACCGCCAGCGGCTACCGCACCCACAGGGCCGTGGACCGGCAGATCGTGGAGGCCACCCTGCGCGACGTCGTCGGGACGCACAGCGGCGGCCCCGTCGTCGTCCACTGCTGCGCATCCGACGTCCCGTTCGCGTTGCTGCGCCGGGCCGGTGCCGCCGCCGTCTCGTTCGACTTCGCACTCCTCACCGAGCGTGACGACGAGGCGATCGGGGAGGCCGTGGAGGGCGGCACCCGGCTGTTCGCCGGTGTCGTGCCGTCCACGGACGGCCCATTGTCAGACCCTGCCGGTAGCGTCGTGGGTGTCAGAACGCTGTGGCGCAGGCTGGGGCTGCATCCGGGACTTCTCGCGGACGCGGTCACCCTCACCCCGTCGTGCGGTCTCGCGGGCGCTTCCCCCGGGTACGCCCGCGCGGCGCTCGCCCACTGCGTCCGGGCGGCGAGATCCCTCGCGGACAACCCAGAGTAACGGGAGGACAACACGGTGGCCGGCGACAAGCAAGCGGAGACGACGGTGCCCGCCGAGGCACGCGACAAGCACGCGCGGCTCGCTGAGCAGATCGAGGAGCACCGCTTCCGGTACTACGTGAAGGACGCTCCCGTCATCAGCGACGCGGAGTTCGACAAGCTCCTGCGCTCCCTTGAGGCGCTGGAGGAGGAGTATCCGGAGCTGCGCACGCCCGACTCGCCGACCCAGAAGGTCGCCGGGGCGTACGAGACGGAGTTCACCGCGGTCGAGCACCGCGAGCGCATGCTCTCCCTCGACAACACCTTCAACGACGAGGAACTCGCCGCCTGGGCCGACCGTATCCACCGCGAACTCGGCGACCAGGAGTTCCACTTCCTGTGCGAGCTGAAGGTCGACGGCCTCGCGGTGAACCTCACCTACGAGCGCGGTCGGCTCACCCGCGCGGCGACCCGCGGCGACGGCCGCACCGGCGAGGACATCACGCCCAACGTCCGTACGATCGCCGAGATCCCCGACCGGCTGCACGGCGAACGCGTGCCCGACGTCGTGGAGATCCGCGGCGAGGTCTACTTCCCGATGGAGAAGTTCCTGGAGCTGAACGAACGGCTGGTCGCGGCCGGCGACAAGCCGTTCGCCAACCCCCGCAACGCGGCCGCCGGTTCACTGCGGCAGAAGGACCCGCGCGTCACCGCCACCCGGCCCCTGCACATGGTCGTCCACGGCATCGGCGCCCTGGAGGGCTCCTCGGGCTTCACCCGGCTCTCCCAGGCCTACGACCTGCTCAAGGGCTGGGGCATGCCCACCTCCCCGCACAACCGGGTGGTCGACGACCTCGACGGCGTACGGGAGTTCATCGCCCACTTCGGCGAGCACCGGCACTCCGTGGAGCATGAGATCGACGGCGTGGTCGTCAAGCTCGACGAGATCCGTCTCCAGGGCCGCCTCGGCTCCACCGCCCGCGCCCCGCGCTGGGCGATCGCGTACAAGTACGCGCCGGAGGAGGTCAACACCAAGCTCATCGACATCAAGGTGGGCGTCGGCCGCACCGGCCGGGTCACGCCGTACGCGCAGGTCGATCCGGTCACGGTCGCGGGCTCCGAGGTCGAGTTCGCCACCCTGCACAACCAGGACGTGGTCAAGGCCAAGGGCGTCCTCATCGGTGACACCGTGGTGATCCGCAAGGCCGGTGACGTCATCCCGGAGATCCTCGGCCCGGTCGTCGACCTGCGCGACGGCACCGAGCGGGAGTTCGTGATGCCCGCCGAGTGCCCGGAGTGCGGGACGCCGCTGCGGGCCATGAAGGAGGGCGACATCGACCTGCGCTGCCCCAACGCGCGCGCGTGCCCCGCCCAGTTGCGGGAGCGCGTCTCCTACCTCGCCGGCCGGGAGTGTCTGGACATCGAGCACTTCGGCGAGGTGGCCGCGGCGGCGCTGACCCGGCCGCTGGAGCCGGCCGACCCGCCGCTGAGCGACGAGGGCGACCTGTTCGACCTCACGGTGGACAAGCTGCTGCCCATCAAGGCGTATGTCCTCGACCAGGACAGCGGACTGCCCAAGCGGGACCCCAAGACGGGCCAGGAGAAGGTCGTCACGGTCTTCGCGAACCAGAAGGGTGAACCGAAGAAGAACACCCTCGCGCTGCTGGAGAACATCGAGGCGGCCAAGGAGCGTCCGCTCGCCCGCTTCCTGAACGGGCTCTCCATCCGCCATGTGGGACCGGTCGCCGCCCAGGCGCTCGCCCGCGAGTTCCGTTCCGTCGACCGCATCGAGCAGGCCACCGAGGAGGAACTGGCGGGCATCGACGGCGTCGGCCCGATCATCGCCGCCGCGCTCAAGGAGTGGTTCGCCGAGGACTGGCACCGCGAGATCGTCCGCAAGTGGAAGGCGGCCGGAGTCCCCCTGGAGGACGAGTCGTCGGGCGAGGAGGAGGGCCCGCGCCCGCTGGAAGGACTCACCGTCGTCGTGACCGGCACCCTGGAGAACTTCACCCGTGACGGCGCCAAGGACGCTTTGCAGAGCCGCGGTGCGAAGGTGACCGGATCGGTGTCGAAGAAGACCTCGTTCGTCGTCGTGGGTGACAACCCGGGTTCGAAGTACGACAAGGCCATGCAGCTCAAGGTGCCGGTGCTGAACGAGGACGGCTTCGGCGTCCTGCTGGCCCAGGGGCCCGAGGCGGCGGCCGAAGTCGCCCTTCCGGCCGACGAGTAGCCGTTGAAGACCACCCGATCGGCGCATACCAGATGCATACGGGTGGCCGGGGCGCATTCGGGCAACCCCCGACGACCGCTGCCCGTGAGAGCCTTCCGCGGCCTACTGTTGGGATGTGCGCCTGCCGTGCCCAGCTGCGGTCGGGGCATCCCCGTGTGCCCGATGAGCACGGGGAAGGAATGTTCCAACGCGGAGCCGTCGCCGGACGTCGGGCGTCGGGCCGCGTGGCGTGGGCACCGCCGGCTGTGAGAGGGACGGGAATGGAACCGACCGAGAGCGCCGCCCCGGACGCGTGGCTGCGCCTGCGCCGCAGAGCGGTCGCATGGCGGGAGAGCCGGTGGCCGGGCCGGACCGCTGAGCGCGCGGGCGCCGACGGACGCGCCACCGCCGCGCACTCGGCGCTCCGGGCACGCGCCGTTCCCCTGTTCGCCCAGGGCACCCAGGGGGCCCCGGTGCCGGCCGGCACCGACCACTCCCAGCCGGCCTGGCCCGCGCTGCCCGCCGCCGTCGTCGCGGCGGCCGCGTTCGCGCTGGGCGCCGGGTTCTACCGGGCGTTCACCGACAACCACGCCCTCTTCCCGTCCGGCACCGTCGGCTGGTCGCTCGCGCTGCTCACCGGCATCATCGTCGGCCACCTCGTCATGCTCGGCCGGGCCCGCTGGTGGGGCGGCACCGGCTCCGGCGCCGCCCTCACCCTCGCCGTCCTGCTGCTCTACGGCTGGGTGCCCGCCGGCATGGTCAGCCTCACCGTCGTCGTCCTGGTCGGCATCGCCCGCAGGCACCGCTGGCGGCAGGGCGTGCTGCACGGCGCGGTGGACATCCTCGGCATCGGCGCCGCCGCCCTGCTGCTGGGCTCCTTCGGCCGCGTACCGACCGTCGAGGCCCCCTGGAACCCCGACCACTGGGACGTCACCACCGTCCCCGAGGTCGTGCTGGTCGCCGCGGCCTACCTCGCCGTCACCCGCGTCCTGCTGTGGTACCTGAGCGCGCCGCGCGGCGGCGGCCTGCCCACCGTCGCCCGCACCGCCCTGGTCAGACAGGGCCTCGTCGCGGTCGCGCTGCTCGGCATCGCCCCGCTGATCTGCGTCGTGGCGGTCGCCCGTCCGGTGCTGCTCCCGCTGTTCGCCATCCCGCTGGTCGCCCTCGACTCGACCCTGTGGATCGCCCGGGCCCGGGCCGAGGAGCAACTGCGCGACCCGCTGACCGGACTGCCCAACCGGCAGTGGCTGCTGGAACGTATCTGGACGGCGCTCGACGACGCCGAACGCATCGGCGCCCGCTCCGCACTCATGCTGATCGACCTCGACCGGTTCCGCTCCGTGAACGACACCCTCGGGCATCTCGCCGGGGACCGGCTGCTGCTCCAGATCGCCGACCGGCTGCGCCTCGCGCTGCCGCGCGGCGCGGAGGCCGCGCGCCTCGGCGGCGACGAGTTCGCCGTGTTACTGCCGGTCGCCGACTCCACGACGTCCGCCACCCGGGTCGCCCGCAACCTGGTCACCGCGCTCAGCTCGCCGCTCGACCTCGACGGGCTCACCCTCGTGCTGGAGGCCAGCGCGGGCGTCGCCGTCTTCCCCGACCACGCGCTCGACGCCGAGGGCATGCTGCGCCGCGCGGACGTGGCGATGTACCAGGCGAAGCGGGACCGCACCGGCGTCGAGGTGTACGAGTCGAAGCGGGACTCCAACACCCCGGACCGGCTCGGCCTGCTGGGCGATCTGCGCCGCGCGCTGGACGCGCACGAGATGCAGCTGCACTACCAGCCCAAGGTCCGCTTCGACGGGCAGGTCGCCGGCCTGGAGGCGCTGGTGCGCTGGGTGCACCCCGAGCGCGGGAAGGTGCCGCCGGACGAGTTCATTGCGATCGCCGAGTCCTCGGGGCTGATGCCCCAGCTGACCGAGTATGTGCTGGAGACCGCGCTCGGGCAGGTCGCCAAATGGCGGGCCCAGGGACTGCGGGTGCCGGTGGCCGTGAACGTCTCCCCGCGCGATGTCCACACGCCCGGCTTCGCGGGTTCCGTCGCCGCCCGGCTGGCCCGGCACGGAGTGCCCGCGGCGGCGCTTCAGCTGGAGATCACCGAGCATGTGCTGCTGGAGGACCCGCAGCGGGCCGCCGACACCCTCGCCGGGCTCACCGGGCACGGCGTGAAGATGTCCCTGGACGACTTCGGAACCGGCTATTCCTCGCTGGTGCACCTGCGCCGGCTGCCGGTGAGCGAGCTGAAGATCGACCGGTCCTTCGTGGCCCGGCTCGCCGTGGACAACGAGGACGCGGAGATCGTGCGCTGCACCGTCGACCTGGCGCATTCGCTGGGGCTTCTGGTCGTCGCCGAGGGCGTGGAGGACGACGAGACCTGGGAGCGGCTGCGGGACCTCGGCTGCGATGCCGTACAGGGGTGGCTGGTGGCCGCGGCGATGCCGCCCGAGGAGACGACGGCATGGCTGCTGGCGCGGGGGTCCCGCGGCTGGCAACGGCCGCGTGCCGCGCTGCCCGCCGCCGAATGACCCCGCCCACCGGCCCGCCCGTCAGGTTGCTCCTCACGGGACCCGAGTTGCCTCCGGGGCGCGCTTCGGTTTCGGGTCCGCGTGGGGGATTCGCCTTGCTGCCGTGGTCGTTGTAGTGAGCAGTGCCGCGCCGTTCTTCGCCGGCCGGGTGGGGTACCGCCGTCACCGAGGGGTTGTGGGATGTCGCTGTTCGTTCCGAGGTTCGAGGAGTCCGTGATCGTCCGGGAGGCCGAGGCGGAGGTCGTCGGCCGTGCGCCCACCACCATCCGGCTGCTGGCCGACAGCAGCCGGACCGGCGGCGCCCTGTCCACCCAGCGGGTCACCCTCACGGCGGGCGCCGACGGCGCGAAACCGCACTGGCACGACAACTCCGCCGAGATGTTCTTCCTGCTCGACGGCGCCGCCGACATCCTCTCCGGCGAGGACGTCGTCACCGCCGGCCGCGGTGACCTCGTCGTCGTCCCGCCGGGCAAGCCGCACGCCTTCGCGGCCGTACCCGGCGCCGACGCCGATCTGCTCATCGTCATCACACCCGGCGTCGAGCGCTTCGAGTACTTCCGGCACCTGCAGCGCATCCGCCTGGGCGAGGCCACCTGGGAGAGCATCCTCGAAGTCCAGGACCTGTACGACAACCACTTCCTGCGCAGCGAGGCCTGGGAGACCCGCCGGGCCTGACGGGCGGGGCCGGGCAAACCGTTTCACGGCCACCCGGCCCCGCCCCATAGGATTGGCCCCAAACCACACACACTCACCCCAGAGGATCGCTGCATGCCTGGCATCACGCGCGAGGAGGTCGCCCACCTCGCCCGGCTGGCGCGTCTGGAGCTGAAGCCCGAAGAACTCGACCACTTCGCGGGCCAGCTCGACGACATCATCGGCGCGGTCGCCCGCGTCAGCGAGGTCGCCGACCAAGACGTACCGCCGACCTCGCACCCGCTCCCGCTGACCAACGTCATGCGCGCGGACGAGGTCCGTCCCTCGCTCACCCCCGCGCAGGCGCTCTCCAGCGCCCCCGCCCAGGAGCAGCAGCGTTTCAAGGTGCCGCAGATCCTGGGGGAGGACTGACCATGACGGACATCATCAAGCTCACGGCCGCCGAGACCGCCGCGAAGATCGCCTCCGGCGAGCTGACGGCCGTCGAGGTCACCGAGGCCCATCTCGCCCGCATCGAGGCCGTCGACGAGAAGGTGCACGCCTTCCTGCACGTCGACCGTGAGGGCGCGCTCGCCCAGGCCCGCGCCGTCGACGACAAGCGCGAGCGCGGCGAGGAACTGGGCCCGCTGGCCGGTGTCCCCCTCGCCCTCAAGGACATCTTCACCACCGAGGGCGTCCCCACGACCGTCGGCTCGAAGATCCTCGAAGGCTGGATCCCGCCGTACGACGCGACGCTCACCCAGCGGCTGAAGGCCGCCGACGTCGTGATCCTCGGCAAGACCAACATGGACGAGTTCGCCATGGGGTCCTCGACGGAGAACAGCGCCTACGGGCCCACCGGCAACCCCTGGGACCTCACCAGGATCCCCGGCGGCTCCGGCGGCGGCTCCAGCGCGGCGCTGGCCTCCTTCCAGGCGCCGCTCGCCATCGGCACCGACACCGGCGGCTCCATCCGCCAGCCGGCCGCCGTCACCGGCACGGTCGGCGTGAAGCCGACGTACGGCGCCGTCTCCCGCTACGGCATGGTGGCCTTCTCGTCCTCCCTGGACCAGGGCGGCCCCTGCGCCCGCACGGTCCTGGACGCGGCCCTGCTGCACGAGGTCATCGCCGGACACGACCCGCTGGACTCGACCTCCATCGACGCCCCCGTCCCGCCGGTCGTCGAGGCCGCCCGCAACGGCTCGGTGCGCGGCATGCGCATCGGTGTGGTCAAGCAGTTCCGCGGCGAGGGCTACCAGGCCGGCGTCATCCAGCGTTTCGACGAGGCCGTCGAACTGCTGACGGAACTGGGCGCCGAGATCGTCGAGCTGGACTGCCCGTCCTTCGACCTCGCCCTGTCGGCGTACTACCTGATCGCGCCGTCCGAGTGCTCCTCCAACCTGGCGCGCTTCGACGGTCTGCGCTATGGCCTCAGGGCCGGCGACGACGGCGGCCACTCCGCCGAAGAGGTCACCTCCCTCACCCGCGAGGCGGGTTTCGGCCCCGAGGTCAAGCGCCGCATCATGCTCGGCACGTACGCCCTGTCGAGCGGCTACTACGACGCGTACTACGGCTCAGCGCAGAAGGTCCGCACCCTGATCACGCGCGACTTCGAGAGGGCCTTCGAGCAGGTCGAGGCGATCGTCTCGCCGACCACCCCGACCACGGCCTTCGCGATCGGCGAGCGCGCCGACGACCCGATGGCCATGTACCTCGCCGACCTGTGCACCATTCCGACCAACCTGGCGGGCAACGCGGCCATGTCGCTGCCCTGCGGTCTCGCCCCCGAGGACAACCTCCCCGTGGGCCTGCAGATCATCGCTCCGGCGATGAAGGACGACCGGCTGTACAAGGTCGGCGCCGCCGTCGAGGCCGCCTTCGTGGAAAAGTGGGGGCATCCGCTGCTTGAGGAGGCTCCGTCGCTGTGAGCAAGGCACTGTCCAAGGCCAAGGACTTCAAGAAGTCGAAGTCCGGTACGTACCTGTCCATGGCCACCACCGCGTTCGGCGCGGTCGGCGTTGCCAAGCAGATCAAGAAGGCCCGCGCCGAGCACGACACGCTGCGCCTGATCGACGCCACCGTGTCCGCCGTCGCCATCGCCACCGGCCTCGCCTTGCTCTACCGCGAGCTGAAGCGGCTGGGCGACGACGACGTCCTGCTGGGCTGAGAGGGAAGTTTCACCGTGACCACCACGACCGACCTGGTGTCGTACGAGGACGCGCTGGCGTCGTACGATCCCGTCATGGGCCTTGAGGTCCATGTCGAACTCGGCACCAAGACCAAGATGTTCTGCGGGTGCTCCACCGAACTGGGCGCCGAGCCCAACTCGCAGACCTGTCCGACCTGTCTCGGCCTGCCCGGCGCGCTCCCGGTCGTCAACGCGACCGGCGTCGAATCCGCGATCAAGATCGGTCTCGCGCTGAACTGCTCGATCGCCGAGTGGTGCCGCTTCGCCCGGAAGAACTACTTCTATCCGGACATGCCGAAGAACTTCCAGACCTCCCAGTACGACGAGCCGATCGCCTTCGACGGCTACCTCGACGTACAGCTGGAGGACGGCGCGACCTTCCGTGTGGAGATCGAGCGCGCCCACATGGAGGAGGACACCGGCAAGTCCACCCACGTGGGCGGTGCGACCGGCCGTATCCACGGCGCGTCCCACTCCCTGCTCGACTACAACCGCGCGGGCATCCCGCTCATCGAGATCGTCACCAAGCCGATCGTCGGGGCCGGCGAGCGTGCCCCCGAGGTCGCCCGGGCGTACGTCCGTGAGCTGCGCGAGGTCATCAGGGCGCTCGGCGTGTCCGAGGCCCGCATGGAGATGGGGCAGATGCGCTGCGACGTCAACCTGTCGCTGATGCCCAAGGGCGCCGACAAGTTCGGCACCCGCTCCGAGACGAAGAACGTCAACTCGCTGCGGTCCGTGGAGCGTGCCGCCCGCTTCGAGATCCAGCGGCACGCGGCCGTGCTGTCGTCCGGCGGCACGATCGTGCAGGAGACCCGGCACTTCCACGAGGACACCGGGTCGACCACCTCGGGCCGGGTGAAGGAGGAGGCCGAGGACTACCGGTACTTTCCGGAGCCCGACCTCGTTCCGGTGGCCCCCGCGCGCGCGTGGGTCGAGGAGATCCGGGCCGCGCTGCCCGAACTGCCGCTGGTGCGTCGCAGCCGCCTCCTTGCGGAGTGGGGCATCTCGGCCACCGATATGCAGGCCATCCTCAACGCCGGTGCGCTGGACCCGATCCTCGCCACCATCGGCGCCGGTGCCGACGCGGCCTCCGCCCGCAAGTGGTGGATGGGCGAACTGGCGCGCAGCGCCAACGAGTCGGGCGTCGCCCTGGACGAGCTGGCCATCACGCCCGAGCAGGTCGCCCGCGTCACCCGGCTGGTGGCCGCCGGTGACCTGAACGACAAGCTGGCCCGCCAGGTCATCGAGGGCGTCCTCGCGGGCGAAGGCACCCCGGACGAGGTCGTCGACAAGCGCGGTCTGAAGGTCGTCTCCGACGATTCGGCGCTCGGCACGGCCGTCGACGAGGCCATCGCCGGCAACCCGGGCATCGCGGACAAGATCCGCGGCGGCAAGGTGGCCGCGGCCGGCGCCCTGGTCGGCGCGGTGATGAAGGCCACCCGCGGCCAGGCCGACGCGGCCCGCGTCAAGGAGCTGATCCTTCAGAAGCTGGGCGTCGGCGAGGGCTGAGCCACCGCGTGCACCACCCGTCCCTGGGGGGACGCATCGCCATGATGCGTCCCCCCAGGGCGTTTTCGTCACCGGCGACGCCCCGCGACGTACGCACCTGGCACCCGCGACGCACCCACATGGCGCCGGAGAGGCTCCCTTTTCGCGCGAGCGCAGCCGGACGACCCGCGGAAGTTCCCGGTCGCCGCCTCTTGTGAAGAAGCCCACGAACCCGGCAAACGATCTCTTTCAGCTGCAACAGTGGTCAACGATTGCTCATGTGTTCTTTGCGGGCTGTTTCGTTCATCGACGTTCGTTCCCAGGCAAAGATCCGCACATCGTCCCTGGGAGCAGGCCATGGCAGCCCTTGCACGCTGGTGTGTCCGGCACCGTCTGCTCGCCGTCCTGCTCTGGCTGCTCGCCTGCGGCGGTGTCAGCGCTGCCGCCGCCGTCACCGGCTCCGCGTACTCCGAGAGCTATGAGGTCCCCGGCACCGAAGCGGGCCGGGCCCAGGAACTGCTCGGCGCGGGCTTCCCCGGTATGGGCGGTGACAGCGACACCGTCGTCTGGCACACCGGATCCGGCGGTGTCCGCGCCGCCGACGTCGAGCAGACCATGAGCCACACCCTGGACGACATCGCGGACCTGCCCGGGGTGTCCTCGGTGACCAGCCCCTACGACGGCCAGGGCAGCGGGCAGATCAGCCGCGACGGCCGGACCGCATACGCCGTCGTCACCTTCGACCAGCCGGTCGAGCACATCGACAGATCCGAGGCCGAGGCCGTCGTCCGCACCGCCGAGTCGGCCGAGACGGACGGGCTGCGCGTCGAGTCGGGCGGCAGCGCCATCGGGCTCACCGCCTCGTCGGGCGGGCATGTCGCCGAGGCGATCGGCGTGGTCGTCGCCGCCCTGGTGCTCTTCGTCGCCTTCGGCTCGCTCGCCGCCTCCCTGCTGCCCATCGCCACCGCCCTGGTCGGCGTGGGCACCGCGTACGCCTGCATCGCGCTGCTCGGCCACGCCATGACCGTCGCCGCGTTCGCGCCGATGCTCGGCCTGCTCATCGGGCTCGGCGTCGGCATCGACTACGCGCTGTTCATCGTCACCCGGCACCGTCGCGGACTGAAACGCGGACTGACCGTCACCGAGGCCGTCACCGAGTCCGTCGCCACCACCGGACGCGCCGTCGTGTTCGCGGGCGCCACCGTGTGCATCGCGCTGCTGGGCATGCTGATCCTGCGGCTGAGCTTCCTCAACGGGGTCGCCGTCGCCGCCGCGCTGACCGTCGTCCTGACCGTCGCCGCCTCCGTGACCCTGCTGCCCGCCCTGCTCTCCCTCATCGGCGAGCGCGCGCTGAGCCGGCGCGAGCGGCAACGACTGGCCGAGCACGGTCCGCAACCGGAGCTGCCCACCGGCCTCGCCGCCCGCTGGTCCGCGTTCGTCGAACGCCACCCGAAGCTGCTCGGCTCGGTCGCCCTCGCCGTCGTCGCCCTGCTCGCGCTGCCCACCCTCACCCTTCGCCTCGGCACCTCCGACCAGGGCAACGACCCCAGGGACTCGACCACACGGCAGGCGTACGACCTCATCGCCGACGGCTTCGGCCCCGGCGTCAACGGACCGCTGACACTGGTGTCACGCATCGACGGGGCGGACGCCCGGCTCGCCCTCGACAACCTCGACGCCACCCTGCGCACCACCCCGGGCGTCGCGTCCGTGACACCGGCGCGGTTCAACACCGGGGGCGACACCGCGTACCTCACCGTCGTGCCCGACTCGGCGCCGCAGTCGCGGCAGACCAGCGACCTCGTCGACCGGCTGCGCCACGAGGTGCTGCCGCGCGTGGAGCAGGGCACCTCGCTCGACGTGCATGTCGGCGGCGTGACCGCGAGCTACGACGACTTCGCCGACGTGATCGTCGGCAAGGTGCCGCTGTTCGTCGGCGTGGTCATCGGGTTCGGCTGTGTGCTGCTCCTGCTCGCCTTCCGGTCGATCGGCATCCCGTTGAAGGCCGCCGCGATGAACCTCGCCGCCGTCGCGGGCGCCTTCGGCATCGTCGTCGCGATCTTCCAATGGGGCTGGGGCAGCGAACCGCTGGGGCTCGGCAGGGCCGGACCGATCGAGCCCTTCCTGCCCGTGATCATGGTGTCGGTGCTCTTCGGGCTCTCCATGGACTACCAGGTCTTCCTGGTCGGCCGGATGTACGAGGAGTGGCTGGAGACGGGCGACAACCGGCGCGCCGTCCGGGTCGGCCTCGCCGAGACCAGCCGGGTGATCAACTCCGCGGCCGTCATCATGATCTCCGTGTTCCTCGCCTTCGTGCTCGGCGGCGACCGCGTGATCGCCATGTTCGGCATCGCGCTGGCCGCCGCCGTCGCCCTCGACGCCTTCGTGCTGCGCACCCTGCTGGTGCCCGCCCTGATGCACCTCCTCGGCGGCGCCAACTGGTGGCTGCCGGGCTGGCTCGACCGGCGCCTGCCCAGGATCAGCATCGAACCGCCCGAATGCCGCGCCGCCCATGAAAGGCTCGACGCCGTCGTGGCGGAACTGGAGCAGGAACAACAACAGCAGGATGTGGACGACAGCCCCGTGTGACGACGGCGCCGGACCGCGGCCCCTGTGCGCCAAACCCCGGCCCCTGTGCGTCGGACCGCGGCCCCTGTGCGCCGGACCGCGGCCCCTGTGCGCCGGACCGCGGCCCCTGTGCGCCGGACCGCGGCCCCTGTGCGCCGGACCGCGGCCCCTGTGCGCCAAACCCCGGCCCCTGTGCGTCGGACCGCGGCCCCTGTGCAGCTGCGGCCGTCCGGCGCCGAGCAGGGCACCCGCGCCACCGGCTGCCGGGCCCACCCGGTGGCGCGCCCCACGCGCGCGTACGGCTCACAACGATCATTAAGAGACCTCTCAGACAGCGTCCGTACGGTGCGGGGCATGGGAACGAAGACAGTGGACGAGGCCGGCAAGGACACCGGCACCGAAACCGAGCAGGCGGCGGACAACGGAAGGGCCGACGACGCCGCGGACACCGGGACCGCGGCCGCAGGCCGGACCGACGAGGCGGCGGAGTCCGCGGCCGCAGGCCGGACCGACGACCAGGCTGCGGACCGGACCGACGACCGGACCGGCGAGGCCGTCGGGGACACGGATGAGGAGGCGGCCGAGGCGGAGGCCGAGAAGGGCACAGCGGACGGTCCGTCCGGGGTCGGCCAGGGCGCCGGAGCGGTCGTCTCCGCCGTGCTGGGCCTCGTCTCGCTGACCGGCGGCTGGATCGGCACCGTGGCCGCCGCGCGCCAGACCCTGATCGGCCAGCTGAAGACCTCCTCGAACGCGAGCGTCGCCACCCAGGTGCAGGCGGTCTACGGCGACGCCTGGCAGACCACCGCGCTGTGGGCCGCGGGGTTCGCGCTGGCGGCGCTGATCACCGGCGTCGTCGTGCTGGCCCGGCCCGCGTTCGGCGCCCCCGGCACACCGCAGGCCGCCTGGATCAAGTCGGTCGCCTGGGCCGGCGTCTCGCTCGGCGTCATCGGCCTGCTGCTGGCCGTCCTCAAGTACTCCGACGCGCTCCTCGGACTGCCCTCGACCAGCTGAACCAGAGCCCATTCCACCAGGGGCCTTGAACCCCCCGAAAGCACCTTACGGGGGCGTCTGAGGCCCCTTACGCGCGCCGGGAGCCGGCCCGCCCGCCGGAAGATGCGGAACCCTTCCGATGTGCCGCGCCCCCCTGGCCGACGAAGGTGGAGCCATCGCCGGAAGCGATGCCACCACCCGACGCTCCGAGGGGCCCGCCATGATCGAGTACGAACTCCACCAGGTCCGCGCCGGCGAACTACGGCGCCGGGCCGAGTACGAGCGCCTGGTCCGTGAGGCGCTGCGCGGACGCCGCGCCGCCCGCCGTGCGACGGCGGCCCGCCGCCGCGCCGGCCGCGAGTCTCCCTGCGACACCGGGTGCCCGGGCCGTCATCGGCAGCCCCGCACCGCGTGAGCGCCTTCGCGGGGGCGGGCGCCCACACGGGAGACGGCCGCCCGCTCCCGGTCCACGCCCGCCCGCGCCCCCGCCCGGTCCGCCGCACGACCCGGCCGCCCGCACCCGGTCCGGGCAGCGATCCGGCCCCCCTGTGGACAACGGATGCCGCGCTGTCGGACCTCCGTGCGATGCTCAAACCCGTGGAGACCAGGTCCGTCAGTCCCGTGTTCGTCGGCCGCACCGACGAACTGCACACATTGCACGACGCGCTCGCCCGTGCCGCCGCCGGCGAGCCCCAGGCGCTGCTGGTCGGCGGCGAAGCGGGCGTCGGCAAGACCAGGCTGGTCGAGGAGTTCGCCACCGCCGCCGGCCGTCAGGGCGCCGTCGTCGCACTCGGCGGCTGCGTCGAGATCGGCGCCGACGGACTGCCGTTCGCCCCTTTCTCCACCGCCCTGCGCGCCCTGCGCGGCGCCCTGCCCGACGAACTCGCCACGGCCGCCGCGGGCCAGGAGGACGACCTGGCCCGGCTCCTGCCCGAGCTGGGCGAGGCCACCCCCGCCCACGCCCCGGCGCGGCACGACGAGGAGGGCACGGCCCGCCTCTTCGAACTCACCGCCCGCCTGCTGGAACGCATCGCCGCCGACCGCACGCCTACAGCGAGCAACTACGGCTCCTGGAGCGGGCGATGGAACTGTGGGACACCGCCCCGGAGCCGGTACGGGCGGCACTGCGCCCCGTCGACTGCGCCGAGGTCTACCCGCCCTGCGACCCCACCACCCCGCTGCGCTATCCGGACCTGATGGCGGAGGCCGCCGTCGCCGGACGAAGGTGCGGTGAGCGCGAACGCGCCCTGAAGATCACCAAGCGGGCGCTGCAACTCCTCGAGGACGAGGACGACCCGCTGCGCGCCGCCTGGTTCTGGACCCAGCGCTCCGGCCTCGTCCAGGCGCTGGGACGCGGCGACGGACGGCATGAACTGGCCATCGCCGAGCAACTGGTGCGCGGACTGCCCCCCTCCGAGGTGCACGCCGATGTGCTCGCCGGCATCGCCAACTGGGCGATGCTGCACGAGCCGGGCCCCGACGCCCTGGCCGCAGCCGAACGGGCCGTCGAGTACGCCCGCATGGTCGACGCCCGCGAGATCGAACTGGACGCGTGCATCACCCTCGGCACCCTCAGGGTCGACGCGGGCGGCGTCGAGGCCGGACTCGCCGAGCTGCGCCGGGTCAAGGACCGGTCCGTGCGGGAGGGCTACACCCATGTCGCGGGCCGTGCCTAGGTGAATCTGCCCGCCGAACTCGACGCGGTCGGCCGCTCCCGGGAAGCCGTCCCCATCCTGGACGAAGGGATCGACTACACCCGGACGTTCGGCCTGCTCGGCTCCGAGGCCCTGCTGTGGGCCAACCTCGCCGAGTCCCAGTACGCCCTCGGCAACTGGGCCGGGCCGCATCCGCCGCCGCGAACGCGACCCGCCGCGGCCCCAGCGCCAAGCCCCTGGGCTCGGCCGCGCTGTCCCTGGCGCGCCTCGCCCTCGGCCGCGGCGACCCAGCCGAGGCCGCCCGCCAGCTCACCGCGGCCCGCGGCTACTTCGGTACCCGCGACGTCATGCCCCAGCAGTGGCTGCCGCTGGCCCGCGTCGCGGTCGGCCTCGCCGCCGCGGAGGGCCGCGTGCTCGACGTCCGCGCCGAACTGCACCACGCCCTGGACGCCGGTGTCCCGCCCGGCAGCCACCGCTACGCCTGGCCGCTGGTCCGGGCCGCCGCCACCGCGGAGGCCGACGCCCGCGCCCTGCCCGCGGCGGAACCCGGCCGGGCGGAAGCCCTCGACCGCATCGCCACCGCGGCCAAGAAGCTCACCACCGGCGCACCCGTATGGCTCGCCCACGACGCATGGGTCCGCGCCGAACTGCGCCGCGCCGCGGGCGAGGACACCCCCGAGATCTGGTCCGAGGCGGTCACCGCCTTCGAGTCCCTGGACCGCCCCTACGACCTCGCTCGTGTCCGCCACCGGCTCGCGGCGGCCCTGCTGTCCCCGGGCGGCAGACGCCCGGGAGACCCGCCCGCCGGCGGGGACGGCGAGCGGGACCGCGCCACGCAGCTGCTTCGGCTGGCCGGAGCCGTCGCCGATCACCTGGGCGCCCGCCCGCTCGCCGACTCCGTGGCGCTCCTCGCCCAGCGCGCCCGCCTCGTGCTGACCCGCACCCCGCGGTGGACGCCCGCCCCGGCCGACCCGGTCGAGGCGCTGGGCCTGACCAGCCGGGAGCGCGATGTGCTCCGCCTGGTCACCGCCGGCCGCACCAACCGTCAGATCGCCGAGGAGCTGTTCATCTCCCCGAAGACCGCGAGCGTCCATGTCTCCAACATCCTGGGCAAGCTCGGAGTCTCGGGACGGGGCGAGGCGGCGGCGGTGGCCCATCGGCTGGAGCTGTTCCCGCCGCCGCCCGGGGCGGACGACCGGCTCACCGCACGGCCACGGCCGTAGCCGACGGCAGCCGGCAGGCAGCGGGCGGGCCGGGGCGCCCGGCCGCCGTCGCGTCATGTCACCTTGAGTTCCAGGATCCGGTCGTCTTCCTTCTTCGGCTTGCCCCGGCCGTCCGTGTTGCTCGTGACCAGCCACAGCCTGTCGCCGCCCGCCGCGACGACGGTACGGAGCCGGCCGTAGGTGCCCTTCAGGAACGCCTGGGGTGCCGCGGCGGCCTCCGTGCCCTTCAGCGGGATGCGCCACAGCCGCTGGCCTCTGAGCCCGGCCATCCAGACGGACCCGTTCACATAGGCGATGCCGCTGGGGGAGGCGACGTCCGTGTGCCACTGGGCCAGCGGGTTGTGGAACCGGGGGTCCGACGACTTGCCCTCGGCGTCCGGCCAGCCGTAGTTGTCGCCCGGCTTGATCGCGTTCAGCTCGTCCCAGGTGTCCTGGCCGAACTCCGAGGCGAACAGGCGCTGTCGGTCGTCCCACGCGAGGCCCTGCACATTGCGGTGGCCGTAGCTGTACACGACGGAGTTCTCGAACGGGTTGCCGGGGGCGGGCTCGCCCTCCGGGGTCATCCGCAGGATCTTGCCGCCCAGGGACTTCACATCCTGGGACAGACCCCGCTCGCCGCTCTCGCCCGTGCCCGCGTACAGCATGCCGTCCGGGCCGAAGGCGATGCGGCCGCCGTTGTGGATGTAGCCCTTGGGGATGCCCCGGAAGACCGTGTCGGGCGCGCCGAGCTGTTCGCCGGGCGGCTTCCGCTCGTCGTACAGCATCCGCACGATCCGGTTGTCGGAGGCCGAGGTGAAGTACGCGTAGACCATGTGGTCCGAGGCGTAGCCGGGGGAGAGGGCGAGGCCCAGGAGACCGCCCTCGCCGGCCGGGGACACCCCGGAGACCTTGCCCAGCTCGGTCTGCTTGCCCGTCTTCTCGTCGACCCGGGTGATCGTCCCGTCGTCCCGGGAGGAGACGAGCAGGCCGCCGCCGGGCAGGGGGGCCAGGCCCCAAGGCGACTTCAGATGCTCCGTGACCGTCCGCACCACCTTCACCGAGCCCTTGGCGGGCGGGGCCGGTGCGGTCGACCCCGCGGACGGGGCGGCGCCGGACGTCGTCCCCCGAGCGGTCGTACTCCCGTCCCCGCCCGGTGGGCCGCCTCCGTCGGAGGAGCAGCCGGCCGTCAGCAGGAGCGCGGTTGCGGCCAGCACGGCCGACACGACTCGACATTGCACGATCATGGTCCCTTCGACGCGGTGGTTCCGGCGGCGGTTCTCTATCTCTTACACCGCTCGCCCCGCCCGGGTTCCCATACGGCCGCGGATCCGCGGTGTCAGTCCCAGGAGCCCTGGACGGGCGGCAGCCGGGACAGTGCCGTCAGGTCGTCCGGGGTCAGCCGGACGGACGGGGCGCTCGCGTTCTCCGTCACCCAGCGTTCCCGCTTGGTCCCCGGCACCGTGACCACGTGCCGGCCCTGCGCCAGGGTCCAGGCCAGCGCCACCTGCGCCGGTGTGACATGTTCGCCGTGCCGCCGGGCCACCCGGCGCAGCCCGGCGACGATGGGCTGGTTGGCGGCCATCATCTCGGCAGTGAACCGCGGATGGCGGGCCCGCACGTCGTCCGGTTCGAAGCCCTCGCCCGGGGTCAGCGTGCCGGTCAGGAAGCCGTTGCCGAGCGGCATCGCGGCGAGGAAGCCGACGCCGCGGTCCGCGCACCAGGGCAGCAGCGCGTCCAGCGCCTCCGGCGACCACACCGACAGCTCCGCCTGCACCGCGCTCACCGGGAAGACCTGCTGGACGCGCCGGAGCTGGCGCAGCGTCGCGTCGTGCAGCCCGGTTCCCGAGCGGCGCCCGCCGCGCGCGCCCACCGCGCACAGGCCGAGCGCGCGGACCTTCCCGGCCCGGACCAGGTCCGCCATCGCGCCCCACGTCTCCTCGACGGGGACCTCGGGGTCGGCGCGATGCAGCTGGTACAGATCGATCACGTCGGTCTGCAGCCGGCGCAGCGACGCGTCGCACGCCCGCCGCACATACCCGGGGCGGCCGTTGGCCACGATGTGCTGGTCGCCCACCAGCAGCCCGACCTTGGTCGACACGAAGGCCTCCGCGCGCCGCTCCTTGAGGACCCGGCCGATCAGCAGTTCGTTGGTGAACGGGCCGTACATGTCGGCCGTGTCCAGGAGCGTGCAGCCGAGGTCCAGGGCCCGGTGCACGGCCCTGACCGACTCGTCCCCCCGCTGCCGCGACCCGCTGTACGCCCAGTTCATCGGCATGCAGCCGAGTCCGACGGCCCCCACCGCGAGCGCCCCCGCGCCGATCGTCCTGCGCTCCACCTGGTCGTGACCCTCCCTCTTCGGCCCCCAACCTAACCTCTGCCTGTTCACGAGCCTGACATAGCCTCCTGACCATGACTGCTGACGTATGGCTGCCCATCCCGCCGGAGGAGTTCGAGGGGCTTCCCGACGGGCCCGACTACCTGTTCTGGAACGGGGAGGAGGAGTTCCCCGCGGACCCGGCCGACTGCGCCTTCTACGTCGTCCCCTACATGAAACCCAGCGACGTCTGTGTCCGGCCGCTGCCGCGGATGAGCGGTGTGCAGGTCGTACAGACGCTGTCCGCGGGCATCGACCATGTGCAGCCGGGTATCGGGCAGTTGCACCCGGGCGTCCGGCTGTGCAATGCGCGCGGGGTGCACGAGGCGAGCACGGGCGAGCTGACGCTGGCACTGATACTCGCCTCGCTGCGCGGCATCCCGGACTTCGTGCGCGCCCAGGACAGGGGCGAGTGGCGCGGCGGGTTCCACCCGGCGCTCGCCGACAAGAACGTCCTCATAGTCGGTTACGGCTCCATCGGCGCGGCCATCGAAGACCGGCTCGCGCCATTTGAACTCGCGCGGGTGGCGCGCGTCGCGCGCTCCGGGCGCACCTCGGCGCGCGGTCCGGTGCATCCGCTCACCGAACTGCCCGCCCTGCTACCGGAAGCGGACGTCGTGGTCCTGTCCACGCCGCTGACCGAGACCACGCGGGGCCTCGTGGACGCCGACTTCCTCGCGCGGATGAAGGACGGAGCGCTGCTGGTCAACGTCGCGCGCGGACCCGTCGTCGACACCAAGGCGCTGCTCGCGGAGCTGGAGAGCGGCCGTATCACCGCCGCCCTGGACGTGACGGACCCGGAGCCGCTGCCGCCGGGCCATCCCCTGTGGCAGGCGCCCGGTGTGCTGATCAGCCCGCACGTGGGCGGGCCCACATCGGCCTTCCTGCCGCGCGCGAAACGGCTGCTGACGGACCAGTTGAGCCGTTTCGTGAACCGGGAGCCGCTGCGAAACGTGATCCTTACGACGGGCTCCACCCGCGCGTGAGGGTCGACATGGCAGGCGTGTAATCCGTTTCGGGTACCCTCCGCATCCTTCCGGACGCGGGGGGTACCTCTATCTCCGCGATCGTCACGGAGCGTAGAGAAGCTATGTCCCTGCGTGACGAGACTGGTGTATCGTCCCCGACAGGGGCTGCGCCGCGCACCGTTCGGCGCCAGGGATGAACATTTCAGAGATGTGAGGGGGGCGACGGGCGATGCACGGCCTATGGACGAACCATCCGACGCGGCGAGGCCGCCGACGGCGGCCCTGGCGCACGGCGGCGCACAGACGCGGCCATCACACCAGCCACCACCCCAGGCACAGCGGACGCAGGAGGCATGCGCACCGGGACCCCCGGGGCCCGGGAGCGGCACGGACCGGGAGGGACCGGTGAGTTCGCCGCCCACCGTGACGACCACCCCGCGCGGGGCGCTGCGCACGCAGCACCCGGCAGGGCCGCCGCTGCCCCGTCCGCCGGCCGTCGGCGGCGGGTCCAGCATGGTCCATCAGCTCGTTCTGGCCCTGGTGTGCGCGGGATACGCCGTCGGTTCCGCGCTCGACTGGGGTTCCAGCGAAATCGCGCTGATCATGGGGGACTTCGGACTCGCCGCGGCGGCGGGCTGCGCCGCGGTCTCGTGTCTCCTCTACGCCCACAGGCGCCAGGTCCGCTTTCGACCCGCCTGGATACTGTTCGCCCTCTCCTCGGCGATGGTGGCCCTGGGCAACACGGTCTGGGGGTGGTACGAGGTCGTGCTGCGGCGTCCCATGCCCAGCCCCAGCTTCGCCGACCTGTTCTTCCTGTGCTTCGCGCCGCCCGCCATCGTGGGCCTGCTGGTCCTCGCCAAGCGGCCGGTGTCGAAGGCGGGCTGGATGTGCCTGGCGCTGGACGCCTGGCTGATCGGCGGCTCGCTGCTCACCCTGTCCTGGAGTCTCGCGCTCGCGCAGGCCGCCAGGTTCGACGGGCCGAGCGTCGCGCACGCCGCGCTGTCACTCGCGTACCCGCTGCTCGACATCGCCCTGGTCAGCATGGTGCTCGCGCTGCACTTCCGACGCGCCCCGGGCAACCGCACGGCCGTCAACACGGCGATCGGAGCGCTCGCCCTGACCGTGATGTGCGACGCGCTGTTCACCTCGCCGCTGCTGCACAGCAATTACCGCTCCGGGCAGCTGCTCGACGCGGGCTGGTTCGCGGGTTCGCTGCTGCTCGCCTACGCGCCCTGGGCGGCGCCCTCGCGCCAGGGGCAGCACGAACCCGACCGGTCCGGCGGCGGGCACGCCCGCGCCGCCCACCGGCGTGCGACCGGGCCGCGGACCGGCGAGCCCGGCCAGCCGCCACTGCCCGGCCAGGGGGCCGAGCACAGCCGGTATCCGGCCGGCCGGCCGATCACCGGCTCGCTGGCCGCGCTCACCCCCTATCTGGCCGCCGCGGTGTGCACCCTGGGCATCCTGTACAACGTGCTCAACGGGCGCAGCCCCGACCACGTCGTACTCGTCACCGCCGGCTGCGTGGTGCTCGCGCTCGTCGTGCGCCAGGGCATCATGCTGCTCGACAACATCACCCTCACCCAGGAACTGGCGCAGAAGGAGAACCACTTCCGCTCCCTGGTACAGGGGTCGAGCGACGTCATCATGATCGCCGCGCCCGACGGCACCCTCCGGTACGTCTCCCCGGCCGCCGCCGGGGTCTACGGGCGGCCCGCGGAGGAACTGGTGGGCAGCGAACTGGCCGTGCTCATCCACCCGGAGGACCTGGGCTGTGTGGTGCACGAGGTGCGCCGCTTCCTCACCGCCAGCCCCCTCGAAGAACCCACCACCCGCATCGAGTGCCGCTTCCGGTCCGGCGACGGCGGCTGGCTCAACGTCGAGTCGACCGTCAACCGTCACCACGGCGGCCTCATCTTCAACAGCCGGGACGTGACCGAAAGAGTGCGGCTGCAGGCACAACTGCAGCACAGCGCGGAACACGACGCGCTCACCGACCTGCCCAACCGCGCCCTGTTCACCCGGCGTGTGCAGCAGGCCCTGTCCGGCCGCCGTGCCTCCGACCGCGCCGCCGCCCTGCACGGCACGGCCGTCCTCTTCATCGACCTGGACGGTTTCAAGGCCGTCAACGACACGATCGGACACCAGGCCGGGGACGAACTGCTCGTCCAGGCCGCCCGCAGACTCCAGGACGCGGTCCGGCAGGGGGACACCGCGGCCCGGCTGGGCGGCGACGAGTTCGCGGCCCTGATCATCGGGGACGGCGTCCAGGACCGCGGCGCCCGGGAGCGGAACATCCTGGAACTGGCCGACCGCCTCAGGACCACCCTCTCCCAGCCCTACCTCATCGACGGCAATGATGTCCGGGTCAACGCCTCCATCGGGGTCGCCTTCGCCGAACCGGGCCTCGGCGCGGGCGAGTTGCTGCGCAACGCCGATCTGGCGATGTACCGGGCGAAGTCGGCGGGCAAGGGCCGCGTCGAGCTGTACCGACCGCAGATGCAGCAGGACGTCGTGCGCAAGGCGGAGCTGGCCACCCGGCTGCGCGCCGCGCTGCACGACGGCGAGTTCACGCTGCTGCACCAGCCGGTGGTGTGCCTCGGCAGCGGCCGCGTCATGTCGGCCTCCGCACAGGCACGCTGGCGCTCCTCCCAGGGGGTGCTGTTCACACCGGCCGAGTTCCTGCGGGTGGCCGAGGACAGCGACCGGACCTCGGAGCTGGACCGCTGGATCCTGGAGGAGGCGGTATCCCAGGCCGCCGAGCGGGCCGCGACCGGACTCGCCGTACCCGTGGCAGTGCGGATGTCCGCGCGGCGGCTGCTGGACCGGTCGATGCCGCTCGGCTCGGTGGAGGCCCTGCTGACCCGGCACGGGCTGCCGTCGGGGTCGCTGCTGATCGAGCTGGCGGACACCGATCCCCGGGTCTCCCTGGACGAGCTGGAGCGCCGGCTCGGCGCGCTCAGGCGGTTGGGCGTGCGGATCGCTCTGGACGGCTTCGGCAACGGCTACGCGGCGATCACGGCCCTGCGCAGACTCCCCGTCGACGTGCTGAAACTCGACCGCAGCCTGGTCGAGGGCGTCGTCGAGTCCGCGCGGCTGCACAAGATCACCAGTGGGCTGCTGCGGATCGCCACCGACCTCGGGCTGCAGTCCGTGGCCGACGGCGTGGATCTTCCGGAGCAGGTCGTGGCGTTGCGCGCGATGGGCTGCACCCATGGGCAGGGCATGGCGTTCGCCGGGCCACTGGACGAGTACCGGCTGCGCCGGGCGCTCGGATCCGGCCATTATCCGGTGCCGCACGGACCGGCCGAACCGGCGTTCGCGGGCGGCGCGAGGGAGCCGAGCGGGCGCGTCGGGATCGAGGGCACCTGGGTGTCCACCCGCCCGGCCGAGGCCGAGAGCGGGGGAGCACGGATGCCCGAAGGGCTGAGCACGGTCGTGGCCTCGCCCCCGACTGCGGCGCCCCGGAGGTGAACGAGTGAGGAAAGGGCACGCGGTGGCGTCCGCAGATGGTGTGTCCGCCGTGTCCGGAGACGGACGTGGCCTAGGCTCACATGATGAGACTCCCGTCCCACTCACTTGACACGCGGTGCGTGCCGGGGGGAGGGTCGGTGCCATGCGCACCCGAATTCTCGTACTTGGACAGCGCGTCGGCTGAGCTGGGACCCACCGGAGGACGATCCGGAAATCCCAGCGACCTCACCGGCGCGCTCCCCTCGCTTGCCCTACGGCACGAGGGGTTTTTTGTTGCACGGGCACCTGCCGTACAGCAGATCTACACCGCACAAACCTCGCAAAAACCCTCAGCATCGAGAAGAGAATGCCGATGACCGAGCAGGCCACCGGGGCCCATCATCCGCAGCCGCGGCCCCGTTCCGGAGGACAGCAGTCCGCGACCGTCGAGCACGTCACGGGTGCGCAGTCCCTCATCCGCTCGCTTGAGGAGGTCGGGGCCGACACCGTATTCGGCATTCCCGGCGGTGCGATCCTGCCCGCGTACGACCCGCTGATGGACTCCACCCGGGTCCGTCATGTGCTGGTCCGCCATGAGCAGGGTGCCGGGCACGCGGCCACGGGGTACGCGCAGGCGACCGGCAAGGTCGGCGTGTGCATGGCCACCTCGGGCCCCGGCGCCACCAACCTGGTCACGCCGATCGCCGACGCGCACATGGACTCCGTCCCGCTGGTCGCGATCACCGGCCAGGTCGCCTCCAAGGCGATCGGCACGGACGCCTTCCAGGAGGCCGACATCGTCGGCATCACCATGCCGATCACCAAGCACAACTTCCTGGTCACCGACCCCCAGGACATCCCGCGGGTGATCGCGCAGGCGTTCCACATCGCCTCCACCGGCCGCCCGGGCCCGGTCCTCGTGGACATCGCCAAGGACGCCCTCCAGACCCGGACCACCTTCTCCTGGCCGCCGGTCATGGACCTGCCCGGCTACCGCCCGGTGACCAAGCCGCACGCCAAGCAGATCCGCGAGGCGGCCAAGCTGATCACTGCCGCTGGGCGCCCCGTCCTGTACGTCGGCGGCGGCGTCCTCAAGGCGCAGGCCACGGCCGAGCTGAAGGTCCTCGCGGAACTCACCGGCGCGCCCGTCACCACCACCCTGATGGCGCTCGGCGCGTTCCCCGACAGCCACCCGCAGCACCTGGGCATGCCGGGCATGCATGGATCGGTGGCCGCCGTCACGGCTCTGCAGAAGGCCGACCTGATCGTCGCCCTCGGAGCCCGCTTCGACGACCGCGTCACCGGCAAGCTGGACAGCTTCGCCCCGCACGCCAAGATCGTCCACGCCGACATCGACCCCGCGGAGATCGGCAAGAACCGCGCCGCCGACGTGCCGATCGTCGGTGACGCCCGCGAGGTCATCGCCGACCTGATCCAGGCCGTGCAGAAGGAGCACAGCGAGGGCCACACGGGCGACTACACCGCCTGGTGGAACGACCTCGACCGCTGGCGCGAGGCCTACCCGCTGGGCTACGACCAGCCCGCCGACGGCTCGCTCTCCCCGCAGCAGGTCATCGAGCGGATCGGCCGGCTGGCGCCGGAGGGAACGATCTTCGCGGCGGGCGTCGGCCAGCACCAGATGTGGGCGGCGCACTTCATCGAGTACGACAAGCCCGCCACCTGGCTGAACTCCGGCGGCGCCGGAACCATGGGCTACGCGGTCCCGGCCGCGATGGGCGCCAAGGCCGGCCGGCCCGACCGCACCGTCTGGGCGATCGACGGCGACGGCTGCTTCCAGATGACCAATCAGGAGCTGACCACCTGCGCCCTGAACAACATCCCGATCAAGGTCGCCATCATCAACAACGGCGCCCTCGGGATGGTCCGCCAGTGGCAGACGCTGTTCTACAACCAGCGCTACTCCAACACCATCCTGCACTCCGGCCCCGCCGGAGTGAACGGCGACTCCGCCACCGGCGCCGCCGCGCAGCCGAGTGCCGGCACCCGCGTCCCCGACTTCGTGAAGCTCTCCGAGGCGATGGGCTGCTACGCGATCCGCTGCGAGTCCCCGGAGGACCTGGACAAGGTCATCGAGGAGGCGAACGCGGTCAACGACCGCCCGGTCGTCGTCGACTTCATCGTCCACGAGGACGCGATGGTCTGGCCGATGGTCGCCGCCGGCACCTCCAACGACGAGATCATGGCCGCCCGGGACGTCCGCCCCGACTTCGGCGACAACGAAGACGACTGAGCGAGGAAGAGCACACACACATGTCCAAGCACACGCTCTCCGTCCTGGTGGAGAACACACCGGGCATCCTCGCCCGGATCGCCGCGCTGTTCTCCCGCCGCGGCTTCAACATCGACTCGCTCGCGGTCGGCGTCACCGAACACCCCGACATCTCCCGCATCACCATCGTGGTGGGCGTCGAGGAACTGCCGCTGGAGCAGGTGACCAAGCAGCTCAACAAGCTCGTCAACGTCCTGAAGATCGTCGAACTGGAGCCCTCGCAGGCGGTGCAGCGCGAACTCGTCCTGGTGAAGGTGCGCGCCGACAACGAGACGCGCTCCCAGATCGTCGAGATCGTCCAGCTGTTCCGCGCGAAGACGGTCGACGTCTCCCCGGAGGCCGTGACCGTCGAGGCCACCGGGTCCGGCGAGAAACTGACCGCCATGCTCAAGATGCTGGAGCCGTTCGGCATCAAGGAGCTGGTCCAGTCCGGCACCATCGCGATCGGGCGCGGCGCCCGCTCCATCACGGACCGGTCGCTGCGCGCACTCGACCGGTCGGCCTGACAAGGCATTGGGGCGGCCGGGGGAACCCGGCCGCCCGTATGCCGAGACCCCGAATCGTCCTTCCCCCTCACCGTCATACGGTGGAAGCACCACCTGCACACAAGGAGAGAACCCAAAGTGGCCGAGCTGTTCTACGACGCTGACGCCGACCTGTCCATCATCCAGGGCCGCAAGGTCGCGGTCATCGGCTACGGCAGCCAGGGCCACGCGCACGCCCTGTCGCTGCGCGACTCGGGTGTCGACGTCCGGGTCGGTCTGCACGAGGGCTCCAAGTCCCGGGCGAAGGCCGAGGAGCAGGGGCTGCGCGTGGTGACGCCCGCGGAGGCCGCCGCCGAGGCCGACGTCATCATGATCCTGGTGCCGGACCCGATCCAGGGCCAGGTCTACGAGGAGTCCATCGCCCCGAACCTGAAGGACGGCGACGCGCTGTTCTTCGGCCACGGCTTCAACATCCGCTTCGGTTTCATCAAGCCCCCGGCCGGCGTGGACGTGTGCATGGTCGCGCCGAAGGGCCCGGGCCACCTGGTGCGCCGCCAGTACGAGGAGGGCCGCGGCGTCCCCTGCATCGTGGCCGTCGAGCAGGACGCCTCCGGGAACGCCTTCGCGCTGGCCCTGTCGTACGCCAAGGGCATCGGCGGCACCCGCGCGGGCGTCATCAAGACGACCTTCACCGAGGAGACCGAGACCGACCTGTTCGGTGAGCAGGCCGTTCTGTGCGGTGGCACCGCGGCCCTGGTCAAGGCGGGCTTCGAGACGCTGACCGAGGCCGGCTACCAGCCGGAGATCGCCTACTTCGAGTGCCTGCACGAGCTGAAGCTGATCGTGGACCTCATGTACGAGGGCGGCCTGGAGAAGATGCGCTGGTCGATCTCGGAGACCGCCGAGTGGGGCGACTACGTCACCGGCCCGCGGATCATCACCGACGCCACCAAGGCCGAGATGAAGAAGGTCCTCGCCGAGATCCAGGACGGCTCCTTCGCCGCGAACTGGATGGAGGAGTACCACGGCGGTCTGAAGAAGTACAACGAGTACAAGAAGCAGGACTCCGAGCATCTGCTGGAGACCACCGGCAAGCAGCTGCGCAAGCTGATGAGCTGGGTGAACGAGGAGGCGTAAGCCTCATGGGACGGGGCCGGGGCGGATCGCTCCGGCCCCGTTGTCCATTCCGTCCGACCCCGGACGGGTGATCCTTCCGCACAGGCGCAGAACGGCCTTCGCCACGCCACTACACTTCTGCACAACAACGCGTCAGGCCCACAGCGTCGTGCGTCTTCCGCGGCTAGCCCCCTCTCCTCCGCCTGCGGCCGTCGGGACGGCCGTCCGCACGCTTTGGACTTGTGAGGACTCACGTGAGCTCGAAACCTGTCGTACTCATCGCCGAAGAGCTGTCGCCCGCGACCGTGGACGCGCTCGGCCCCGACTTCGAGATCCGGCACTGCAACGGCGCGGACCGAGCCGAACTGCTCTCCGCCATCGCCGATGTGGACGCGATCCTGATCCGCTCCGCCACCAAGGTCGACGCCGAGGCCATCGCCGCCGCGCACCAGCTGAAGGTCGTCGCACGAGCCGGCGTCGGCCTGGACAACGTCGACGTCTCCGCCGCCACCAAGGCAGGCGTGATGGTCGTCAACGCCCCCACCTCCAACATCGTCACCGCGGCCGAGCTGGCCTGCGGTCTGATCCTCGCCACCGCCCGCAACATCCCGCAGGCCAACGCCGCGCTGAAGAACGCCGAGTGGAAGCGCAGCAAGTACACGGGTGTCGAGCTGGCCGAGAAGACCCTCGGCGTCGTGGGCCTCGGCCGTATCGGCGCGCTCGTCGCGCAGCGCATGTCCGCCTTCGGCATGAAGGTCGTCGCGTACGACCCCTACGTCCAGCCCGCCCGGGCCGCCCAGATGGGCGTCAAGGTGCTGTCCCTGGACGAGCTGCTCGAAGTGTCCGACTTCATCACCGTGCACCTGCCGAAGACCCCCGAGACCCTCGGGCTGATCGGCGAGGAGGCGCTGCACAAGGTCAAGCCGAACGTCCGCATCGTCAACGCGGCGCGCGGCGGCATCGTCGACGAGGAGGCGCTGTACGCGGCGCTGAAGGAGGGCCGGGTCGCCGGCGCCGGCCTCGACGTCTACGCCAAGGAACCGTGCACGGACTCCCCGCTGTTCCAGTTCGACCAGGTCGTGTGCACGCCGCACCTCGGCGCCTCCACCGACGAGGCCCAGGAGAAGGCGGGCATCGCGGTCGCCAAATCGGTGCGCCTTGCCCTCGCCGGCGAGCTGGTCCCGGACGCGGTGAATGTGCAGGGCGGTGTCATCGCCGAGGACGTCAAGCCGGGCCTGCCGCTCGCCGAGCGCCTCGGCCGGATCTTCACCGCGCTGTCCGGCGAGGTCGCCGTCCGGCTCGACGTCGAGGTGTACGGCGAGATCACCCAGCACGATGTGAAGGTGCTGGAGCTGAGCGCGCTCAAGGGTGTCTTCGAGGATGTCGTCGCCGAGACGGTGTCGTATGTGAACGCGCCGCTGTTCGCCCAGGAGCGGGGCGTCGAGGTGCGCCTGACCACCAGCTCCGAGTCGGCGGACCACCGCAACGTGGTCACCGTGCGCGGCACGCTCGCGGGCGGCGAGGAGGTGTCGGTCTCCGGCACGCTGGCCGGCCCGAAGAACGTACAGAAGATCGTCGCCGTCGGTGAGTACGACGTCGACCTCGCGCTCGCCGACCACATGGTGGTGCTGCGGTACGAGGACCGTCCGGGTGTCGTCGGCACCGTCGGCCGCATCCTCGGCGAGGCGGGCATCAACATCGCTGGCATGCAGGTGGCCCGCGCCACGGTGGGCGGCGCGGCCCTGGCCGTGCTGACCGTGGACGACACGGTGGGCGCGGGTGTGCTGGCGGAGGTCGCGGCGGAGATCGGTGCGACGTCCGCCCGCTCGGTGAACCTGGTCTGAGCCCGTCGAACCGCCGGCCGGGCCGCGCCCATCGCCCGCCCGGCGGTCACCAGCCCCAACAGCACCCGACGCCGCAGCCCGGCGACCGACACCTACCGCTGCTGCCTGACGCTGCACACCCCCCGCTGACCACGGCTTCGTAGGCACCCGCCCACCGCGGCATGGCCACCGCTCCGCCGGACCGCCGCCCAACGCCCGCCGCCCGGCGACCGCCGCCGCGGCTGTCGCCCACTGTCGCCGTCTGCGCGCTGTCCGGCGACCGGGCGTCCTGTGGCCGTCGCTCGGTGGCGGCCGTCAGCCGCCCGCCGCCGTAGCCTGCTCGCAGTCCGGCGACCGCTGCCCCGCTGCTGCCTGCCGCCCGGCCACTGCCGCTGCTCGCCGCCGTCCGGAGGCGGTCCCGTGGCCGCTGCCGCTGCCTGCCGCCCGGCGTCCGCCGTGGCGTGGTCGTCGCTCGGTGGCGCCGTCCGCCGACCGCTGCCGCAGGCCGTCGCCTGCCGTCTGTCGCCTGGCGGCCGCTGCCCGGCCGCCGCCGCAGCCTGCCGGCTGTCGTCCGTCGCCTGCCGCCCGGTGGCCGGCTGCAGCTGCCCGGCCGCTGCTGTCGCCCGGCCGCTGTCCGACGGTCGTTGTGCGCCTGGCTGCCGTTCAGCGGCGCTCGTCCGGTGGGTGGCTGCTTGTAGTCGTCGGTGGGGCTAGAGGTGTGCTGCCTTCAGGGTCATGTGGAGGAGGAGGCGGTGTTCGCCGTTGGTCAGGTCCAGGCCCGTCAGGTGCTCGACCCGGGACAGGCGGTAGTAGAGGGTCTGGCGGTGGATGCCCAGTTCGGCCGCCGTGCGTCCGGCCTGGCCCGCGCAGTCGAGGAACACCTCCGTGGTGCGGGCCAGCTCA
The DNA here is from genome assembly GCF_040298665.1 of Streptomyces sp. NPDC001508. Classification (NCBI taxonomy): domain Bacteria; kingdom Bacillati; phylum Actinomycetota; class Actinomycetes; order Kitasatosporales; family Streptomycetaceae; genus Streptomyces; species Streptomyces sp. NPDC001508. The sequence continues at coordinate 64,783 of NZ_JBEPAP010000035.1, forward strand.
TGGTGGGCGGGGGCGAGCAGCGGGGCGACCGCCGGATCGCGCGCCACCTCGTGCGGCAGGGCGGTCAGCAGCCGGTACGGCCCGATGTGCGCCCATTCGGCCACCGGCCCGAGCCCCGGTTCGGCCAGCGCCGCGCGGGCCGCCCCGACCGCCTCCCGCCAGGCGGCCCCCAGCTCGGCGAGCCCCGTGCGGGCGGCCGCGACCCCGGCCGCTCGCCTCAGGTTCGCGGCGTTTGACGCGCCGCCCCTGCCGCGCCGCCTGCCGCCCGCCCGCTCCAGCAGCCGTCCCGCCGCCGACACCGCGGCCCCCACGGTGTCCGTCGACCGTAGCCGCACCAGCAGCGCGAGCGACTGCTCGGCGGAGCCCCAGGGCACCGTGCACAACGCGGTCGCGCCCGGCAGCGTACGGACCGAAAGGGCGTCGGACGGGTCGGCCGACGGCCAGGGGGCCACGCACACCACCGTGTGCGGGCCGTCCGACCGGGCGCCCAGGGCGGTACGCAGCTCCGCGACCGCCATGTCCGCCTGCCACCCCCGCTCCGCGGTCAGCGCCGCCCGCAGCTCCCGGGTCAGGTCGGCCCCGGCCTGCGCCTCGTCCGCGAGCAGCGCGCCGATCCGCGTGGTGACCGTCATCGCCGCGGCCAGCTGCCGCTCGCTCGGGCCGGGATCGTCGTCCAGGAGCCAGACGTAGCCGAGGACGACACCTCGATGGCGTACCGGCAGGCAGATGCGGCCCCGGTACACCCCGGCCTCCGGGGTGCGCGGGATGCGTACCGGTCCGGTCGCCCGGGTGATGCCGAAGCCCTCGAACCAGGCGCGGACCGCCGCCGTCGAACGCCGGGTCAGTATCGACCGGGCGCGGACCGGGTCGAGCGCCGACGCGTCCAGCTCGCCCTCGCTGTCGTACGCGCCGAAGGCGATCAGCTCGAAGTCGCGGTTCTCCAGGGTCGCCGGCGCGCCCAGCAGCTCCGAGATCTCGTCCACCAGCTCCTGGTAGTCACCCTTGTAATCCGCCGCCACCCGGGTATTCTCCCGCATTTCCCGGCTGCCTTCATACATCTGTCTGAGATCCGGTGAGCGGATGCGTGACAGCTGTCGATGGCCGACGATCGGAGGGATCCTTAGGTTTCACGGTGGTTCTCCGTGCCGTACCCGATTCGTCGGCCGACGGCCCATTGGTGCTTTGTTGTGGAGGTGCCCCGTGCTGGGTCCCGTCATTCTCGCCGCGTCACGCAGCGACCGGATGCGCCGCCTGATCTCGGCGGCCCCGGTGACCAAGCAGGTCGTCGACCGCTTCATCCCCGGCGAGACCGTGGACGACATCGTGCCCGTCATAGAGGACCTGACCGCCAAGGGCCTCGAACTGACCCTGGACGTCGTGGGCGAGGACATCACCACGGCCGAGCAGGCCACCGCGGCCCGGGACGCCTATCTGGCACTGACCGACCGGCTGGCGGAGCTGGAACTCGGCCGGAAGGCCGAGATGTCCGTCAAGCTCTCCATGTTCGGCCAGTCCCTCGACGGCGGCCATGAACTGGCCCTGAAGAACGTGCGGTCCGTCGTCGAGGCCGCATCCGCCATCGGCACCACCGTCACGCTCGACGCCGAGGACCACACCACCCTCGACTCGATGTTCGCGATCCACGAGGAACTGCGGAAGGACTTCCCGCGGACCGGCTGTGTCATCCAGTCCTACCTCTTCCGCACCGAGGCCGACGCCCGCAGGCTCGCCGCGAGCGGCAGCCGGGTACGGCTCGTGAAGGGCGCCTACAAGGAGCCCGCCGAGGTCGCCTACCAGCAGAAGCACGAGATCGACAAGGCGTATGTGCGGATTCTGCGGACACTGATGGACGGCGCGGGGTACCCGATGATCGGGTCCCATGACCCGCGGCTGATCTCCATCACCCAGGAACTCGCGCGCAAGGCCGGCCGCAAGCTGGACGAGTACGAGTTCCAGATGCTCTACGGCATCCGCAGCGAGGAGCACCTGCGGCTCGCCGCCGAGGGTCACCGCATGCGCGTCTACACCGCCTACGGCACCGACTGGTACGGCTACTTCATGCGGCGCCTCGCCGAGAAGCCGGCCAACCTGCGCTTCTTCGCCCGCTCGATGGCCAGCAAGGGCTGAGCCCGCATCCCCCGCTCGCAACACCGCTCACGTCAAGGAGTAACGGATCCCATGGACGCTGTGACCCAGGTCCCCACCCCCGTCAACGAGCCGGTGCACGGCTACGCCCCCGGCTCGCCCGAGCGCGCCCGTCTGGAGGCCAGGCTCAAGGAGCTGGCCGAGAACCCGATCGACCTGCCGATGACCATCGGCGGCGAGCAGCGGATGGGCGGCGGCGAGCCCTTCCAGGTCGTCCAGCCGCACCACCACAAGGCGGTCATCGGCACGCTCCGCAACGCCACCCGGCAGGACGCCCAGGACGCCATCGACGCCGCCCTGGCCGCCGCGCCCGCCTGGCGTGCCCTGTCCTTCGACGACCGGGCCGCGATCATCCTGCGCGCCGCCGAGCTGCTGGCCGGCCCGTGGCGCGAGACGATCGCCGCCTCCACCATGCTCGGCCAGTCGAAGACCGCCCAGCAGGCCGAGATCGACACCCCGTGCGAGCTGGTCGACTTCTGGCGGTTCAACGTCCACTACGCCCGCCGGATCCTGGCCGAGCAGCCACCGGCCAACTCCCCGGGCGTGTGGAACCGTCTCGACCACCGCCCGCTGGAGGGCTTCGTCTACGCGATCACCCCGTTCAACTTCTCGGCGATCGCGGGCAACCTGCCCACCGCGCCCGCGCTGATGGGCAACGTCGTCGTGTGGAAGCCGTCCCCGACCCAGACCCACGCCGCCGTGCTGCTGATGCGGCTGCTGGAGGAGGCCGGACTGCCCAAGGGCGTCATCAACCTCGTCACCGGCGACGGCATCGAGGTCTCCGAGGTCGCCCTCGCCCACCGCGACCTGGCCGGCATCCACTTCACCGGCTCCACCAGGACCTTCCAGTACCTGTGGAAGACGGTCGGCGAGAACATCGAGAAGTACCGCTCCTACCCGCGGCTGGTCGGCGAGACCGGCGGCAAGGACTTCCTGGTCGCCCATCCGAGCGCCGACCGCGCGGTGCTGAAGACCGCCCTGACCCGGGGTGCCTTCGAGTACCAGGGGCAGAAGTGCTCGGCCACCTCCCGCGCCTACATCCCGGCGTCCCTGTGGAACTCCGGCTTCAAGGAGGAGTTCGCGGCCGAGGTCGACCACCTCACCATGGGCGACGTCACCGATCTGGCGAACTTCATCGGCGCCGTGATCGACGAGCGTGCCTTCGCCAAGAACAAGGCCGCGATCGACCGCGCCCGGCAGGACCCGGCCTGCACGATCGTCGCGGGCGGCTCCTACGACGACTCGGTCGGCTACTTCGTCCGTCCCACCGTCATCGAGTGCACCGACCCGGAGAACGAGGTCTTCCGCACCGAGTACTTCGGCCCGGTCCTCGCCGTCCACGTCTACGACGACAGCTCCCCCCAGAAGTACGGCGAGATGCTGGCCCAGATGGAATCGGTCTCCGACTACGCCCTCACGGGCTCGGTCATCGCCAACGACCGTGCGGCGGCGGCGTACACGATGGACAAGCTCCGCTACGCCGCGGGCAACTTCTACATCAACGACAAGTCGACCGGGGCCGTGGTCGGCCAGCAGCCCTTCGGCGGCGGCCGTGCCTCCGGCACCAACGACAAGGCCGGCGCCCCGCAGAACCTGCTGCGCTGGACCTCGACCCGCGCCATCAAGGAGACGCTGGTCGCGCCGACCGACCACACGTACCCGCACATGGGCTGACGCCAGGTCGTCGGACGACGGGCCGGGAAGCCGAACCACGGGTTTCCGGCCCGTTCGCGTACCCGCGCACCGCACACTGGCCTCATGGACGACACGGAGACGATCACCACCGACGACGGAGTACGGCTGTGGGCCTTGCGGTCGGGGCCGGGCGACCCGTTGGTGCTGTGTCACGGCGGCCCCGGGCTGTGGGACATGTTCGCGGACGTGGCGCGGCTGCTGACCGACGTGACGGCGGTCGTCCGCTGGGACCAGCGCGGCTGCGGACGTTCGGAGCGCATCGACGGGCCCTGGACGACCGAGCGCTTCGTGGCCGATCTGGACGCCGTACGACGGCACTTCGGGCTGGAGCGGATGGCGCTGCTCGGTCATTCCTGGGGCGCGCAACTGGCGTTGAGCTATGCACTGGCCCATCCGGAGCGGGTGCGGACGCTGGTGTACGTGGCCGGTACGGGGATCGGGCCGGCGGCGGACTGGAAGGACGCCTACGAGCACAACCTCCTCACCCGGCTCGGCGAGCGTCCCGAACGGCTCGCCCGCTGGCGTGAGGTGCCGGACGAGTCCCGGGAACACGCGGTGCTCCAGTGGTCGACCGACTTCGCGGACCGGGAGCGGGCGTTGGAACACGCCGAGCGCATGGCCGACCCCTGGTTCCCGATCAACTTCGCGTGCAACCGGGCCCTCGGCGACGAGACGAAACGCAGCTGGGGGACCCCCGCGCTGTACACCGCCTGCACGGCCTTGGACGTGCCCACCCTGATCGTCGACGGCGCGCACGACATCCGTCCGCGCACCGCCGTGGACTCCCTGGAGCGGGCCCTGCCCCGGGTCCGCCGAGTGGCCCTGCCGGACGCCGGGCACCTGCCGTGGGCCGAGGACCCCGACGGTTTCCGGACGGCGGTCGCCGACGCGCTGACCGTGCCCGGCCGGAGCGCCGATGATTGACGCATGACCTTCACCCTGCGTACCGCCCATACCGCGGAGCTGGCTCCCGAGGAGCTGCGTGCCATCCGCTCTCTTCTGCACGACGGTTTCGCGGGCGACTTCGAGGACGCCGACTTCGAGCATGCGCTGGGCGGCATGCACGCCCTGGTGCATGACGCGGACGGCATCGTCGCGCACGGCTCGGTCGTCATGCGCCGGGCACGGCACCGCGGGCGATGGCTGCGCGTCGGGTACGTCGAGGCCGTCGTGGTACGGCCCGCCGTGCGCCGCCGGGGCCTGGGCGGGCAGGTGATGGGCGCCCTGGAACGGGTGGTCGACCGGGCGTACGACCTCGGCGCGCTGTCGGCGAGCGAGGAGGGCGCCCTGCTCTACGGGCCCCGCGGCTGGCGGCTCTGGACCGGCCGGATCCACGCCCTCTCGCCGGACGGGATCGTACGGCTCGCGGACGAGGAGGGCGGCCTCCTGGTGCGCTCCGCGCCGGCCGCACCGCCCGACCCCGATCACGAACTGGTCTTCGACTGGCGCGACGGGGATGTGCTCTGACCCCCGGACGACGAAACCGCAGGTCACAGGGGTGGCACTCGGTCCGCCGTCTCAGATAGTAGGAAGTCCGACTAATTATGGAGACAGAAGCGCGATCCCCCCTTAGTTTTGTAGGAGCCGAACGTCTCGCTCGATCCAGCGAATGGCGGTCGTGAGCCGGGCCCGTGCAGGCAACCCCTGCGGCACCGCTCCCTGCCCCTCCGGCGTCTCGTAACCCCCTTTTTTTCCGTACTCCAGGTGTATCTCGAAGGAGTCGATCCCCATGGCCGAGACGACCGTCCGCCGCCGAGTCCGCCACGTGTCCCGCACGAGCGAGTCCGACCGCAAGAACGCCGCCGCCGCCCTCCAGCGCGCCCTCGACCGCCGCGACAACGGCGGCCAGACGGGCCACTGAACCGGGCCCGCGCGGCGCGCATGACACCCCAGTGGCCGGGAGCCGCACCCGCACGGGGTGCGGCGCGACCCTACCGGCCGCGCCGCACCTCGAAGTGGTCGATCCGGTCCCCGTTCTGCGCCAGCGCGGACACCGTGAGACGCGCGGCCGGGCCCGTCTCGGCCGCCACCTCCAGGACGGAGAAGCCGGTGTAGCGCACCCGGGACCACTCCACCGTCTCCGCCTCGGTGTCCCGGGACTTCGTCCAGTGGAAACTCCGTACCGCGTCGTGCCGGGTGACATGCCCCTCATAGCTGTCCCCGACCCCGGACGGGAACGAATACAGGTTCCGGCCGCCGCCGCCCGCGGTGACGTACACGATCCCGTCCCGGGTCGGATCCGTGGACCCGCCGATCGGCACCGCCCGGCCCACCGCGCCGTCGCGCACCGCGTCGGTCCGCTCGTACACATGGTTGTGCCCGTTGATCACCAGGTCCACCTGATGCCGCGCGAACAGCGGCAGCCACGCGTCCCGCACGCCCCCGTCGGAGGCGTGCGTGGAGGTGGAGTAGGCGCAGTGGTGGAAGAAGACGACCACGAAGTCGACGTCCCGCGCCGAGCGCAGCTCGCCGAGGGTGCCGTCCAGCCACTTCGTCTGCCGGCCGGCCGTGTGCCCGAGGTTGGCCGGGATCTCGTACGACACGTCGTTCGCGTCCAGCGCCACGAAGCCGACGTTGCCGTAGACGAAGGCGTACGCCCCCGGTGTTCCCTGCGGATCGAAGCCGCTGTCCGGCAGGGAGAAACGGGCGAGCTGGCCGCCGTAACCGTCCGGCGAGTACCAGGCCTCCATGTCGTGGTTGCCGGTCGTCACCATCCAGGGGACGGACCGGGCGACCGGCTCGGTCTGCTTCAGGAACAGGTCCCAGTACCGCGGGTCGTAGCCGTCCGACGTGCTGCCGGTGCCGTTGGCGTCCGCGTAGCAGATGTCGCCCGCGTGCAGATGGAAGGCCGGCCGCCGGCGCAGCAGGACGTCGTCGTTGGCGCTCGCGCTCCTGCTGACGCCCTGGTCGCCGAAGGCCGTGAAGACGAAGCGCTCCGGGGTGGCGGGCGCGGTGCGGAAGGAGGCGATCGTCGAGCGATGGGCGGGGGAGGCGGGGTCCCAGCCGTCGTGGCCGACGCCGTAGTAGTACGTCGTGCCGGGACGCAGACCGTCCAGGGCCGCATGCACGTAGTACTGCTCCACCGCGGGCCGCACCCCGTCCAGGCCCGGCGTGTGCAGGTCGCGCAGCTCCGCGTCGGTCCGGCGACTCAGCTCATCGGGGCGCGAGCCGACCCGCACGAACGGCCGGCGGACCGCGAACGGCACCTGCCAGGAGATCCGCATCCCGGTCTTCGGGTCGGCGCCGAACGCGAGATGCCGGCCGAACGGGGCGATCGCGCCGCCCGCGACCCGCGAGGTCGCCGCTGCGGGACCGGAGGCCGGCGCGGACGCCGGGCCGGACGGCCCCGAGCAGCCGGACAGCAGCCCGCCGGCCACCGCGCCCGCCGTCACCAGGGTGCGGCGCCGGGACAGCCGGGTCCGCAGATACTCGTGCTGCTCGGCCATGCTCATCCGGCTCGCCAGCCGCCGCGGGATGCCGAAGTCGGGGGTCTCCATGACGATGAACTTTTCCACCGGCCGCCGACGACCGCCCCACACCCGGGTGAACGTCCGACGAAGCACCGGGCCGGTCACCCGTCCGAGCGGCCCCGCGTTGTCCGTATGGCGGACGGCTCATGTCATCCCATGGGACGAGGAGTAGGGTGCCGACATGTCTCGCAGCATCAATCTCGCAGTGATCCCCGGCGACGGAATCGGCCAGGAGGTCGTGGCCGAAGGTCTCAAGGTCCTCTCCGCCGTCCTTCCGCAGGATGTGAAGCTGGAGACCAAGGAGTACGACTTCGGCGCCCAGCGCTACCACGCCACCGGTGAGACCCTCACCGAGGCCGACCTCGACGCGCTGAAGCAGCACGACGCCATCCTGCTCGGTGCGATCGGCGACCCGTCGGTCCCCTCCGGCGTCCTGGAGCGCGGCTTCCTGCTCAAGCTCCGGTTCGCCTTCGACCACCACGTCAACCTGCGTCCGTCGAAGCTGCTCCCCGGCGTCGCCACCCCGCTGGCCGGTCAGCCCGAGATCGACTTCGTCGTCGTCCGCGAGGGTACCGAAGGCCCCTACACGGGCAACGGCGGCACCATCCGCACGGGCACCCCGCACGAGGTGGCCACCGAGGTCTCCGTCAACACCGCCTTCGGTGTGGAGCGCGTGGTCCGCGACGCCTTCGCCCGTGCCCAGGCACGCCCGCGCAAGAAGCTCACGCTGGTCCACAAGAACAACGTGCTGACCTTCGCCGGGCACCTGTGGACGAACATCTTCAACCAGGTGGCCGCGGAGTACCCCGAGGTCGCCACCGAGTACATCCACGTCGACGCCGCCACCATCTACCTGGTCACCCAGCCCGAGCGGTTCGACGTCATCGTCACCGACAACCTCTTCGGCGACATCATCACCGACCTCGCCGCGGCCGTCTCCGGCGGCATCGGCGTGGCCGCCTCCGGCAACATCAACCCGAGCGGCACGTTCCCGTCCATGTTCGAGCCGGTCCACGGCTCGGCCCCGGACATCGCGGGCCTGGGCAAGGCGGACCCCACCGCCACCGTCCTGTCCGTCGCGCTGCTGCTGCGCCACCTCGGCTACGACACCGAGGCGGTCCGTATCGAGGACGCCGTCTCCGCCGACCTCGCGGAGCGCGCAGCGGGGCCCGCCCGCAGCACCTCGGACATCGGCGACGCGCTCCGCGTACGCGTAGCCGGCTGAGCCCCGCCGCGCCGCACCAAGCCGTCGGGTTGCTCAGGCACCCGGCGGCTTCCCCATCGTCCCCGCCGGGTGCCACCATCGACCCCTGGGCCGTATTCACCCCGATTCCTTCCACCTGTGCCCCGCGTGATAATCGGACGCGGAGCCGCGGCATGAGGGAATGCTCGGACGTCCTAGCACCGGCCGCCGGCCGGGCGGGCGTGAGCGCGGCCCGTCACTACAACCGGTGAAGGACTACCACTGATGACGACGCCCACGATCGGGCTCAAGCCCTCCGCCCACCCGCTGCCCGCAGCGGAGCGGGAGGCGATCCTCGCCAACCCCGGATTCGGCCGCCACTTCACCGACCACATGGTGACGATCAAGTGGACCGAGGGCCGGGGCTGGCACGACGGCCAGCTCGTTCCGTACGCGCCGATCCCCCTCGACCCGGCCACCAACGTCCTGCACTACGCGCAGGAGATCTTCGAGGGTCTCAAGGCCTACCGCCGCCCCGACGGCTCCGTGGCGACCTTCCGCCCGGACCAGAACGCCAGGCGTTTCCAGAGTTCCGCCCGCCGACTGGCCATGCCCGAACTCCCGGTCGAGACCTTCATCGAGGCCTGTGACGCCCTGGTCCGCCAGGACAAGGACTGGGTGCCCGCACACGGCGGCGAGGAGTCCCTCTATCTGCGGCCCTTCATGATCGCGACCGAGGTCGGGCTGGGTGTGAAGCCGGCCAACGAGTATCTGTTCCTCGTCATCGCCTCCCCGGCCGGCGCGTACTTCGCCGGGGGCGTCAAGCCGGTCTCCATCTGGGTCTCCGAGGACCGGGTCCGCGCCGTTCCCGGCGGCATGGGCGACGCCAAGACGGGCGGCAACTACGCCGCCTCGCTGCTCGCCCAGGCGGAGGCGGCGGCCGAGGGCTGCGACCAGGTCTGCTACCTCGACGCGGTCGAGCACCGGTGGGTCGAGGAACTCGGCGGCATGAACCTGTACTTCGTGTACGGCAACAAGATCGTCACGCCGACCCTCAGCGGCTCGATCCTGGAGGGCGTCACCCGCGACAGCCTCCTGACCGTGGCCCGCGACCTCGGTTACGAGTCGGAGGAGGCCCGCGTCTCCATCGAGCAGTGGCAGCGCGACTCGGAGGACGGCACCCTCACCGAGGTGTTCGCCTGTGGCACCGCCGCCGTCATCACCCCGGTCGGCACGGTCAAGCGCGCGGGCGCCGAGTGGAAGGAGTCGGAGGGCGAGCCCGGCAAGGTCACCCTCGAACTCCGCCAGGCCCTCCTCGACATCCAGCGCGGCATCACCGAGGACAGCCACGCCTGGATGCACCCCCTCGGCTGACCACCACGCCGACGGCCCGGCTTCCCCCGGACCCCGGACCCCGGACCCCGAGTCCCGAGTCCCGAGTCCTGGGGTCCGGGGCCCGGGGTCCGGGGCGAAACCGGTCGGCGGGGACACCAAGAGTGGAGCGAGGACCGGCTTGGCGTCGAGCACGGCCGACTGCTCACCCGCTGCGCGGCGGCCCGTGCCCGCCTCGACGCCTACGTCGACCTGTACGTTCCCGACGGCCACCGCGATCCGCACCGGACGCTCCGGCCGGAGGTCCGGAACCGCCCGCAGGCCGCCGCCACCGACGACGCCCGCGACCGGCGGGCCGCCATCGAGGGCGCCTGGCACCGCGCCCTCGTCGCCCTGACCGCCGCGGGCGTCTCGCACGGCGCGTTCCGGCCCGTGCACGCCGACCGCTTCGCCGCCCGGCTGCGCGCCCTCCTCGACGCCTTATCCGTCCATGTGGCGGTCGGCCTGCGCGGCACCCGGCCGGGCCCAGACCCTCGGCCACGTACGGGAGTTCCCAAACGAGTCGCTGGGACCTGCGGAGTACCCGGACGCCTGACGACGTCGGCGGCCGGGGTCCCGCACGCCCGTGAACGCAATGAACACAATGCGGTTCGCTCTTGTCGCACCTGCGAACCCCCGGCACGTTACGTCCATGGGACGAGAGCACTGGAAGAGGATCTGGATCGGCTCGGCGGGCAACATGGTCGAGTGGTTCGACTGGTTCGTGTACGCGAGCTTCGCCACCTACTTCGCCGGGGCGTTCTTCCCGAGCGGCAACCCCACCGCCCAGCTGATGAACACCGCCGGCATCTTCGCCGTCGGCTTCTTCATGCGCCCGGTCGGCGGCTGGCTGCTGGGCCGGGTGGGCGACCGCAGGGGCCGCAAGGCCGCGCTGACCCTGACCGTCACACTGATGTCCGCGTCCGCGGTACTCATCGCCGTCGCGCCGACCTACGCGGTGGCCGGCTACGGCGGCGCGCTCGTCCTGCTCGTCGCCCGTCTGCTGCAAGGGCTGTCGGTGGGCGGCGAGTACGCGGCCAGCGCCACCTACCTCACCGAGGCGACGGACCCGCGCAGGCGCGGCTTCGCCTCCAGCTTCCAGTACGTGTCCATGACCGCGGGCCAGATCGTCGGCCTCGGCCTGCTGATCGTCCTGCAGCGCACCATGTCCGACGACGCGCTGCACAGGTACGGCTGGCGCATCCCGTTCGTGGTGGGCGCGCTCGGCGCCGCGGTCGTCTTCCATCTGCGCCGCACCATGCTGGAGACCGAGGTGTACGCGCAGGATGCTTCGGGCAGCGAGGAGCGCGGCACCCTGCGCGCGCTGTGGCGGCACCGGCGGGAGGCGTTCCTGGTCATCGCGCTGACCATGGGCGGCACGGTCGCCTACTACACGTACACCACGTACCTCACCAAGTACCTGTCGAACTCGGCGGGCCTGGCCAAGGAGACCGCCACCCTCGTCTCCTTCACCGCGCTGCTCGTCTTCGCCTGTCTGCAACCCCTCGCGGGCCGGCTCTCCGACCGGATCGGCCGCCGCCCCCTGCTGATCACCTTCGCGGTCGGCTCCACCGTGCTCACCGTGCCGATCATGATCCTGCTCAAGCACGCGGACGGCTACTGGCCCGCCCTCGGCCTCGCCCTGCTCGCGCTCGTCGTGGTCACCGGCTACACCTCGATCAACGCGTGTGTGAAGGCGGAGCTGTTCCCGACCGGGGTGCGCGCGCTCGGCGTGGCGCTGCCCTACGCGATCGCCAACGCCCTGTTCGGCGGCACGGCGGAATACGTCGCCCTGTGGTTCAAGAGCGCGGGCGCGGAGTCCGGCTTCTTCTGGTACGTGGCCGGCTGTGCCGCGGTGTCCCTCGTGGTGTACGTCACCATGCGGGAGACGAAGGACCTGGATCTGACCCGGGTGCCGTCTCACGAGGCATCTGGTGTGACGACCGCATCCTGAGACGGGCGGTGAGCCGGGGGCGGACTGTGCCACACTGCCCCCGTGCTCTCGTTCGCCATGATTATTGGCAGCAGGCGCGCCGGTCCGCAGTGACCACCACGTACGACCAGGTACGGGTGGCCACCGTCGTCCTCGACCCGCGCGCAGACCTCTCGCACCCGCGAGGGGTTTTTTCGTTTCCTGGCCCACCTTCAGCCGGGAACGGAGCGCGGGGGAGTATGGGGGGATGGTGGAGCCGGTCATTCCGGAACGACCGAGATCCCAAACAGGAGCCTTGAGACCATGACCGAGACGGAAACCAGCGAGCTCGACGACTCGTTCCACGTGTTCGACACCACGTTGCGCGACGGCGCGCAGCGCGAGGGCATCAACCTCACCGTCGCGGACAAGCTCGCCATCGCCCGGCACCTGGACGACTTCGGAGTGGGCTTCATCGAGGGCGGGTGGCCCGGCGCGAACCCCCGGGACACCGAGTTCTTCGCCCGCGCCCGGCAGGAGATCGACTTCCGGCACGCCCAGCTCGTCGCGTTCGGCTCGACCCGTCGCGCCGGCGCCAAAGCCGCCGACGACCCGCAGGTCAGGGCGCTCCTGGAGTCCGGCGCCCCGGTCATCACGCTGGTCGCCAAGTCGCACGACCGGCATGTGGAGCTGGCGCTGCGCACCACGCTCGACGAGAACCTGGAGATGGTCCGCGACACCGTGTCCCACCTGCGCGCGCAGGGCCGCCGGGTGTTCGTCGACTGCGAGCACTTCTTCGACGGCTACCGGGCCAACCCCGAGTACGCGAAGGCGGTCGTCCGGACCGCAGCGGAGGCCGGCGCGGACGTCGTGGTGCTGTGCGACACCAACGGCGGCATGCTGCCCGCCCAGATCCAGGCCGTGGTCGCCACGGTCCTCGCGGACACCGGCGCCCGGCTCGGCATCCACGCCCAGGACGACACGGGCTGCGCGGTGGCCAACACCCTCGCGGCCGTGGACGCCGGCGCCACCCATGTGCAGTGCACCGCGAACGGCTACGGCGAGCGGGTCGGCAACGCCAACCTCTTCCCGGTGGTCGCGGCCCTGGAGCTGAAGTACGGCAAGAAGGTCCTCCCGGAGGGCCGGCTGTGCGAGATGACACGCATCTCGCACGCGATCGCCGAGGTCGTCAACCTCACCCCGTCCACCCACCAGCCGTACGTCGGCGTCTCCGCCTTCGCCCACAAGGCCGGCCTGCACGCCTCCGCCATCAAGGTCGACCCGGACCTGTACCAGCACATCGACCCCGAACGGGTCGGCAACACCATGCGCATGCTGGTCTCCGACATGGCGGGCCGTGCCTCCATCGAGCTGAAGGGCAGGGAACTCGGCATCGACCTCGGCGGCGACCGGGAACTGGTCGGCCGGGTCGTGGAGCGGGTCAAGGAACGCGAGCTGAAGGGCTACACCTACGAGGCGGCGGACGCCTCGTTCGAGCTGCTGCTGCGCGCGGAGGCCGAGGGCAGGCCCCTGACCTACTTCCGGGTCGAGTCCTGGCGGGCCATCGTCGAGGACCGCCCCGACGGCACCCACGCCAACGAGGCCACGGTCAAGCTCTGGGCCAAGGGCGAGCGCATCGTCGCCACGGCGGAGGGCAACGGCCCGGTCAACGCCCTGGACCGGGCCCTGCGGGTGGCGCTGGAGAAGATCTACCCGCAGCTCGCCAAGCTCGACCTCGTCGACTACAAGGTCCGCATCCTGGAAGGCAAGCACGGCACCCAGTCCACGACCCGGGTCCTGATCGCCACGTCCGACGGCAGCGGCGAGTGGTCCACGGTGGGCGTGGCCGAGAACGTCATCGCGGCCTCCTGGCAGGCCCTGGAGGACGCCTACGCCTACGGCCTGCTCCGAGCAGGAGTCGAACCGGCAAAGTAACCCCCGGGGCGGGCCACCGCCCCGGACTCCCCGCGTTCCCGAGACCAAGGGGCGCGGGGCTGTATCGCCGCGCGGGCCTGTTCGGCGGCGCGGGTGATGCTTGCGCCGACGGAGCCGAGGGAGCGGGCGATGTTCTCCAGGCGGGTGGCGGCCGGGGTGTGGGGGCCGAGGACGGCGACGCCTTGGCCTCTCGACCTCCGCGTCACCACCTCCCACGGCGACATCGCCGCCCGCGGCCTCGGAAGGAGCGGAAGGCGGCCGTAGCCGAGACCATGAGGACGAAACGACCGTATATGGGCGGATTCGGGTAGCTTCGAAGGATGAAGGCCGTACCGAGGGCCGCACCCGCGGCCGTACGACGGGCCCGAAGCCTCCGGCGACTTCGGCGCCGGCGGCTACCAGGGCGGTGATGTGTCGGGCGCCGACTTCGACCCCGACGACTTCGGGGGCGGGTTCGGCGACGGCGGCGGCTTCGACGGGGGAGGCGACGTCGGCGGGGGCGGCGGCGACTTCGGCGGCGGCTTCTGAGGCCGGTCCCGAAAGGGGACCGGCGGCTCAGGCGTTCTTGATGGCCGAGATGTCGAAGTTCAGCTTGATCTTGTCGGAGACCAGGACACCGCCCGTCTCCAGGGCCGCGTTCCAGGTCAGACCCCACTCGGAGCGCAGGATCTCCGTCCTGCCCTCGAACCCGACGCGCTCGTTGCCGAAGGGGTCCTTGGCGGAGCCGTTGAACTGGAGGTCGATGGAGAGCGGCTTGGTGACGCCGAGGATGGACAGGTCACCGGTGATCCGGTAGTCGTCCCCGCCCAGGGACTCCGCCTTGGTGGAGCGGAAGGTCATCGTCGGGAACTCGTCGGTCTTGAAGAAGTCGGACGACTTCAGGTGGCCGTCGCGGTCGGCGTTGCCGGTCTCGATGCTGTCCATCGTGACGTCCAGCGAGGCGGTCGACTTGGCGGGGTCGGTGCCGTCGAGGTGCAGCGTGCCGGACAGCTCCGTGAAGCTGCCCTTGACGTTGGTGACCATGGCGTGGCGGGCGACGAAGCCGATCGTGGTGTGGGCCGGGTCGATCGTGTAGTCGCCGGTGACCGAGGCCAGGTGGGGGCTCACCGTCGCCGCGGCGGTGGCGTCGGTCGTCCGGTCGGCGTGCTTGTTGCCGAAGATGCCCATCTCGTACTCCTTGGGGACGAAGAGATCATTGATGTTGAACGTTCAATGAGCCGTTGAATGAGACCGTAGACCCATCCGGTTTAATATTCAACATCATCCGTCGGTGTGTCGCCTCTCGTACGGTGCGTCACGCGATTCCCCGGCGGGACGGCCGTACCGCTAGGCTCTGCGCGGACCGCCGTCCGAGGGGGTCGCGTCACTCCGGGGATGGCATGTGCCGTACGTGAATGTGAGGCCGCTCTCCGGTGACGGCTTTGTGACCTCTCCACAAGCGCGACACCCTCTGAGCAGTCGGAACGGCTGTATCGCGGTGAGGTTCTGTTCAGGGGTACCAGGAAAACGGGCCGGAGACTGTACGGAGTCGACGGCTCGCTTTTCTTGGTGTCCTTCGTAAGGTCGCTACATGACCGTTTTGGAAGAGACGACGGGTGAGCCGGCCGGTGAACCGGCGGACGCGCGCGGGCGGGTCGCCGAGTTGCACGACATCCGTGCGAGGGCGCTGGCGGGGCCCAGCGAGAAGGCGACCGAGGCGCAGCACGCCAAGGGCAAGCTGACGGCCCGGGAGCGCATCGAGCTGCTCCTCGACCCGGGTTCCTTCCAGGAGGTCGAGCAGCTGCGCCGGCACCGGGCGACCGGGTTCGGCCTGGAGGCCAAGAAGCCGTACACGGACGGTGTGATCACCGGCTGGGGCACGGTGGAGGGCCGTACGGTCTTCGTCTACGCCCATGACTTCCGGATCTTCGGCGGCGCGCTGGGCGAGGCGCACGCGACGAAGATCCACAAGATCATGGACATGGCCATCGCGGCCGGAGCCCCGCTGGTGTCCCTGAACGACGGGGCGGGCGCCCGGATCCAGGAGGGTGTCTCCGCGCTGGCCGGCTACGGCGGCATCTTCCAGCGCAACACCAAGGCGTCGGGCGTCATCCCGCAGATCAGCGTGATGCTTGGGCCGTGCGCAGGCGGCGCCGCCTACAGCCCGGCGCTCACCGACTTCGTGTTCATGGTCCGTGAGACCTCGCAGATGTTCATCACCGGGCCCGACGTGGTCAAGGCGGTCACCGGCGAGGAGATCACCCAGAACGGACTGGGCGGGGCCGATGTGCACGCCGAGACCTCCGGTGTGTGCCACTTCGCCTACGACGACGAGGAGACCTGCATCGCGGAGGTGCGCTACCTCCTGTCGCTGCTGC
Source organism: Streptomyces sp. NPDC001508 (assembly GCF_040298665.1). NCBI lineage: Bacteria > Bacillati > Actinomycetota > Actinomycetes > Kitasatosporales > Streptomycetaceae > Streptomyces > Streptomyces sp. NPDC001508. The sequence goes on from NZ_JBEPAP010000035.1 coordinate 80,851, forward strand.
CGCAGAACAACCGGGAGAACCCGCCGCGCGTGGAGTCGGCCGACCCGGTGGACCGGCGCGGCGATGCCCTGCTCGACCTGGTCCCGGCGGACGGCAACCGCCCCTACGACATGGCCAAGGTCATCGAGGAGATCGTCGACGACGGCGAGTATCTGGAGGTCCACGAGCGCTGGGCCCGCAACATCATCTGCGCACTGGCCCGCATCGACGGACAGGTCGTCGGCATCGTCGCCAACCAGCCGCAGGTGCTCGCGGGTGTGCTGGACATCGAGGCGAGTGAAAAAGCTGCGCGCTTTGTTCAGATGTGTGACGCTTTTAACGTCCCGATCGTCACCTTCCTGGATGTCCCTGGGTTCCTCCCCGGTGTCGACCAGGAGCACGGCGGGATCATCCGGCACGGCGCGAAGCTGCTGTACGCCTACTGCAACGCGACCGTGCCGAGGATCTCGCTCATCCTCCGCAAGGCGTACGGAGGCGCGTACATCGTCATGGACAGCCAGTCCATCGGCGCCGACCTCACGTATGCCTGGCCCACCAACGAGATCGCGGTGATGGGTGCGGACGGCGCGGCCAACGTCATCTTCCGCCGGCAGATCGCCGGGGCCGAGGACCCCGAGGCCATGCGGCAGAAGATGGTCAAGGAGTACAAGGCCGAGCTGATGCACCCGTACTACGCGGCGGAGCGTGGCCTGGTGGACGACGTCATCGACCCGGCCGAGACCCGCGAAGTGCTGGCCAAGTCCCTGGCGATGCTGCACACCAAGCACGCCGACCTGCCCTCACGCAAGCACGGCAACCCCCCGCAGTGACCCCGGCGGACCCGCGGTAACCCACTGGTTCCCGCGCGGAAACCTCTCTTACGGAGACTGACAGCCATGAACACTCCCGACATCCGCGTCGAGAAGGGCCACGCCGAGCCCGAGGAGGTCGCCGCGATAACGGCGATTCTGCTGGCCCGTGCCGCCGCCCGCAGCTTTGAGGCTGCCCCCGCGCACCGAGGCCGCGCCAAGGCCGGCTGGCGCCGCCTGGACCGCGAGCCAGGATTCCGAGCCCCCCACAGCTGGCACGCCTGACCCCCCGCACGCCAAGAAGGGCCCCTCACCACCAGAGGGGCCCTTCTCGGCGTGCGCCCCAAGGGGGCGCGGGGAACTGCGCTCAGGGGGACGCGCCCCCGAAGGGGCGCGGGGAACGGCGAGCGGCCACCGACCACCCGCAGCCGGCGTACGACCGCCCGCGGCCCCCGGTAGTCGAACGCCGCGGGAAACAACTCAGCGCAGCCGAGCCATCAACGCGTGCTCCACGAGAGTGATCAGCGCACTCTTCGCATCCGCCCGGTGCCGCGCGTCCGTCGTGATGATCGGCGTGTCCGGCCCGATCTGCAGCGCCTCACGCACCTCGTCGGGGGAGTACGGCTGGCTGCCGTCGAAGCCGTTCAGGGCGATGACGAAGGGGAGACCCGAGTTCTCGAAGTAGTCGACCGCGGGGAAGCAGTCGGCCAGCCGGCGGGTGTCGACCAGCACGATCGCGCCGATGGCGCCGCGCACCAGGTCGTCCCACATGAACCAGAACCGGTCCTGGCCGGGGGTGCCGAACAGGTAAAGGATCAGGTCCTGGTCGAGGGTGATGCGGCCGAAGTCCATGGCGACCGTCGTGGTCGTCTTGTCCCCGGTGTGGGTGAGGTCGTCGATGCCTGCTGAAGCGGACGTCATGACGGCCTCTGTGCGCAGCGGGTTGATCTCCGAGACGGCGCCGACGAACGTGGTCTTACCCACGCCGAAGCCGCCCGCCACCACGATCTTCGCTGAGGTGGTGGAGCGGGAAGGACCGCCGCTAGAGCTTGCGAAGTCCACTGAGCACCCTTTCGAGCAGTGTCACGTCTGGCTGGCCACCGGCGGTCTCGTCGCCGCCGGGCTGATGGATGGCTACCAGGCCCGCCTCCGCCAAGTCGGCGACGAGGATCCTGGCCACGCCGAGGGGGATGGTCAGCAACGCCGAGATCTCGGCGACCGACTTGATCTCTCGGCACAGATGGCAGATCCGCTGATGCTCGGGCAACTGGCCCTGCATCTGGTGCGGCTGCGCGGTGGTGTGCACCAGCGCCTCGATGGCGAGCTGGTACCGCGGGCGGGTCCGGCCGCCGGTCATGGCGTACGGACGCACCAAGGGGTTGTTCGCCGCCGTGGTGGGCGCCGGCTCGGGGCGGCGCTGCGGCTGCACCGGCTGGATGCGCGGTGCCGACGGCTGGTCGTACGGCGAAGGGCCGGGGCCCTGCGGTGCGTACGGCTGCCGGTGGCTCGGGGTGGAGGGGAAGTTGTACCGGTTCGCCGAACCGTCGCCCTGGCCCTGGGCAGGACCGTACGACCAGTTACCCGCAGACGAACCGCTTGGGGGTGTTGCCACTTTTCTCCTCCTCCGACCGTGCCGGGCACCCGTCCCTGGGAAGCCGCGTCCCGAAACCTTACGGCCCCGGGACCCGAAAACGCACCGTCTGTCTGTTAGTTGAGAAGGCTTCCCTGGAGTTCCGCGCGGAGATCCGGGGTGAGAACCGTGCCCGCGCGGTCCACCAAAAGCGCCATCTCGTACCCGATGAGGCCGATGTCCGCCTCGGGGTGTGCCAGGACTGCGAGGGACGAGCCGTCGGAGATGGACATGATGAAGAGGAATCCCCGCTCCATCTCCACAACCGTCTGATTCACGCTGCCCCCCTCGAAGATCCGGGAGGCGCCTGCCGTCAGAGACGTCAGACCGGAGGCGACGGCCGCGAGCTGGTCGGCGCGGTCGCGGGGAAAGCCTTCGGACATCGCCAGAAGGAGTCCGTCGGCGGAGACCACCACGGTGTGGGACACCCCCGGGGTGCTGTCCACGAAGTTGGTGATCAACCAGTTCAGGTTCTGTGCCGCCTGGCTCATCGGGCTCACACTAACGCTCCTGGTCGTAGGTGCTGTCAGGACCGAAGCCCTGGCCGTTCGTTTCACTGCCTGCACCGGCGTTGCGCCCGCGCTGGACGCCCCGACGCAGGTTGCTCAGCCGGCCCCGGATGTCCTCCGGGGCGCGGGAGACCTGTGGGCCTCCCTGCGGGGTGGCTTCCGCGGCGCCCTCGACCAGGTTGGCCTTGGGCACCCGCCGAGGCAGGCCGGAGGCGGTGACCCCGCCTGCCTTGGGCTTGCGCAGCTGCGAGGCCTGCTGCCAGCGCTCGTCGTTGGCCGAACGCCACGCGCTGTCGCCGTTGCTCTCCGGTGCGGGAGCCGACGGCTCCTGGCGCGCGCCCGCCGCGCCGCCCGCGCCGTTGCCGTTCGGACCGCTCGCGTGGGATCCGCGGCGGGGCAGCCCGGCGTCGGTCAGCTCGTGGACGGCGGAGGAAGCCGGTCCCGGACGGTCGAAGCCTACGCGGTCCCGCTCCGCCACGTCACCGGCCTGCGCGGATTCCGGTTCGGCAGCGTACTGGGCCGGATAGCCGTGGTGGTAACCGTCCTGCTGCGGCCAGCCGCCCTGCTGCGGCTGCTCCTCGAAGGGGCGGTAGGGGTCGGCCGCGGCGGCATGGGCGCCGGCCTGCTGCTCCTGGACGGGCTCCGGATACGACGGCTCCGTATAAGACAGCTGCGGGTAGCCGCCGCCCGCCGCGAAGGCGTCGCCCTGCGGGAGGCCGCCGCCCGCCGCGAAGTACTGCTCGTCGTACGCCGCACGGCCCGGCTCCTCGTAGGCCGGCTGCGGGTCGTAGGCCGCGGGCTGCTCCTGGTAGCCGGTACCGCCGGCGTCGTAGGCCGGCGCGCCGAACTCCTCGGCGTAGGAGGGCGCCTCGGGGGTCTCCGGCTGCGCCTCGGCGGGCTGGGCCGGGTCCTGCGACTGGGCCTCCAGGGCCGCGCGGCGCTCCTCGCGCATCAACGAGCGGCCCACCGGGTTCAGTTCGCGGATGTCGTCCGGGACGTCGGTGTAGCGGGTGTCGTCGAAGCCGAGTTCGGCGGCGGTGCGCAGCGGCGGCGGCTGGTTGAAGTTCTCGCCCTGGAACTGCTGCTCCGGGATGATCTGCGAGACCGTGAACTCCTCGCGGTCCAGCGGCTGTTCACCGCCACCGCCGTGGGTGATGGCGTCGGGGAGCATGACCAGGGAGGTGGTGCCGGCCTGCTCTCCCGAGGGCCGCAGCTGGACGCGGATGCCGTGCCGGTCGGACAGCCGGCCGACCACGAACAGGCCCATGCGCTGGGAGATCGCCGCGTCCACGGTCGGCGGGTTGGCGAGCTTGTGGTTGATGTCCGCGAAGTCCTCGGCGGTCAGGCCGATGCCCTTGTCGTGGATCTCGATCATGATCCGACCGTCCGGCAGCCGGGTGGCGGTGACCCGAACCTTGGTCTGCGGCGAGGAGAACGTCGTCGCGTTCTCCAGCAGCTCGGCCAGCAGGTGCACGAGATCGGTGACCGCGCGGCCGTGGATCTCGGCCTCCGGTACGCCGGACAGTTCCACGCGCTCGTACTGCTCCACCTCGGAGGAGGCCGCGCGCAGTACGTCGACGAGCGGGACGGGCTGGTCCCAGCGGCGGCCGGGTTCCTCGCCGGCGAGGACGAGCAGGTTCTCGCCGTTGCGGCGCATACGGGTGGCGAGGTGGTCCAGCTTGAAGAGGTTCTCCAGCTGGTCCGGCTCGGCCTCGTTGTTCTCAAGGTCGGTGATCAGGGTCAGCTGGCCCTCGATCAGCGCCTGGTTGCGGCGCGAGAGATTGGTGAAGATCGCGTTGATGTTGCCCCGCAGCATGGCCTGCTCGGCGGCGAGCCGGACGGCCTCGCGGTGGACCTGGTCGAAGGCCCGGGCGACCTCGCCGATCTCGTCGGTCGAGGCGATCGGGATCGGCGGGACCCGGGTGTCGACACGGCCCGGGTCGGTGCGCGAGAGCTGGTCGACCAGCATCGGCAGGCGCTGCTCGGCGATGCCGAAGGCGGCGTTGCGCAGCTGCCGCATCGAGCGGCTCATCTGCCGGGCGACGGCACCGGCCAGGATGAACGCGACGAGCAGCGCGACCACGACCGCGGCACCCGTGATGAAGGCAGCGGTCCGGGCGTCGGCGGCGATGCCGGATGCCTCGCTCACGGCCTTGTCGGCCAGGTCCGCCTCGATCTGGCGGTACGCGGTGAACTTGAGGGTGTTGACCGCCCACCAGTTCTGCGCGGTGATGCCCTTCTGGGCGAGCTGGTCACGGGCGGGCGCGCCGGTGTCCGGCAGGGTGGCCACGGCGGAGACCATCGTGGTCGTGTTGGACGGCGGGGCCACGTACTTCGGGTCCTTGGCCCTGGCCTCCTGGACCAGTGCGACGCCGTCGGCCTTGATCTTCTTCTCGGCGTCGACGAGCTTCTGCGCGTCCGCGTCGGTGCCACCGGCGCGGTACTCCTCGACGGCGATCCGCTCCAGATAGGCGTAGGAGGAGAGGGCGACCCGCTGGGTGGCCAGGTTCGGCGCGTCCGGGCCGGGCTTGACCAGCAGGTGCATACCGATGGAACGCTCCAGCGACAGCGCGGCCTTGGTCAGCGAGATGGCGTAGACGGTACGGCCGTAGGAGGTGACGCTGCCGGTGCCCAGACCGAGTTCGTTGGCGAACTCCATCAGGGGATGGGCGACGCCGACGTAGCCCTCTTCGGTGTTCACACCGGTGAGCTTGGTGGTGTAGGCGCTCGCCCGCAGGCCCTGGAGCTTGGGCTCCTCCTGCCGGAACAGCTTCAGACGGCGCTCCAGGCCGGCCGTGTGCGGCATGCCCTGGGCGGCCTCGTCGAAGGCGGCGGCGGCCTGGTCGGTCTTCTTGCGGGCCTCGGTGACGGTGTCCTTGTCGGTGTTCAGCAGCAGGGGCGCCGCGGAGACATCACGCTCGACGTAGAGGGCGTCGGCATAGGTGAGGGCGGCGCGGACCAGGCGGGCGGTGCTCTCCGCGTCCCGGGCCTGCTGCCAGGTGTCGATCGAACTCTTCACCTGGAAGCCGCCCATGACGAGACCGACCACCACGGGTATCAGCAGGATCGCGTTCAGCCGGGTCGGCACCCGCCAGTTGCGCGGAGAGAGACGGCCGCCGCGCGGGGTGGGGGTCGCCGACCGCTCCCAGCCGGGCACAGGGGTGGGCGCCGCAGCGCGCGGCGGGGTGAAGTTCCCCCGGGCCGACGGCTCGGGACCGCTCTTGCTTCGCCTCACTCGACCAACAACCTCTCGGCGGCGGGCACCTACGTCGTGCCGCAGTCTCTCAGAGCCCCGTGGGTCAGGGATCACTCAGCCCCACTCAGCTACGGAGTACGTCCTTGACTAATGGGCAGTTCAGGCATTCCAGCACGACGACCAGCACACTTCCAAACAGTGGAAATCACGGATTCCGAGTGATCCGTATCGCAGATAAAACGGTCATAAAGAGCGAGCCCCGTCAAAAGACGGGGCCTTTGTGAGCGCAGCGGCACCGGTCGACAACGACGCGTGGCCGTACCATCCGATTCCTCTGCCGAAACGTTATGAACAGCGGAGCCGACCGTGTCAAAGGCCACAGCCCGCTCCGCTGTCCGTACGACAACTGCCGTATGTCACTGCCGACTTGAGTGCTAGCCGCTACCTCAGCCGGGCCATGAGGGCGTGCTCGACCAGCGTGATCAGCGCACTCTTGGCGTCGGCCCGATGCCGGGCGTCCGTCGTGATGATCGGCGTGTCCGGTCCGATCTGCAGTGCCTCACGCACCTCGTCGGGGGAGTACGGCTGGTGGCCGTCAAAACCGTTGAGCGCGATGACGAACGGCAGACCGCTGTTCTCGAAGTAGTCGACCGCCGGGAAACAGTCGGCCAGCCGACGGGTGTCCACCAGGACCACGGCGCCGATGGCGCCGCGCACCAGGTCGTCCCACATGAACCAGAACCGGTCCTGGCCGGGGGTGCCGAACAGGTAGAGGATCAGGTCCTGGTCGAGCGTGATACGGCCGAAGTCCATGGCCACCGTGGTGGTGGTCTTGTCCCCGGTGTGGGTGAGGTCGTCGATGCCCGCGCTGGCGGACGTCATCACGGCCTCCGTGCGCAGCGGGTTGATCTCGGAGACGGCACCGACGAAGGTCGTCTTGCCGACGCCGAAGCCACCCGCCACCACGATCTTCGCGGAGGTGGTGGCCCGCCCCCCGTCAGAGCTTGCGAAGTCCACTGAGCACCCTTTCGAGCAGTGTCACGTCCGGTGCACCGCCGTTGTTCTCGTCGCCACCCGGCTGGTGGATGGCGACCAGGCCGGCCTCGGCGAGGTCGGCGACCAGGATCCGGGCCACGCCCAGGGGCATGGTGAGCAGCGCGGACACCTCGGCCACGGACTTCACCTCGCGGCACAGATGGCAGATCCGCTGGTGCTCCGGGAGCAGCCCCATGAGCGCTGCCGGGTCGGCCGTGGTGCTGATCAGTGCCTCGATGGCGAGCTGGTAGCGCGGCCGGGTCCGGCCGCCGGTCATCGCGTAGGGACGTACCAGCGGCTGGTCGCCCTCGTCCCCGTACGGCTCCGCGTACGGATCATGAGAGGCGGTGGGCGGGGTCATGAATCCTCCGGGCGGGACAGCAGGTCGGTCAGTCGTGCCGTCTGACGGGGCCGTGGGGGGATTGTGGCGGCCGGACGGTGATTTGGTGAGCTGGGTAGATCCGGGGCCGGTCAGTGGAGCAGACTGCCCTGTAGTTCGGCGCGCAGGTCGGGTGTGAGGACGGCGCCCGCGCGGTCGACGAGGAGCGCCATCTCATAGCCGACGAGGCCGATGTCGCACTCGGGGTGGGCCAGGACGGCGAGGGACGAGCCGTCCGAGATGGACATGAGGAAGAGGAACCCGCGTTCCATCTCGACGACCGTCTGCGCCACATCGCCCCCCTCGAAGATCCGGGAGGCCCCGGCCGTCAGCGAGGTGAGCCCGGAGGCGACGGCCGCGAGCTGGTCGGCGCGGTCGCGGGGAAAGCCTTCCGACATCGCCAGAAGGAGTCCGTCGGCGGACACGACGACGGTGTGGGACACCCCGGGGGTGTTGTCCACGAAGTTGGTGATCAACCAGTTGAGATTCTGTGCCGCCTGGCTCATCTGGCTCAACTAACGCTCCTGCTGGTGAGTGGGGCTCGGGAAGCTGCCGGTCTGGCCGTTGTTGACCTGACGACCCTGCGCGATACCCCGACGGAGATTGGTCAGCCGTCCGCGCACGTCATCGGGCGCGCGCGAGACCTGCGGACCGCTTTGGTGCTGTTGCTGCTGAGCCGTGCCCGGGACGAGGTTCGCCCGGGGTACCCGGCGCGGCAGGCCGGAGGTGGTGACCCCGCCCGCCGCGGGCTGGCGCACCCGCTCGGCCTGCCGGACGAGTTCGTCGTTCGGCGAGCTGCGCCAGGAACTCGTGACAGGACGCTGCGGACCCGTCGAAGGAGCCGGCCCGCCCTGCGGCTGCTGCCCGGCCGGAGCCGAGCCGTTGCCCTGCTGGCCGCCGCGGAACCAGTTGGTCTCCAGCGTGTCGTACAGCGGTGTACGGCCGTCACCGGGACCGGTCGCCGGGGGCAGCGCCTCCGGCTCCTGACGGGGCGTGCGCCGCGGCGGCACCGACGGGCGCTGCCCGGAGAAGTCGGCGCCCCGGCCGTTGGTCTGCGGCCGCTCGAACTGGCCCGTGTGCTGCTGGTTCGGCCGGCCGGGCAGCGAGTGCCGCCCGGTGGAGCCGTTGTCGAAGTCCTGTGCGGGGAACTGGCCGGTGGCACCGTTGTCGTAGCCCTGCGCCGGGGACCGCCCGGTGGAGCCGTTGTCGTAGTCCTGTGCCGGGGACCGCCCGGTGGCACCGTTGTCGTAGTCCTGTGCCGGGGTCCGCCCGGTGGAGCCGTTGTCGTAGTCCTGTGCCGGGGACCGCCCGGAGGAGCCGTTGTCGTAGCCCTGTGCGGGGAACTGGCCGGTGGAGCCGTTGTCGTAACCCTGCGCCGGGGACCGCCCCGTGGAGCCGTTGTCGTAGTCCGGCGTGGCGAAGGGGCCGGTGGAACCGTCGTCGTACGCCTGCTGGGCGGCGAACCCGTCCGGGGCGGGGGCGTCCGGCCGGCCGCTCGGCGTGCCGAAGACGTCGGAGCGCACGAACTGGCCCGAGCCCTGCCGGCCGGGCCCGCCCGGGCGGCCGAACGAGCCGCCGCCCTGCGGGGCGTCGAGGCCGGGGCGGGCGAACTGACCGGTGTTCTGGGCGTCGTTCGCGCCGGTGAAGTCCGGCCGGGAGAACTCGTCCGTGACGGCCGGATCCTGAGGGGCGTCGGCCGCCGGGATCGCCGGTATCTCCGCCGTCGAGCCGGGGCCCTGGCGGTCGTCGAACCGCGGCATGCGCGAGGTCTGCGCCGCATCCTGCTCGTCATGGCCGCGCGGGGTGTCGAGCGAGGCCCGGGACAGCGGCGGCCGCGCGTTCTCGTCGCTCCAACCGGGCGTGCGCGGCTGCGGGTTGCCGCCCGGCAGCTCGGCCCGCGGCCCGCCGCGCGGTGGCAGCTGCGGCTGCCGGCCCCGGTCGGCGCCGCCGCCGCGCTGCGGGGGCATGCCACCGAAGACATCCTGCTCAGGTCCGCCCGGACCGGCCGCCCGCAG